>JAKEER010000696.1 GCA_022616615.1 Acidobacteriota bacterium
CGGAGGCGGGTCAGTTCTCCCGGCGAGCGATCCGGGTAGCGCCGATACAGGTCGAGCGCCAAGACGAGCGCGAGGATGGCGTCGCCCAAAAACTCGAGGCGTTCAAAGGCTTTCCCTTCGGCCCCGACCGAAGGGTGGGTGAGTGCCGCCCGAAGCAGCGCCCGGTTCCGAAAACGCTGTCCAAGCCTCGCCTCAGCCTCTTTGAGCCACGAATCCTTCTCCCTCGCCATGCATCCGATGCTACACGACCCCTCGGCATTTTACAGCAGGATTCGAACGCTGGCGGGGGAGGGTTGCAGGTGGCTCGGGGAGGGATGGCGAGGCCGCAATAGCGAAATGGTCAAGACCTGAGTTACCCCCAATCCTTCCCCACGATCCCTTCCCTCAGCTTGACTCCTCGCTCTTCTCAGCACGGTGCTTCCGATGCTCCTCCCACTGCTTTCGTTCTTTTTCTCTGTCTTCACTATTGTATACATCGGCCCTGATACGTCTAAAGCCAGTTGTGAGGTGATGAATATCCTTTTGGATCTTCTCTAAGTTCTGCGCAATTGTATAGAGATGAGGCCTACCGATTTGCGTGCGGCCCTTGAATTCGGAAAAATCGAGTCGAAAGTTCTCCTGACATGTCCTACCCGCCGCGCTTCGGTAGCAAACGACGAACATGAGAGCCGACTCGATCTTTTGCTCATACCTCTCCGTCATTTGCGAGTAACCGGAAACCAATTCCTGTCCAGGGCCAAGATATTTGAGCCCTGCCCTGAGGAAATTAGCCCGAGTAAAGTCATCGATCAATGCCTGTGCCCCTTCACCACCAGATTCGGCGTAAATATCGAAGGAGATATCGTAGGCGGGGCCCAAGCCGATATTGCGGACATAGACGTGTATGAAGGCTATCCACTCGTCGCGCGCCTTGGTAACGACCTCAAGTTTCGGTTCAGTTTGGGCGCGTCGCATACGTCTGGTTTCTGCAACGAGAACGGCCGTGAGGACCGCATACACTACCGTTGAAACTGTCACAACTGCTGAGAATATGACAGTTAACGCACCAGAATGTTGATTAAGAAACTCAGGCATCGCTGCCCCGTGTCAGGTGAGCAGTCACACCTCATACTCGATAAGCGGAACTCGCGGGGTCCATCGCCTTACCTTTAGCGCCGAGGCTCGGACATTGTAGAAGGTGACTTTGTTAGTCTTGAGATATCCAAAACATGCGTCCGCTCGAACATGATCCTTGCCTCCCTTGGACGGTAGCCAACGCTTTACATTCGCCTCATAGCACAAGAGCCACTGTTCGCCCCACAACTCCTCAGGGGTCATTAGGTCTTCCCACGTTGTGGTATCTAGTCCGCCCATGACAAGTTTTTCGGCGTTTGCATGAAGTGACAAGAGGGGTACAAGAGGATCATCAGTCGTCGCAATTAGCTTTGCAGCTTCTTTTGTGATCTGAGACTTGGTGGCAACGGCCAGCCAAATTGCCCATGCAACCTCGCTGCCATGACCGAGTGGGACGTGGCGGGAGACTAGCTGCTCAATAGTTGCCCCAATTTGGTCATGATTGAGTTTGCAGCCGAGATCTTTGTGGCGCGTGAGTTCTGCTATTACGTGCTTGAGAGTACCGGGTTCAGCATTGGCACACTGAAGCAAGAGCGCTTGGTACAGCCGCCACGTCGATCTACGCAGGGATAGGCCGCGGACGCGACTAATCGCGTACCGGAGTACGGACGCTTCAGGATGCATGGTGGAGAGCTCAAACGCAAGGTTAAAGAAGTCAAGCAAGTCGGCACTCTCCCATTTCGTTTCCGTTCGAATCTCAAAGCGCCGTAGCTGTAAGGGCCAGGTGTCGTCGAGGATTTGAGGCAGCTCGATAATCCGAGTTTTCTCCTCATTAAGCCGAAGGTCATATGACTCCAGCACAGCCTGGAATTCAGCGAGGGCATTTTCGGCAGCAGAGACCGTCGAAAATATTAACTCATAGTCATCGATCGCTCGAAAACCGCTGACCTTTCCGATGCGCGCTACTAGCCCAATATCGACTGCAGTGAGAAGGATTTCAGCAAGCACTAATGATGTGTCTGGTCCTATCGGAATACCGCGCGTCTGCTGATCTTGTCCTTGCCTCACCCAAAAGTCGAGACGATTGCCGGTCAACGACATATCGCCCTTGTTCTTTTTTGCTTTGAGCTTTCCGTGCAAGGCCCAAGCCAGACTGTGCGTATACACCGAAGGGTAGAACTGCTGGATGTCGGCAATCAATGCGTACCGACCCCTAGTTCTTCGTGTTGCCTTAATTGCGGGGCGGTCGGGAGGGGCCGTTTTAGGGACAATCGCTCTTTCGCCTGAGCCAATAACCTGAGGTGATGTTATAGTAAGGTGGTCCTTGGCAATATGTGTCCGAAGCTCTTGCCATCTTTCACAGATGACGTGACAAAGATTGAAAAAAAGAACCGGATTGGGAAGTCCTAGTATGCGCCGAAGGCGTCGAACTCTAGCCTGATTATGCTTTGCGGTGAGCGCGTGCCTCACGAACTTGCCCTTCGCATTTGGGAGGAATTCGGGCGGCAGTCCCCCTCTCGCTGCCACGGTACCAAAGGAAGCGGTGTTGAACGGCTGTGGAATGTCCTGGGGGAAATAGCCTTTCGACAATAGGCGACCAAGACTGGGCATGGGGATCGATTACCTTTCTGTCACCCAACTATCAAGGGTGAAAAATTTGACTGTCCCCATTCCGATTACACCTAACCGTTTTTCTAGATTTTGCAAGGATTTCATTGTCCTGGCCACCCCCTCTTTCCCTCGAACTCTCGCCGCACCGCATTGACCTCCGCCAGTACCTCCTCGTTGGTTACGAGCCCCTTCTGCACCAGCACGCGCCGGAGGGCCTGCTCGTAGAGGCAGGCGCGGAAAAGTTCTTCGAAGGAAGCAACTTGTCGCGGATTACGTCTTTCAGTCATCTGAAGCCCTCCGGTGCCTAACCGCAAGGCATAAGATACTTGATGAACTCAGGGAAGACCAAGTTTAGCTCTTATAGATGCGCTCATAACACTTTCTAGAATCGGCCCTGCAACCTCCAAGAGCTTAGGCACAGCCTTCTTTAGTTGATCCCACCCAACAAGCGTGTTTGCATCGTCTGGGTCCATTTGCGCGAGCTTATCCAACATCGCTTGCAGCTTCACTACTTCTGCTGGGTCTTTGTGGTAATCAGACACACGGTCCCTCAACCACCTAATGCGCTCATCCCGGGAGACCCAAGGGGCAGGATGTGCACAGTTGGTACAGAAGTGAGCGCCCCTAATCACACTCCAATGCGCGTCGCAAGTCGGGCACTTTTCAAAAACTCGTGAGCCGTGCTCTGGACAGTACTGCCCTTCGGGCGAATCCAGTAGGTGACCATCTCTTGAGCACACAAATGGCATCTCCAGTTAACCTCCTCACTTTTCAGCGGTACTTCCAGAGTCCTCGCCTCAACTCACTGGCCTCTCGTTGGAGCTCTAGAAATAGGTCCTGGTATTTCACATTGGGCGTGACTGTCATGGCCTGCGCGTACCCATTTTGCACCAGCCACACATTAACAAAGGTTCCGTCCCCCAGGTAGACATAGGCCAAGAGACGCCCGTGCCGGTCCCGCTCAGCGCCTGCGCGGTTTCGCGGTCCTGCCGGTCCGAGCCTTGCTTCTCGTCGCGGGCTTGGCTGACTTCGGGCCCCGTGTCATGCGATCATCCAGAACCGGCTGAAACGAGGACGACCATAACGACGGTCCTGCACTGTCGATCGTATAGGCGGTCTTGGACGTGTGCAGAGTTGGCGTGGTGGTGTAGTAGTATTTTGGCATCGGGATCTCCTTCTCCGGTCAATCCTGCGATAGAGCAAACGCAATGCCACGATCGCGCATTGCCCCTACGATGGTCTCAGCATGGACGCCCCAGCCGACATTCATGAACTGGTGCTCCTTTTCGTTCGGCCTTCCGCCAGGGACTGGCGGGCTGAAGCCAAGGGGATGATGCACCGTTCGGCTCTGGATACCCCAAATGGTGCCGTTCTGATCGAATATCGGACCACCGCTTTGGCCGCGAAGCCGGGGGTTGACGTCTCGATCAACCGGAGCTTGAAGGGCGGGGGCGGGTTCAAAGGTGGATTCACTTCAACCTCGACTATCCGAGTGAGAATCCCGTCGTTGGGAAAGAGTGGCAACGGGATCGAGCCCGGAGGAAGCTCAAACGCGTTCTTGTCTGGATGGAAGACCGGCCGCACGGTATGGAACGGGAACCCAAGACGGCACAGGCTGCGTCCTGGCTGCATCGGTTTAGTCGGGTCTTTGAAGACCGGGTAGGTCACGACCGAGGCGGGGTCGAATGACTCGAGTTTGACGAAAGCGAGGTCAACCGCCGGAACTGCGACGATGTCCTTAGTCCGGACTGGATCCCACGACCACCAGGCGGACGTGTTGGTTGTTGCATCTGACGGGAACGTTGGCAGCGCCTTCAGGCGCCGACTTCGTTCCTTCTTGTCGATTGTCGGATCGGCGTAAATGGTGGCTCTGGAGGCCTCGGCGTCCTGGAACTCCTTAGTGGCCTTAGCAGCGCGTTCTGCCTCCTCCACAATGTGCCAAGCTGTAACAGCCCAGCCATCCTTGTTGACGACAATGAACGTGCCGATCGCGGCCGAGCAGTTGCCGGCTCTATCGCGACGAGACAGTACAACGGGACGTGTGAAGCTCCTGGCTAGTTCACATGCGTTGGCGAACATGCCTCTCCCGAATCATTGGCCCTGAGCGAGAGTGGGGGGATCGAGTCTTGACAATTAACATTTTCTCGCCCCTCTGCGCTCCTCCAGCGGGCCAGCCCAACCGGGGTCCCCAAAACAGAAAGCACCGGGGGGCCAAAGTGCCCGTCCCGGTGCCGCAATACTGCCGGGTCCGATTATTCCCATTCAACCGCCACCCACCAATCACGGCCGCAGATCAATGTCGCCAATAAGTTAGCGTGCCTTGGCCTCGCTGTCAACCCTTCGACACCCCTTCGGGGATGCTCAGGGCAAGCCTTTTCTGACATGGGCCGGTTCACCCCTGATCCCCCGCCCGGAGGCCGATGGGACGCCGGGGCCATGCGCAGAGACCGGTTACGCCCAGGCCGGTCACACCCCGACCGACCACACCTAGGGGAGTCACGCCGAGCTAGATCTTGGTACACCGGGGGCAGGTTTGCTGGCGGGAAGCACAGCTAGAGAGCCATCAGCAGGCCGGGAACTGGAATGAGGCGCCGATTGACCGGATCCACACCCAGGCGTAACTCTTCGAGTGTCACCACTCCAAGCAGGCATTGCGCCCCATCGTCACCGAACACAACGACGGTGTATCGCCTGCGCCCGTCCAGACGTACCTGGATCTGGGCGACGTCGTATTCGACTGTCCGTCCATCAGCCAGAGTAAAGGGCCAACGCTCTTCGGGCACGACGCCCAGACCTTGCAGCACGGCCCGCGGCACCATGGTGTAAGTCGCGCCGGTGTCGACGAGCGCCTCTACCGCTTCAAACCTCTGACCCTGGACGTTCGCAATCTCGATGGGAACCCGAAAAGCGCCCATGCCTTGCCCGCCTCCCTTGGCTTACCATATGGGAGTTTCCAGGAGGTGTCAAGGTCACGCCAGGAATTGGAGGGGGCGATAACGGACATTGCGGCCCGGCGGCCGGTGGTGCTTAGCGATGCTTCTTCTTTCTGCTGTACTTCGTCTTGACCCGGTGTACCTGCTTGCCAGGGGCTCGGGGCAAACGCACTCTCCAAATCTTCTTTCTGGGTTGCTGTAGTTTTCCCACTGGGACTCTACGCCTCTCGCTAACGGGGTCACGAAACGGATCTCAGCGTCCCTCTACTGAGATGGGGGGTGTGAAGCGTACCGAGTGTGGTATTGTGAGACCTGTCCCCACAACTTCCCAATGGTCTGAGGTGCACCCATTGGCGAAAAGGCCACGCCCACTCAAGCTCATCGAGCGACACGAGACGGTACGGTCGGCGCTCAGGCAGGTGCTCAGGGTGGGCCCGCTCACGGCTCGTGAACTCTCGGCCCGCGTCGGGATCAGCGAGAATGAAGTCTCC
>JAKEER010000697.1 GCA_022616615.1 Acidobacteriota bacterium
CAGCTGCTCACTCCCGCCACCTCCCCTTGCGCCAAGCTGCTCGCGCCGCGAGCGGCGCGGGCAGCTTGGCGCAAGGGCAAGGGGAACTTGTTGGACGCCCTAGCCACTGGCTCACGCCAGTGGTTGGCCCCCCATTAACTAACGCATTACGCGATGTCGACATTTTTCCTTGGTGCTGTCTCCAGTTTTGCGTATAATTCGCGATTGTGTGTTCGCCTTCCCTCCTGTAGTGCTATCTTCATCAAATTTCATCCTTCACAGGTGATGTTCAATGAGAATCCGACTTTGGAGAATGTGGCGGAAGTACGGGGATCGTCTGTCCATGCGAGGCCGTATCGGATTGGGAATTACTGTTTCCCGCCTCATTTTTCTCCCCGTCATTTTCCTCTCCATCTACTACATCGCTGGAATGGTGACAGCAACCAACCGCATTGCCAAAGTAGACGCCAAGGTTGGGCAGCTCGCCGGACAGATCGCTCAGGAAGTTGACGAAATGCGCAAGGCACAAAAGAACTATGTGCTGCTCAACGACCCGATCTCGCTGAGAAAGATCCGCGAGAGTTCCCAAAAAATCACAATGCAGATCGAGGACGGCTTGGTGCGTTCAACTGCTGAGCGGCCTCGATTCACAGAGATGAAGGAGTTGATGAAGTCCTACATGGCCAGCATCGAAGAGATCTCTCAGTCCGCCAACCCCCGCGAGAACGCCGCTGCCTTGAAGCAATTTTCGGGTGGCGTGGAAAGCTATCAGAAACGCATTGACAATCTGGTGGCGGTCGCCAAGCGCTCCAAGACACGCGACCAGGTTACAGAGGCCATAGATGAAATCAGCAGCGCCGCAACGTCGTTTGACCAGATCATCACGCGTTGGATGATTGCCTCTGAGCCGGAGCGTTCTGAATTACTCGAAGAACTTCAGTCGAAGGGGGAAGCGCTGTCAGCCCAGGCGCGGCTCATCAATGAGAGCGGGTGGCAAAACGTCGAGGACGAACGGGCACGCACCGAGAGTCTTGGGAAACGTGCTACGCTGCTGATCACGGTGACTCTGGTGCTCACGCTGCTGCTCAGTTTTGCCTTTACTTGGTATTTGCCGAAGCGCGTGCTGCATCCCATACGGGAGGTGACGCAGGCTTTGCGGAAGGCGTCGAGCGGCAACTATGATGTGTTTCTGCGATTGAACGCCCGGGATGAACTGGGCGAACTGGTCAGTGAATTCCACAATCTCGTAAATCACGTCCGGCACCGGGAAAGTTCCCGGCCCCAGATGGGAATGCCGCTCCAGTCTGCTAAAGAACCTTCCCGCGAACACAATTACACAGTGTTTTAGACTGGAGGCTTTAGATGAGAGCTAGCAAAGCTAGAGAGTGATGACACCCGAGGAAAGATTTGAACGCATCGAGGGGAAACTGCAGTTCGTTAGCAGGCTATGACTTTCGGGCCGGCGACTGAGTCTCAGGTCCAATCCTCGCCAGGGAAGATCACGCCGAAGAAGTTGGACGTCTGGATGAACTCAATACCGATGTGGCCGAGCGTCTCATCCTCCTGCCTTCCGAGCCACACGACTCGAAACTGCGACCATTCCTCGCTGGACTTGAGCCGGACGTGCAGAACGGCGTCCTCGTCAACCTCGTGCACCGTAAAAACCCTCGCACCGAACTTGCTGACGACGAAAGTTTCTGTCTCTTCTTCAAACTCGTAACCGTGCTTGTCAACGCCTTGGATAACAACCGGAATCTTGACCATCGCCCTGGGGCTTCGTCTCAAGACATAACCTTTCACTTCTCTCGTCATACTACTGGAACGTTCTTCTCGCATTCGCATGGAACCTCGCAAGGCTAGAACAAATGGGGCGTGCAATGGTGCCGTTGTCAGGCGCTGCCTGCCACCCAAGGCACAAGCGCTTTAGATCAAGGAACTCAGTCCACGTCCAGAGCGACTTTTCTGAGGAACTTGAAATCTTTCAGCAGTTTTCCTGTGCCCATCACGACTGAGCGCAGGGGGTCTTCGGCCAGCATCACGGGCAACTGCGCCTCTTCTGCGAGCTTTCGGTCCAAATTGCGCAGCAAAGCGCCGCCGCCCACCAGCATGATGCCGCGGTCAACCAGATCTCCTGAAAGCTCGGGAGGGACTTTCTCCAGCGCTCCGCGAACCGCATTGACGATCACGCCAATGCACTCGGCTAACGCTTCGCGAATTTCAGTGTCCCTGATGATGATCGCCTGAGGCACCCCCTGAATCAAATTGCGCCCGCGAACTTCCATCTCGAGCGTCTGGTCCAGCGGATAGGCAGACCCCACTTCAATCTTGATCTGTTCTGCCATCCGGTCACCAATGAGCAGATTATGCTTCTGCTTGATGTAACGGATGATCGCTTCGTCCATCTCATCTCCGGCGACGCGGACAGACTTGCTGTAAACGACGCCCGAAAGTGAAATCACCGCGATGTCGGTTGTGCCTCCCCCGATGTCGACCACCATGCTGCCCGCCGGTTCGGTTACCGGGAGCCCCGCGCCGATGGCAGCCATCATGGCTTGTTCCACCAGATAGACTTCGCTGGCTTTGGCACGCGATGCCGAATCGGTCACGGCGCGCCGTTCCACCTGGGTAATTTCTGAGGGGACGCTGACAATAATTCGGGGATGCACGAAGAACTTGCGACCGTGCGCGCGCTGGATAAAGTAGGCCAGCATCTTTTCCGTAACCCGGAAATCTGCGATCACACCTTTGCGCATCGGGCGTATAGCCACAATGTTCTGCGGGGTTCTTCCCAGCATTTCCTTCGCCTCGAGTCCCACCGCCTCCACTTCATGCGTCACAGTGTTCAGCGCCACAATCGAAGGTTCATTGACAACAACGCCTTTCCCTTCGTGGTAAACGAGTGAATTGGCCGTTCCTAGGTCGATTGCCAGGTCCCGTGAAAACGCGTGCCGCGCGGACATTAAATTGAACATGAAACTTCCCTCACCCGAAAATATTCCATTGTAATTATCGGCGTGATAAGGATTTGCATTAGGAATCTTTCGTCTGCAGGGGTTCCAGTCGAAGCGGCTTTGCCGCACGTTGCAGCCCCGGGGCAAGCAGACAGAGCCCGACCGGAACCTTCTTGCACGGGGCTACAAAAAGCACCAATGACATCTCTATGCGGGCTGGGTTAGACTCCACGAGAACCTGAACAAGAGGAGGCCGCGCATGCAGAAAGTATTGAGTTATATCGAGAAAAATCAGGATCGGTTTCTGGAAGAGTTGAAAGACTTCCTGCGAATTCCGAGCATTAGCAACAATGCCGAAAACAAGAAGGATGTACTGCGCTGTGCGCACTATGTCGCCGACCAACTCCGGCAGATTGGCATGCAGCAGACCCAACTGTTTCCTACATCTGGGCACCCCATCGTTTACGGCGAATGGCTGGGCGCTCCAGGCCAGCCTGCCATTCTCTGCTACGGGCACTACGACGTACAGCCTGTCGACCCGCTTGATCTGTGGATTTCAGGCCCATTCGATCCCACTATCCGCAACGGGGAAATCTTCGCGCGCGGTTCCGTCGACGACAAAGGCCAGGTACTGATGAACTTCAAAGGCGTGGAAGCTCACCTGAAGTCGGAAGGCAAGCTGCCAGTGAATGTGAAGTTCTTGATTGAAGGCGAGGAAGAGGTCGGGAGCGCAAATCTGGACCACTTCATCGTCAACCACAAAGAACTGCTCAAGGCCGACGTGGTCTTGATCTCCGATACGCCGATGTTCGACCGCGGCGTGCCTTCGATTTGTTACGGGCTGCGCGGCCTTGTCTACTGCCAGATCGATCTCAAAGGCACCAACAGCGACCTGCACTCAGGTTCTTTCGGCGGCACGGTAATCAATCCAAATTTCGCGTTGGCTCAGATCATTATGTCGCTGAAGGATCGGGAGGGGCGCATTCAGATTCCAGGGTTTTACGACGACGTGCTGCCGATGAGCCCTGAGGAGAAACAGGAACTGGCGCGGCTGCCTTTTAACGAGGAGAAGTACCAGAAGGACCTCGGTGCTCCAGCGCCATTTGGAGAGAAGGGCTACGGCACGCTGGAACGCATCTGGGTACGGCCGACACTTGAGCTTAACGGATTGTGCGGCGGGTTCATTGGAGAAGGCGCAAAAACTGTCATTCCTGCCAAGGCGATGGCAAAAATCAGCATGCGGCTGGTGCCTAACCAGGATCCCGACAAGATCGCCGACCTGTTCGAACGCTACGTGAAGCAGATCGCCTCGCCTTCGGTCGAGTTGACCGTCACCCGCATGCATGGAGGCAAGGCGTGGGTAGCTCCGATCGATCATCCAGCCATTCAGGCTGCCTCGCGCGCTTTCGAGAAGGCCTTTGGCAAGCGCCCCGTTTTCGTGCGCGAAGGGGGCTCCATTCCAGTTGTTGCCACGTTTGCCGAACTGCTCGGGCTCCCCAGCGTGCTGATGGGCATCGGCCTGCCCGATGAAAACGCCCATGCGCCCAACGAGAAACTAGATCTGTTCAATTTCCAAACCGGAATTGCGGGCTCAGCTCATTTCTTCAATGAAATGAAGCAGGAATAAGGCGCGAAGTGTGAAGTACGATACTTGAAGTTCGAACTTCATCTTTCGCCTTTCCTGCGTCAATCAGTTCAACCGCGACCGGAGCCGCTCCAGAACCTCCGTCATCTGAAAACTGCTGGTTACTTTCTCTCCCTCCCGTGTCTGGACGTAGAACACGTCGAAGGCGTGGTTGCGCTCCGTCGCCAGTTTAGCCGAGAGAATATTCAAGCCCAGGTCAGCCAAGGCTTTGGCAATACGATAACCCAACCCCGGACGGTCCTGCGTCTGTACCTCAATTACGGTGCTTTGCGAAGCGATTTCATTGTCAATCCGAAGTCGCGGCGCTACGGCGTTGGCTGGCTCCTCGGAATCCCGTCGCCTTGAGGCCAGAATCTCCTCCACGTCTCTTTCGCCGCTGATCACACTGGCTAGCATGCGATCTACGCGGTTCCACACCTCCGCATCCACAATCGCGTTTCCCTGGGCATCACTCACCTGGAACGTGTCGATCACAACTTCGTCGTCGCGGGTGTTCAACTGAGCGCTGAGAATACTGATGCCCTGCGACGAGAGTGTGCCGGCAATCTGAGCAAAACGCCCCGGAAGGTCTCGTGTTGAAAGAATCAACTCGGTATATCCCGCCTGCGGATGAGGCGTCCAAAGCGTCACCACCGGCTGGTCCTGCAACCTTTCGCAAAGACGGACGTGGGAAATAATCTGCGGCAATGGTGTATAGAGCGCGTATTTCTCGGGCAGCAGCAGGAAATGGCGCAGCACGGCATGGTTTTCAAATTCATGACCCAACTGCTCCAGCGCCTTTTGCTGGATGGCCGCCACTTGAGCGTACTCCGGCTCGCTGATCTCGTCTCCGAACATCAGCCGGTCGAACACCTTGAAGTAGAGCGACCACAGCAGAAAGTCCTTGCGCTCGTTCCAGCCATCTTCTTCGATCGACTGCAGCTCGGCATAAGTCATTAGCAGCAGCATGTTCAGGTTGTCGGCTGTCTCCACTGTGTCGCAGACTTCCTGCAGGATGAAGGGATCATCGAGATCGCGCCGTTGTGAGACCTCGGCCAATAACTGCTGCTCACGCACTAGCAACAGAACCTTCTCCTGGCTCTCAGCCTCCACGTTGAGACGCCGCAAGGCGCAGGCTGCTGCTGCTTCGTGGCGCGGCGCCTGGCGGGGATCGAGCCGGAAGCCGGAACTCCGCAGCAGCAACGCCAGATAGATCAGCGACGGATCGGCAACCTGATCCAGCACGCGCTGGTAGTCGTGCATCGAGGCAGCGGGTGAGGCCGCCATTTCATCCAAAGCGTCGATGGCCATGAAAACCTGCTCGTCCACGGTGTGCTTCCGCGAGCGGTCGAGTTGAGGCAGACAGTCCAGCCGCCCGGTTTCAGGCAGATACCTTCGCAGAAATCCGGTTTCACGCATCTTGCGCAGAGCGCCGCCTACCCTACCCTTCTGCTTCAGCAGCAGCCGGAATTCCACGTGCATGGTGGTCGAGTTGAACGAATGGAAATTCCAGCCGGGAAACTGCGCGATCAGAACTGCTTCCAATTCGTCGCTGAACAAGGCCGGTTCGGTCTGCCCAAAGCGGAAAACCTTCATCCAGCGCTCGGGCGTAGCCGAGCCCGGCTTCCCGTCCAGAACGTCAAGGGAAGTTGGGGCCGTGAGTTTCAGATACCGGACCTTGGCTTCGTCGGAGCTGGCACTCAGGCTGCCCTTGGCCTGCCGTAGAAAACGAGCCACGAGCTGATGGACTTGGCGGCGATGGCGCAACGTGTCCCGCACCAGAAATCCGGCAGCCACGACGGGCCTCCGGCTCGGGCGGGCCAAAAACTCGGCGACCTGCGCAAAACGCTCGCGAACCATGCGATCTTGCCGCCGCCCTTCCAAAAAGTGCAGATGATTTCGAACCACGGTCAGGTGCTGGCGCGCTTGCTGCAGCCGCTCCCAAGATCGTGGACCAATACCTCCTTGAGGCGGCAGCTTGCTGGGATCATCACTCCCTGTCAGAACTTTGAGGCAGCCCAGCAAGCCGTAAAGATCGAGCAGGCCGCCAGCGCCTAGTTTCAAATCCGATTCCATCAGATAAACACTGGGGCCATGATTCTGGTGCAGGGCATCCAGGTAGTCGGCCATCTCAAACAGGAACGCCATCTGGTTCTTGAACAGGTTCGCCCAAAAGCGTTGAACCAAGTCCTGGAATGCCCCGGCATCGCCTGCGAGCCAGCGGGCTCCGAGCAAAGCGAAAGCGAATGGGAACTGAGCCTGCGCCCGCTGGAGGCATTCCTTGGCCGTCAGCACAGACAGCCGGATCTCGCATCCGAGCGAACCCAGAACTTCCTTCAGGAGGCCTTCCAGGCCGCCTCCGGGTTCCGTTCTGGCGTGGGACTTCACCAGAAGCAGAACGTCGACAGGCGAGTAAGGTGCTAGATCAAGCCTCCCATACTCTCCCAAGGCAACCCAGGAGGCATGCCGTAGTTCGCCAACTGGCTGAAACCCGATGCCTGGCAAGTCCCGGCGCGCGGCTTCGAATACCGCTACGATGAGCCGGTCGACCAGCGCGCAGCGGCCAACCGTGATGGCGGAGCCGCCTGCCCCGTTTCCATGCCGCCACTTCAGCCGCTGCATCTCCAGCGTGTAAGCCCTCCGGCAGTGCCGGGCGAGTGAGCCGTCTTGAAGGCGCAACGAATTCGTATCCTCTGGCACTGGAAACGAGCCTGCGAATGATAATTCCAGATTCATTGGGACGGATAGAGGGAGACCCAACTCAGCCTTGCACGAAGACTGCATGCACAACCTTGGGAAGGTAAACCACGCTATGAGGGAAGGCAAACAGAAAAAACCTGGAGCGGGCTGCGCCAACGGCCTGCAACCGCGAAACCGACGAATCAGTGCAGCGTATCTGTTCCCGACATCTTCGGTGGCTCTCCGGGCTTGCAACTTCGTCAGGCCGGCGTTGACGGGGGCGCTGCCCGGGCCATAGGCGACCAGATCTTAGGTGACTTGCAGCGTGAACGAAATCCCTGCCGGATGCCTTGGCTTGGTTGAGTGCCTCGTCGGCTGCATGAATCAGCATTTCCAGGTTAACCCTTTCTACTCCGGCGCCAGTCTCTCGAATTCTAAATGTTCTAACTGTCGCTTGATCGTGACTCTTGTTCGTGCTGTGTTAAAGTTGCGGGCTTGCATCGACGATGGTTTCCCTTGATGGGGGAGAGCGCGAATCGGACGGAGTTCAAGTGATTCACAAACCCAAAACGTCTTCCGCCGGCACTAGAGTCACGGCCACGTACCAGGCGTTTCAAAGCGGTCGCCACGCCGCGGTCTCCGTCCGCTGGCTTGGAACCGCTGTGCGCCGGTGTGCCGCTGTATCTCTGCTGCTTTGCCTGATCTTTGGTCCACCGGCGGCAGCCGACATTATACATTTCAAGAATGGCAAGAAGCTCAATGTCGAGCGGGCTTGGGAGGAAGGGGGCCGAATTCATTATGAAAGGAACGGCAATGTCTTCGGTTTCTCGAAAGAACTGGTCGCTCGGATAGAGTCGGGCGCCTATCTTCCAGACGCGCGCGAGGCCCCGCCGAAAGCCACCCGCGAAGGGCAATCTGTTCCGATAGAAGTTCTTGACGAAGCGCTCGACCTGGACGATTCATTGGACTCCGAGGCTCCGGAAGTGATCCGCGATGGCCAACTCGATCAGAACCGGCTGAGAGCGATAGAGAACGATGCCCTCCTGCAGCCTGGGGATGCACAAAGGAAGCTTCGCTATCAGAAGGCACTGCGCGACGTCATCCAGTGGCAAATCAAACGCAACGACCTTGCCTCGGCATTGTCTTTCATCGGTCCCTACCTGAGGCTTGACCCGGACAATCTGCAAGCAAACCTCACGCTAGGCTGGCTTCATATCAAGCGAGGCCAGTATCCGCAGGCTGAGAACGTTCTGCTGAAATCCCGGATTCGAAACGACCAGTCCGCAGAGTTGCATTACCTGCTGGGCATGACCTACTACCACCAGGACAAGAACGAACTGGCCAGCCGGGAACTGCGCCAGTCGCTGGAGTTGCGCTATCGTCTAGAAGTCGACTCGCTCTTAAAAAAGATCGAACAGGAAAACCAGGCAGAGAACGAGTTCAAGCAGGCAAACAGCCTGCACTTTGTGGTTCGATACGAAGGGAGTGAAACCAACCAGGCGCTCGGTCAAGGAATTCTGGCTAGTCTGGAACGATCGTTCACGGAACTTGAGAATCAACTGAACTATTCCCCGCGTGATTCGATTGCCGTGGTGCTTTATCCGGATGAAGTGTTCCAGGATGTGACTAAGATGCCCGGCTGGGTGGGGGCTCTGAACGATGGCAAGATCCGGTTCCCGATTAAAGGCTTGACCTTCGTGGACGACACGGTTCGGAGCATTCTCAAACATGAACTGACACACTCGTTCATTCGGCTAAAAACCGCAGGCAATTGCCCGCTTTGGCTCAATGAGGGACTGGCGCAGTATTTGAGCGGCGATTCAAGCCGCTCTTTTCTGCCGCTCGCCAAACAAGCCATCGCCCAGAAAAGCTTCCCTGACCTGAGCCAACTCGAGGGCCCATTTATTGGGATGGACGCCGGCCGGGCCGCTTGGGCGTATCAGGAGTCTCTCTTGGCTACGGAGTTCTTGATGAAGGCCTACGGACTCAGTGACGTTCAAAAACTGCTGGAGAATATCGGAAAGACTGGAAACTTTGTGACAGGACTAAGAACCGCGCTGCGACGGGAGTATGCCGAACTGCAAAGGGAATTTGAGGAGTATGTACAAAGGCAGTAAACCTCTGGAAGAGTTGCCATCATTCCAAACGCTTCAGCAGCTCGTCGTATTCAGCGTGCGTGCCACTATTGATTTAAGTTAGTGAAGTAGAACCAAAATCCCTCTTCCGGGAATCTAATCGTCACA
>JAKEER010000698.1 GCA_022616615.1 Acidobacteriota bacterium
AGGCGCCCGTTCAAGCGCCTGTACCGCACGATGCGGCTGATGAGCTGCATCACGTTTGGAAGTCGCAAAGCGGCCAGCCACGCTGTGCAACAAATCGGTCAGTGCCACACTTCCGTGTACGGGGAAACGAGGCAACCTGCAGGTTGCCACCCTTCGGGCTGCGCCTACGATGCGAACGATCCGGAACTAAAACTTTGGGTTCTGGCAACATTGATCGATTCGAGCCTGTGTCTCTACGAACTGTTTGTGCGCCCGCTCTCGGCGGAGGAGAAGGAGTCTTACTATCAAGACAGCCGGAGAATGGGCCTGCTGCTGGGGATTCCTTCAAAAAGGATGCCGGTGGATTACTGCGGCTTTGCAGCGTATCTTCAAACGATGCTGTCCGAGGGCACTCTTGTGGTCAGCGCCCCGGCGCGAGAAGTGGCCGCAGCCCTGCTCGAGGGGCCGTTGCGAGGAAGGATCGTGCGCGCCGCCAGCTTCGTCAGTATTGGACTGCTTCCGAAGGATCTTCGTGCGGCCTACGGCCTGCCATGGAATGAAGCCCGCCAAAAGCAGCTGCTGAAGCTGGCTGCAGTATGCCGACGCCTGCGGCCCCGGCTTCCTGCGCTATTCTGCGTCAACCCACACGCCTGGCTGGCTGAGGTCCGTTCCGGCCCGAAACGTGAGGCCGCCTGAAGTAACGAGGTGGGTCCGCCTGCTCGCGTCGGCGGCTACGGGGACTAAATCAGCGAAACGGTAGGAGCAAAAAAGGCTTCCTTGGTCAACCTTTCAACGCTGCGTTCCACTACCCGTCGGCCTTGAACTGCCGATTGGTCGTATGGCTTAGGCGGCGGCAATTTGGCCGACTGCAGATGCATCCAGTGTTCCGACCCGCACACGGAGCAGGCCAGTGCTCCGGAACCATACCCCAGGCTGCGGCGGGTCTCACAATCGGCACAAAAAACGATGCGATTCTCCAGGTAGCGTGCCGGCTTGGTCTTCGACTCTGCACGCCACTCCAGCCAATTCTTTCTCGTCGTCCTCAACCAATGAACTCGTGTCATCGCGTTCTCCCCTTTTCCCGCAGATGGGCATTGTGCTTTGTTGCCACGCCGGCAATATGCGGCTTCGACAGACCCGCCGCCACCTGAAAGTGCTCCAGTTGAATACGGGAAAAACCCGCCTGCTCGATTGCCGGCTTTTCCGACAAACTCGTGATGGCAGCATTCCAAACCGCCGCCAACACTCTTACCCAACTCCCGCGAGCCGGCTTTCAAGCCGGAAGGTTACTGCCTGCGTGTTGTCGAAGGTTGTGATCATCAGCATGGCACGCTCTGCGTTCTCCGGCCCGCAGTAGCGCACCCGATGTTCCAAACTCAGTCTGGCTTAAGCCGGTTTTAACTATCGAAGAATCAATGTATCCAGGGAGAGCCCGAAGTGGGAGAGATGGATGTGACGAGAGCAGCTGACGATATAGCGTCAACCCGACTTGGCTTCGTCAGAGGTCAAAGAGAGAAGGGGGATTGCCGCAACGCCGTAGGAACGCCCGCTGTGGCGTTCGGGGTGGCGACCGAGCACTGATTTCAAACTGGTTTCACCAACTCAGCAGGGAACGGGACGGCGCCAGTTCCCTAGGAGAACCAAATTTTCCTACGGCTTCAGGCTTTGAAAAATTGTACTGGGGCATGAAACATGATAATTGCTTCAACGCCCACAACATGGCCATAGGTCGGTTGGAGTCGTGGTGGGCCGCGCGCCTAAACGCGGCGTTTCGCCGGAATTTCTCGAGCCGCCCCCTTCAACTGCGAGTGCGACTAATGCTCAAGCGCTTCATTTTAGAGTTCAGCGTGGTTCGTTTCATGCCGAGCCGCGCAGCAGCCCCTTGCGGTCCGCCGATCTGCCAATCGGAAGCGCGCAGTGCCTGAAGGATGTGTTCCCTTTCGGCATCCTCCAAGGTCAGCGTGCCCGTCTCTGCAGCGTCCTTGCCGGTCTGAACCTTGTGGCGCTGGTGCAACCGGCGATCTTGCGACCGGCGGTCATCGGTAACCGAGACTTGGGAATCTTCCCGCACCCGAAGCTCGCCTAGTGGAAGCTCCAGCTCGCTTCCGCGCGACAGGATTACAGCCCTTTCAACAAAGTTCTCTAACTCCCGGATGTTACCCGGCCAGGAGTAACGGCTCAGGATCTCCATAGCTTCTGAGGCGATAGAAGTAATTTTCTTGTTTAGACGGAGCGAGTACTTTTGGGCAAAGTATCGAATCAGTTTCGGAACATCCTCCGGTCGCTCGCGCAGCGGCGGAACGGCGACCGGGAAGATATTCAGCCGGTAGAACAGATCACTGCGGAATTGCCCGTCCCGCACCATCTGGGACAGGTCTCGGTTGGTTGCCGCCACCAGGCGGACACTCACGCGCACCGTGCGGGTGCTGCCGAGCCGTTCGAACTCCATCTCCTGCAGCACGCGCAGCAACTTTGGCTGCAACTCGAGAGGAATGTCGCCTACCTCGTCCAAGAAGAGCGTCCCCAGGTGAGCCAGTTCAAAGCGGCCAATGCGCTGCGCAATGGCGCCTGTGAAAGCACCTTTCTCGTGGCCAAACAGCTCGCTTTCGAGCAATCCGGTGGGAATGGCAGCGCAGTTCAGCTTCACAAAAGTCCGTTCACGACGGCCGCTCAGGTTGTGTATGGCGCGAGCAATGAGCTCTTTCCCAGTCCCGGTTTCGCCGCGGACGAGCACAGTGGAATCGGTCGGAGCCACCTTTTCCACGAGCTGCAGCACTTTCTTTAGTGCCGCGCTACCGCCAACGATCTCGTCGAAATGGTACTCTGACCGGATTTCGTCCTCCAGATATAGCTTCTCTTTGCTCAGCTTGTCCTTCAAGGTGGCGATCTGCTGGTAAGCAAGCACGTTTTCCAGCGCGAGGGCAGTCTGACTGGCTACTTGGCTCAGCAACTCCACATCTTCCTGCTGAAAAGCTCTCTCTTTCCGGCTGCCGATGTTCAGCGTCCCCAGCACGCCATTCTTGGTGATGAGCGGCAAGCAGCACAGAGACTGAATGCCCTCGGCCAGCAGAGCCTGAGCGGCGACAGAAGAAAATTGCTTGAGACCCTCGGCGGCAAAGATCGCCGGCTCGCTGGACTTGAAAGCCACTCCGGCAGGAGTGGACTCTACGCTGGCAGCTATCTGAGGACGAACCAGGCCCTGGCTGTCGTTCAACTCGACGGCTTGCAACCGCAGCAGGTTCGACTCCGCGTCGTGCAGAGCCAGACTGGTATAATCGTGCGGAATCACGCGGCGCATGCAATCGGTAACGGAGGCAAACAATTCATCAAAATCCAGGCTTGAAACCAGCGCGTTGGTCACATCCAACAGCAGCCCTAGCCGGTCGCGCTCGCGAGAGAGTTGTTGTTGGCGGGCCAGAGCAATCCGATAGTTGAGTGCGTTGTCGAGACTGACAGCTACTTGGTTCGCTGCCTGTTGCATGAAGTCGATATCGGCCTGGCTGTAAGCCGCCTCACTGACATTTCCAAACCCCAGGGCACCCAGGCAGTGATGGGCACTCATCAGCGGCAACAGGTAATACGACTTCACCATGTGCTCACGTAAGACGGCCAGCGATTTGGGAAACCGGGTTTCCTCGTCGACTTTGGAGATGATGTAAGGCTCATGATGCTGCCAGACCCAGCCGGCAAAGCTCTCGTCGACCGGGAACTCGGCGCCTGGCTCGATGTACTTGTGGCGCACCCCTTCCAGCAAGTACAGCCGCATCACGTTGTGCGCAGGCTCATGAAGAAGGACATTGAGAAAGTCAAAACGAACGACCTGGCGCAAGTGGTGGGCTAGCTCGCTGAACAATTCGGTCTGGTTCTGGTTAGAAGCAATGGCCCGCGAGACCTCCAGCAAAGACTTGTAGCGCTGAATGACGTCTTCCTGGCGGGCATGGCTCAATTGCGCCTGATTCATGGCACAGAGGATATCACCCGCAATTTTCACAGGCAAGATCCGGGGTAGATCTGTTCGATTCGTCAAGGTCGTCCTTTTCGAATCGTAACTTTCGCGCAGGACGAGCGAGCGGCGGTCGCGGGCTCAGCCTGCCAGCGCGCCCACACAGCATCCGACGTCTTGGCGCCAGCAGGTTGGCCGTACCCAGGGTGGTGTCAAAATCAGAATCAGAACCTTCAGCCAACCGCTGGCGTCAGCCCGTGGCTGTAGGCGGCTGACCCCTCCCTAATCCCGGTGCCACAGCTAGCGCGCCTGCGCGCTGGCTGCGGCATCGGGAAAGATCTTGTAGAACTCAGCCCACCAGCTGACGCCGGTGGTTGGCTCGACCAATGACTTTGAAGGTCCTGGCTCCTAAGTTCTCTAAGAGCGTGTCTGAAAACCCGCTGGGCCGGAGCGGCCAAGGAACCTATGCCCGGTGTGCCTCGGTTCGTCATTCCCGCGAAAGCGGGAATCCAGCCTG
>JAKEER010000699.1 GCA_022616615.1 Acidobacteriota bacterium
ATGATGTCATTCGTCAGTTGAAACACCACTCCCAGTCGCTCCAGCAGTTCGTAGGCTGCATACATCGTTGCGGCTTCGTCATTACCCCCAACCACTACCACTGGCTCGCCATCCAAATTGAGGCTCTGAATCAGGAACCCATCTTTCTTCAATCCCGTAAACTCGATCAGCTTCTTCTGTTGCGCTTCGGCGACCATCTCGTTGCTCTTCGGTCCCCCCAGCAGGATGCGGGTTCCCTTGGAATGGGATTCAGCCGCGGTCACGATGAGAAGCTCCGCACCTGACAGCAGGCGCACATAGCGCTGTAGTTCTTCGGCCACCCAGCGGTAAAACGGTTCTGCCTTTTGACCCAGAACGATACTGGCGTGGGCTTCTCCTCCCTGGGCTAGTCGAGTTTGACCGGCAGTTGCTGCACTCCCCGTCTGCTTCAGAAAGCCCCCGGCGGCTATGCCTGCGCTAACCTGTTGCAGAAATCGCCTGCGGTCACCTGACTGGGCAGGTTGGTTCTCTTGTTTCTCGACCATAGTCTGTCGTTTCCTTTCTGGTTTTTGTTCGGGAATCAGATCGAAAACCTTTGTCGTTAAACAGTAAGTGGGTTGACGTTTCGTGTCAATCAAAAAAGTTCTTGTATAGAAATATTTCGGAAGCTATATTAAGATACGCAGATGGGTGCCATGCCGTGCTATCAGAGTGAGAATCCCGGTTTCATAGCCGGCATGAATGGTGACAGTCCCCTGTCCCCCAGAGATTTCATTTGCCCTGTTGAGTTGGGAAAGTCTTGTCGGCTCCACGTTGGTTAGTTGAAAGATTACTCCCAGCCGGCGTGGTAGCCTCTCTGACTCGCGCACCGATCCACCGATGCTAAGGCAAGCCTGCTCTGGTCGTACCTTGGTGGCCGAAAGACGCTCACATCATCGTAGTAAAGTGTGTCGTCGGCCACTGCCGGTTGCCAAACAGGTGGTTGATCTGGGGACTCCTTTCACCAGGGCTCAACCGCCCGCCAACAAATCGAACGCAGTTGGGAAGGTCCTATGCTTCGATTATGAAGAAAACAATCTGGACGGATTGTCCGGGTGTGACCCCATCGAATTTGGCCCGGCTCCAGCGCGGTTCAATCTTCGACCACTTCCGGCCAAGTCATGCCCCCGTTGCGGCTGCGAGCGATTTTTTTCCGTTGATGCCTCGCATGTTAAGCACCAGCGAACCGTCAGCCAGTTGCGCGACTTGACATTCGTTGGTTTTCCCTTGGGTCTGTGCCTCTGCACCGATCTTCCAGCTCTGTCCATGTCGTCACTGTAACTCACATAGGAGGACGAGTAAGCAGAATCTTCCCCTCCCGTATATCCCGGTCAATGAGAGTCAGAGAGTCAGCGTAATAGCGCGGAATGATCAACCGTCCACTCCGCATCTGGATGCCCTTGCCCGGGCCAGGCGAGCCTGCACTCCATTCGGGCTTCTTAACCTTAGGGGTGATATCGATCGGCTCGGACCAGGTTTCTCCATCGTCAACGCTTTTGATGGCCTTGTACATGAAGGTCGCTCCAGACAGGCCAGGTGCGGCGTTAGAGCTGCCGACTCCTTCGGGACAATAGACACTGAAAACCCAGATCGTGCCTGTTTGCCGGTTCACCAGCCCGAGCGCTGCGTTGGGACTCGGTCCTCATGACATGGGATCCGTGAGAATACTATGTCGCCAGGAATCGTCAAGACGGTTATGTGGGAAGGAGTCGTGCGTGCTCGATGTGCCTTACAGAAGACAACTCCGGAGGAATACGTAAGGAAAGACCCTAGCCGATGTGCCTCTGGGGAGAGCAGCCGACCCGAAGAGATAGTCGGTCTGGGAGCACTCTTACTCTTGTAAGAGGCCCCATTACTGGCCAAATTGTTCTCCAGGATGGAGGGCACAAGCCTCAAAGTTTCCTGATTGACCTTGGATTCTTTGCCACCATGAAACTAAAACTTTCCTGTGCTGAACTTCGACAGCGTTTAAACAACGCCCGTTGTTAGACTTTGCTGGCCAGAGCGATCTTACGGCCGTGCTGACTTCGCTATGAAGGCGAATTCTTGAGAGCAAACCGGCCGGGTGCCTCAGAACCTCGACCCGCATAGAGCTTGAAAATTTATTTTATTATTAGGAAAAAAAGTTCTTGACAAGAACCAAAGACACAAGCATTGTTATGCCCACAAAACATTTCAGGAATTTCGTTGATGGCCGCGAGAGGCCGCTACATGCAAGTTGATTGCATTTTCTGCTATGAGCGAGGTCACGAGTTGAGTCTGGATGCTGAGTCCAGCGAGATTACGATGAAAAGGATCGCTTGGCCGATCCCAGAACCCGTTAGAGTACCAAACGCGGCTTTCCAGCGGTCCGTTTCATCTGCCAAAATTTAGGAATTAGTTGTTCTCCTTGGGTATCTGAATCTAATTTGCGATTAAGGAGGTCGTCGATGAGGACGTCTTTGACAAGAATACAGCTTTTGCATTCAAGTTCTGTAAGCATTGCGCTGGTGTTCTTAACTATAACTAGCCTATGGTTCTGCTTTCCAACGATAAGTAGGGCCCAAAGTTCCACAGCCAGTATCAACGGGACGGTGCGCGATTCTTCGGGAGCTATCATTCCCGAAGTGGAGGTGATTTTGACCAACACTCAAACCAACGTGGAGCGGCGTGCCGTAAGCAATGAGGTCGGCCTCTACGTCTTCTTGAATATTATTCCTGGAGATTACCGGCTCCAGGCAAGCAAGACCAGCTTTAAGACGAGCAAGCAATCGCCCTTCACGCTGGCAGTGAACCAGACGGCCACTTATGATTTTACACTGGAAATCGGTGAAGTCACTCAACTGGTCACCGTGGAAGCGGTTGGTGCTGAGCTGCAGAGTTCGACGGCGGAGTTAGGCGCTGTGGTCTCCCAGCAGCAGGCAGTCAGCCTACCGCTGAACGGCAGGAACTTCACCCAAATGTTAGCGCTGACGCCCGGCGTCTCACCAGTAAGCGTTGCACAAAATGCCGGCGGATTCGGGGCACAGCCTAGCAGCAACTCCACTTTTACCTTCCCGTCGATTAACGGACAGAACAACACCCACAATATGTACTTGCTTGACGGAATCAACAACCTGCAGCCCTTCACCGCCACGTATGCCGTGCCCCCAATCATGGATACCGTCCAGGAGTTTAAGGTCCAGTCACACAATGACCAGGCTGAGTTCGGAGGCGTGACGGGGGGAATCGTCAACGTCGTTACCAAATCCGGAACCAACGAATTTCATGGCGCTGCTT
Source organism: Acidobacteriota bacterium (assembly GCA_022616615.1). GTDB lineage: Bacteria > Acidobacteriota > Terriglobia > Versatilivoradales > Versatilivoraceae > VFZK01. The sequence continues at coordinate 3,277 of JAKEER010000699.1, forward strand.
GGGAGTTCTTGCGAAATGATGCCTTAGATGCGAGGAACACTTTTCTGTTAAAGAAGACCCCATTCAGACAAAACATGTTTGGTGGGGCCGTTGGAGGTCCGGTTCTGGTTCCCAAGTACAATGGTCGCAACAAGACCTTCTTTTATGGTGCATACCAGGGATTTCGCTTCCGTCGGCCGGCGGATAGCCTGTTCCGGGTACCCACAGAAGCCAACCTCCGCGGAGATTTAAGCGACGAGCCCCGGCAGATCTATAACCCGTTCACCACTCGACCAGACCCGAATAACCCTGGCCGATTCATCCGCGATCCCTTTCCGAACAACCAGATCCCACCAGGGTTGCTCAGTCCCGGAATGCTGCTTTACGCACGAACCGTTTTGCCGAAGCCGGAGTTTACTGGGAATCCCCTCCGAAACGCAATCAATAGCGCGCCATTTAGTCAAAACCAGACTGAATGGACTATCAAAGTGGACCAAGTGGTGGGGAGCAATGATTCTGTTTGGTTCCGCTATTCACAGTTCGACCAGGACTCGGCCGGAGCAGGGGCATTGGCTAGTCTTTCCAGAGTCACCAAAACCACCTCAAGAAACTATGGTCTTAACTATGTACATACCTTTAGTTCAGCCTCACTCCTGCAGGCTCAGTTCGGCCGTTCCCTGGTGGATGTCAATCCCCGTAATAAGAGCCAGTTCCGTAATGTTCCCCCAGATTTCGCAAAACAAGTGGGTTTCTCCCCTGCTTTCTCAGGAAATTGGGTTGGCACATCCGAAACCTTTACCCCCAGCCTTAATGTGCCAAATTTTTTCAGTGGCGGCGAAGGTTCCACTGCTTATAAAGTAGGCGACGTTCATGAGGCGAAGGTGAATGTTGCAAAGACTGCCGGGACCCATACCTTTAAATGGGGCGGAGAGCTGTCTAGTTCTGGCTATAGGGCCTTCAACGCTCGTAGCTCTGTTACCTTTGGTGTGCCTCAAACCTCCAATCCTTCCAATCCCGCTGGCACAGGCAGCGAGCTGGCCTCCTTTCTGCTTGATGTTCCGGATAGGGCATTTCGCTTCAACGATATAGAAAGCCTTCGCTGGGGCGGAACACTGGGCTTCTATTTTCAGGACCAGTGGAAGCTAACGCAGAAGCTAATGCTCAACCTGGGCCTACGTTATAACCGCACCTGGGTGCCACCTTTTGGAAGAGAGGAAGACGGCAATTTAGCTATCGGCAACTATGACATGAATCGGGGGGTCTATGTCATTCAGCAACAGCCGGGCCTTTGCTCGCAAGTGGGAAAGGTCCCGTGTATCCCCGGCAACGGTCTTCCCGAGCACGTAGAGCTTTCCCCCAATGGCAAGGTCCTGGATGACTATACGGATAACTGGCAACCGAGGGTCGGTCTGGCATACCGTTTGGGCCAGAATACGGTCGTTCGGGCCTCTTTCGGGATATTCTTTGATAGTTGGGCAGGCGTTAACGAAAACATCCAGGGTGCGACCGGTACCTGGCCCAATGAGACTCTCCAGGATGCCGGTAACCTAAACAATATCTTGAGCGTGTCTCCGCTTCCCGACCGGTCTGCACTGGATCCTTTCCGCGGACGAAATCAATTACCTGCACCCGATCCCTTTGAGCAGGGACTTTGGTCCGTTGATCCGCACGAACGGAACCCCTATTCCATGCAATGGAATCTCGGCTTCCAGCAGGAAATCAACAGTAGTACGGTTCTCACTGCCAATTACGTGGGCTCCGGCAGCCGGCGCCTTCCTCTGGGTGGTGTGTACGGCGCGGCTTTAACCCCTGGACCTGGCAATCCGAGAGACCGCTTCCCCTTCCCTTATATCAAAACTCCTCCACGCTATGACCGAAGTTGGGGCCGAAGTAATTACCATGCCTTCCAATTCTCGCTGGACAAGAAATTTTCCAGAGGATTGGCGTATCTAGTCTCCTACACCTGGTCGAAGGCGATCGACATTGGGAGTTCTGGACGGTATGGAGCAGAAGGCCAGGCAATTCAAGACCAGTACCATTTCAATAACGATCGGAGCCAGTCGCCGTTTGACTTAACCCATGTTTTATCGATTAACTGGGTTTATGAGCTTCCCGTCGGCCCAGGAAGACGTTTTGGCCCAAGTAATCGTATTCTCAGTCACATCGTTGGCCAATGGCAGCTTAACGGGATCTCCACATTGCAATCAGGCACCCCCTTCACTTTGTTTGTGTCTGGCGATCTGGCTAACATCGGCGACTTCAGTAATAATTACCTGCGGCCAAACTACATCGGCGGGAACGCAACTTTGTCGAGTCCAACCCCAGCAAAATGGTTCAATACCAGTGCGTTTGCGGTCCCTTCCCCATTCACTTTTGGCAACTTTGGTCGTTATCGTCTGCGGGGCGATGGAACGGTGAACTTCGATCTTTCAATCTTCCGCCAGTTCCCGATCAGAGAGCAGAAAAGGTTGGAATTTCGAGCCGAGTTGTTCAACGCTTTCAACACACCTGTGTTCAGCGCACCCGACCGCAATATCTTGAGCGGTACCTTTGGAAGAGTATTCTCTACAGCCAACCAGGCTCGGCAGATCCAGTTGGCTTTGAAGTTTATTTTCTAACTTGATCTTGTTAGGATTTTGACCTCGAATGCTGCGATCATGACCTTCAGGGGCTTTTTCCCCCCGCGAGGGTCACGGTCTCCGGGAACCAATAATCTGCGAGATTACTGCCGACGACTCCTGGATTGGTTCGAGAACTACTAATGGCATGCAAAAAGGAAACCGCCCATCGAGTCTCTCCCGAATCAGGGCGACTGGAAGCCCTATGGGTTGGTGTGGACCGGTTCAATGCCGGTCTACGAGAACAGAAGCGCTTGTGGATCATTCCCAACACCGCCTCCACATGACCATGCGGCAAGCGCTCGACCAACCCGCGAGGTAGAAGAGGATCAACGTACCGCCGCTCTTTACGGACTCGTCCTAAACTTACCTTGACCTTCCGTGATCGCTGACCACACTTCAGGGTCTCTTTCATCGGCACCCCGCTTAGTGCGGCAGCAGCCGCCTGAGGGTTACCGTGCACGCGCGTAAGTGATCGCTTCTGGTTGGGAATCTTCGAGAGGGACAAGAGAACTGAGCATCTCCTCTTCCTCTCAGTTCAAGCCCGGTTGCTTGTTTTGCAGACCCTCAATGAGCTCCAAGGTTTTCACAACATCCGGATCATTCGGCTTCAGTTGCAAGGCCAGGTGTAGTTGCTCCTGGCCACTCTTCAAGTCCCCGGAGCGGCAATAAATAATCCCTAGGTTTTTGTGTAGGTCTCCTCGCCGGCGGCAATCCTTGCAAAGCTCCAAAGCCTCTTTGAGCTGAGCAATGGCCTGAGGCCAGTCTCGGGCGTTGGCTGAGATCAACGCAAAGTTTCCAAGCCAACCCGCTTTCTCCGTGATCTCACGTTTTTTCTCGAAAACCGCGAAACGGTTAAGATAGATTTGGGCTTTTTCTGGCTGCTCCTTCCTGAAAGCCCGGGATAAATTGAAAAGCGCTTCGCCATGCTCCGGGTTCATTTCGATGACTTTTTCCCAATGTGAAATCGCCTCAGCCGTTCTGCCCAAGCGAGATAGGTTTTGGCCAAGCTGAAACTGCGCGGCGAGGTTCATGGGCTCTAAGAGTACAACCCTCTCTAACAGGTCTACAGCCCGGTAACTATCGCCGGATTGCCGCGCCATTATAGCCAGCAAATAAAAAGCGGCCGGCAAACCAGGAGTAATGCGGCAGGCAGTCTCCAGCTCAGACCTGGCCTCCTCGTAACGAGTCAAGTCAAAAAGCGCGCGACCCTTGTTGTAATGCGCGGAAGGGGAATTTGGGGCAAGGCGAACTGCCTCGCTGAACTCGGCCAGAGCAGCCTGAAGGTCAAAGCTATCTGCCAGAGCAATGCCCAGATTCAAGTAGGCCTCTGCAGAAGCTCGCTCTATAGTGATAACCTTCCGAAACGTCTGAATCGCCTGTGGCAGACGTCCTAGCTTGGCCTGCACCTTACCCAGAGCTGTATGGGCTTTTGGATTTTCAGGTGAAAGCGTGATGGCTTTTTCGATCTCCGTTTCTGCTTCGACGAATCGGTTCTGCGCGGCCATTATCAGGCCTAAATTCAAATGGGCCTGCCCGTATTTTGGATTGTCCTCGATAGCCTTTCGAAAATATCTTTCAGCCAGCTCATTCTTACTCTGCTGTCCATAAAGAGTTCCCAAATTATTTTGCGCTTCGGCAAATTGTGGATCGATAGAGAGTGCTACCTGCAGCTGCCTTTTGGCTTCTTCGAGCTTGCCCTCCAGAAGCAAAAGCAGTCCGAGTTGATTGTGGGCAAGGCTGAACTTGGGATCCAGCCGGACAGCCTCTTCTAAGGCCCTTTGCTCACCTGCACGGTCGCCTGTTTTGTTGAGTGCCAGTGCCAGGTTGTAGAGGGTTTTTGCATTTTTTGGGTCCAGTTCCATGGCCTGTCGGTAAAGTACAGCCGCGGCCTTGGGATTTCCATCTTCCAGGAGCTGGTTGGCCCGGCTTCCGGTGGCACCAGCTATTGCCTTTTGGCGGTCTTCTTTCTTCCTCTGCTCGAACTCCTGCAACGCCTCTTTGGCCTGCTCGCTTTCTTGCAATCTTCGCAGCACCGACGCCAGTTGATACCTGGTGTCCTCGGAGTCAGGCTTCAGGTGTTTAGCCTTTTCGAGGTGGATCTTGGCCTCCTGCAATTTGGCGGCACGGGCCTGGACGAAACCTAGTCTGTAAACAGCATCATAGTGACGGGGATCCAGCCTGACCGCCTCTCTTAACTCCGCCTCGGCTTCCTCGTATTTACCAAGACCCCTGAGCGTGAGACCATAAAGATAGTGACCCTCGAAGTTGTTAGGATTGCGGGGCGCATATTCTCGGATGTAGGGAAGCGCAGACTCGAACTGGCTGAGTGAGACCAGCGCTTTGACGAGTGATACCTGTGACAGATCGTTTTTGGGATCCAGCCACAGAGCTTCGCGGTAAGAATCCGCAGCCTCTTGAAAGCGGGCACTCTGTGCGTAAGCCGCTCCCAGGTTAAAGTGTGCTGGAGCCGAGCCAGGAAAGCTTGCCACCAGCTTTTTCAACATGGAGATGGCCTCGTCCAAACTGTTATTCTGAGAGTAAGCTACTCCTAACGCCAACTGGTGGTCAAAGCTGTTCGGCTCAATATTCAGTGCCCGCTTGAAATATGAAATGGCGGCGCTAAATCTCCTTTGCGCCATGAAGATTTGGCCCCGATTGTAAAGGGCATGCACGGAACGGGGATCGTATTGCAATGCGGCCCTGAATTGTTCGGCAGCGCCTTCTAGGTCACCCAGCTCTTGCAAGACCGTTCCCAGGGCATTGCGGGCATTGAGAAGGTCAGGCTTCTGCTCTACGACCTGGCGCAACTCCCGAGCGGCTCGCTGGCGCTCTCCGTTGTGCATCAGGGCTAATGAGAAGTTGTAACGGGTCTCCCACGATTTCGGGTCCAGTTGGAGAGTCTTTTGAAAGGCAGCAATCGCACAGCCCAGCTTTTTGTGCTGCGCGAAGTAGGCCCCTAGCGCATTGTAAGCGCCGGCCGAAGGCTGGCTGGCAATAATCCGTTCTAGCTCTGCAGGGCCTTTGCAATTTGGCTGCTGACCGGCCCAAACCGGGATGACAAGCAAGGAGAAGAAAACGGTGATTACTACGGCGGGTATGACTCCCTGATTTGTGGAATTAGGATACAACCCCATAAATGCTTCACCGCAGAGGAAGCAGAATCCGCAGAGTATGAACGAGATCATCGCTCAACAACATCCTCTCTTTAAGACTATGCGATGAACTAAGTAACTGTGACTAACATCGGGGCACTTTGTGATGAGAAGGTTACTCTGTTACGAATGTCACCGAACTCTTCTACACTTACCTGCGCAGGAACCTGCTAAGCCAATAATTTCTTCACCACCTGGCCGGCCACATCGGTCAGGCGGAAGTTTCGGCCCTGGTGAAGAAAGTTGAGCCGTTCGTGATTAAGTCCCAGACAGTGCAGGAGGGTAGCATGCAGGTCGTGTATATGGATTTGATCGTCGATGCTGTTGAAGCCCAGTTCGTCAGTCTTGCCAACCACCTGTCCCCCCTTGATGCCTCCACCAGCCAGCCATAGGCTGAAGGCCAGTCCATGGTGGTCTCTTCCCCGGTCGGGTTGACGGTCTTCGGCCATCGGTGTACGGCCAAATTCCCCTCCCCAGATGACGAGGGTGTTATCGAGTAGCCCACGTTGCTTCAGATCCTTCAGCAAGGCAACCGAGGGCTTGTCAGTGATGTCACATTGGTTCTTGAGCCGCTTGTTTAAATCATCGTGATTGTCCCAACCTTTATGGAAGACCTGCACAAATCTGACGCCACGTTCGACCATCCGTCGTGCCAGTAGACAATTAATGGCAAACGGCTTGGTCACCTCGTTGTTGACGCCGTACATCTCCAACGTGCTAGGGGACTCTTTAGAAAAATCGAGCAATTCAGGGGCAGCAGTTTGCATTCGAAAGGCTAGCTCGTAGGAGGCAATCCGGGAGGCGATTTCCAGATCTCCGGTATCAATATAGTGCTGCTCGTTGAGCTGGCGCAGCACGTCGAGATCGGCCCGCTGGGCCTCTGGGCTGATGCCCGAGGGATTAGAAAGGTACAACACTGGGTCGCCACTGCTTCGAAAGGGGACTCCTTGATAGCTGGAGGGCAGAAAGCCACTAGCCCAGTTGGCCAGCCCTGCCGTGGTGCCTCCGCCCGAGCTGAGCACAACAAAGCCGGGCAGGTTCTGTGACTCGCTGCCTAGCCCGTAAGTGACCCAGGCTCCCATGGAGGGACGCCCCCCTAAGGGGGTACCGCAGTTCATCATCAACTCGCCCGGGTGATGATTGACCTGATCGGTGTACATCGAACGGATGACACAGATGTCATCGACGCAGGTGGCCAGATGCGGCAAGTAATCAGAAACTTCTGTGCCGCACTTCCCATAGCGCTCAAACGGGCGTGGGCTGGCCCAAAGTTTGGCAGTCGGTCCAATGAAGGCTAACTTCAAATCTTTCCTCATCGACTCCGGCAGAATCTGGCCTTCCCATTTCTTCATCTCCGGCTTAGGATCGAACAGGTCCAGTTGGCTGGGGCCGCCCGCCATAAAGAGAAAGATCAGGTTTTTGGCCTTCGGTGCGAAATGGGGAGCCTTAGGCTCCAGCGGATTGCTTTTGGGCAGCGCTGGGCTAGGGCTGGTTGCCCGCCCCTCCAGGGCTAGCAGGTTCCAAAGGGCGATGGTTCCTATGCCGCCGGCGCACTGCTCCATGAAACTGCGTCGGGTTTCGATACGCTTGAAATCATATAGATTCATTGTTCACTCTTGGAAAGTCTTAAAACGTAAAAGGACCAGGAGGCTTTATTAACCACGCTTTTCACGAAACCTACTCTCTTGTGAGAAATTCATCCAAATTGAGTAGGATGCGGCTGAGTCCCACCCAAGCGGCAGCTTCCGCCGGATCGATCCCTTCCACCCCTTCGGCAGGGAACAACGTCTTAATAGTCTCCGCCGTCTGCCCCAGCATCTGCCGGCGCTGCTGGTAATACTGGATCAGCCGCTCTTTCTCCCCAAGAGTGGCTGGGCGAGCCAGACACAGCCGGAAAGCATAGTCAATGCGCTGCTCCAGGCTAGTTGGCTGCTCTCTCAGAATCCGTGCTGCCAGCCCCTGGGCCGCCTCGAAAAAGACTGGTTCGTTCAGCGTAACCAGTGCCTGCAGGGGGGTGTTGGAGCGCTCCCGCTGGCTACAGGCAGAAAGAGAATCCGGCGCATCAAAGGTTACCAGTTGCGGATACGGCAAGGTGCGTTTAAAGAAGATGTAAAGACCCCGACGATAGCGCTCGGCTCCCTCGCTCTCTTTCCAGGGATGAAGGCGGAAAGCCGGCTCACTCAGGAGACTGGCAGGAAGAGACGGCTGCACGCTTTTGCCGCCGATGGCAGGATTAAGGAGGCCGCTCGCCGCTAAGCTGGCGTCACGGAGCAGCTCAGCTGGCAGGCGAAAACGCGATTGACGGGCCAGCAACTTGTTATCCGGATCACGCGCTTGCAATTCTTTTCTAGTTTTTGAGGACTGCCGGTAAGTGGCTGAAGTCACCATCAGCTTGTGCATCCGCTTGACGTTCCAGTTATTCTGCATAAATTCAGTAGCCAACCAGTCCAGCACTTCCGGATGCGTGGGGAGATCTGACCGGCTGCCAAAGTTCTCTGAGCTGGCTACCAGGCCTCGGCCAAAAAACTCCTGCCACATGCGATTGACCGCTACACGGGCTGTCAAGGGGTTGTCCCGTGAGACTGCCCAGCGCGCCAATGTGAGCCGGGAGGGCTTCGAGTCCGGAGGCAACGGAGGCAAGACGGCCGGGGTGTTGGATTGGACCTCAATGCCCGGCTGCCTGAAATTGCCTCGGACTAGCAGGTAGGTTTTAGGAGGGTAGGGATTTTCAATCATCGTTTGGGCTTCACTCAGTGAGGGATACTGCTCAGCTAGGGCCCGGAGCTTTTTGCCCAGTTCTTTAAACTTCACCTCTTCATATTTCTTGCCATTGGCCACAAGGCCGTACCACGCGATGAAATGGTCCGTGAGTTGGTCCTGCTGTTTTTGGGTCCGCTGGAAAGTGGGGAGGCGGAGAATGTTTTGACCGCCGTCGACCAGCGTGCCCACCATGTGCCAGGCCCGTTTCCAGGTGTAGCTCGCCTCTGGATCAGTGGCGGCGGCCAGCGTCTTCTGCTCCCATTCCGACTGCAGCGCGGGAACATTGTACTGGGCCAGCAGCTCGCGCCGCTTGCGGTCATATTCCGGCTTGGCCCGCAGGTAAGGGCCCATCTCTCCGGGAAGAGGAGCCTCAATGTTGACTTCATCAGCGCTATTGAAAAAAGCGACAAGCTGATAGTACTCCTTCTGGCTGATCGGATCGTACTTGTGATCGTGGCATTTGGCGCAACCCAGCGTCAAGCCCAGCCACACGGTGCCGAAGGTGTCGGTGCGATCGATCACCTGCCCGACACGTCGCTCCTCCAGGTCCATGCCCCCCTCGCGATTCGTCAGCGTATGGCGATAAAAGCCGGCGGCCACTTTCTGCTCAACCGTAGCATTGGGCAGCAGATCGCCAGCCAGTTGCTCCAGACTAAACTGATCGAAAGGCATGTTGCGGTTGAGCGCTTCAATGACCCACTGGCGATAACGCCAAGCGTGAGGTCTGGGGGTATCGGTGTCCATTTCGCAGCCGTCGCTGTCGGCATAGTGGGCCAGATCCAACCAGGGACGCGCCCATTTTTCGCCGTAGTGAGGCGAGTCGAGCAGGCGGTCCACTAAACGCTCGTATCCATCAGCATGATCATCCGCAAGAAACTGGGCCATTTCCCCCGGCGTGGGTGGCAAGCCAATCAGATCCAAACTGAGCCGGCGAATCAGAGTGATCCGCTCGGCTTCCGGAGAGGGCTCAATGCCGGCAGCCTCTAGCTTGGCCAAAATAAAGGCATCAATTGGATTCCTCACCCAGGCCTGATTGCGTACCTCAGGAATCTCAGGCCGTTGGGGAGTTATGAATGCCCAGTGCCTGAGCTTGGCGGCAACCTTATCACTGCTGACGGCAACTGTAGGTTGTTCTGCAACCACGTCGGGCCAGTCGGCTCCCTGATCAATCCAAGCGCGCAGCAGCCCCACCTGCTCAGCTGTCAGCCTTTCGCCGCCGAGTGGCATGATGCGATCTTTCTCCAGGCCGGCCACCAGACGGATCAATCTGCTTTCGGTACTGTTGCCGGGTTTGATGACCACGCCTGAGTAGCCGCCAACCAGTGCGGCGGCTCGACTGTCTAGCCGTAATCCATTAGCTTGCTGGGCCGGACCGTGGCAGACCTGGCATTTCTCTCTGAACAGCGGCTCGATGTCTCGCCGAAAATCCGCCTTTATCTGAGCCGCAGGCGGCAGTCCAGCTGTCTCTGTCGTGTCAGAACGTGACTCGACCCCGGCTGATCCGAAGCTCAAGATCAAGCCACTCAACTGGAGCAGAAGGAATCTGGCAACATTCTTTGGCATAACACATCCATCGTAGATCTCCAAAGTTCTCTTAAGCGTCAAGTATTAGATTAGGTTGCTGATTCTTGTCAAGAGAAAATTTTCTCAGTAGGAAATCTTTTCTTGACAAGATTCTAGTCCTTCACTTAAGCTGCCGGTCAATTTATGCAAAGGCTAACTCTTATCAGCATGGCCTTCAGAGTCCTCCGGCTTAAGTAGGCTGAGCATGACGACATTCGGTATTGTTCGAGCATGTCAGCAACATCGCACGAGACACAAAAGATGTTGATGTACTGCACGATTCAATCGCTGGCATTCCGCCAACCTTCGGCGCATTCAATTGTCGTCGACAAAGGTGCTGGCGATTTTATGTTTTGTAACGAGGGAACTGCAACATTATGTTGGAAGACTATGTCCTTGATGGATATCCTCAGCGCCAATCTTTGGGGAGTTGTCAGCGGAAAATGGTGCAGTACCGGGGGGAAACCAGCGCTGGTTATGGGGGCAGTGGTCTCAGTCTTGCGGGCCGCTGTGTTGATTCTAGGATGGGTTGACACGTTTGGTTGATCCCTAATCTCATTGTGAATTGTTAATGGGCGCCAGCGGTTTCTCTTGGGGCTCAAGAGATTTTCAAAGCGTGACACTGGAAATTGATGTTACGAGGAACTCTACAGTTGACCTTTGTGGGAGTGGATTTGTTATGGCCATGAATGCAGACAATAAATATGGAGATAAGACCTTAGGATTGAACGAGCCAATTTGCCGGCGTGATTTTTTAAATGCGACATTGCTTGCCGCCGGAAGTCAGCTGATAAGGCCCATGTCCCCTATTCAGCTACTCGCGCAAGGGTGGACTGAGAACGGGTACAGCGGTGTTGGTGATTACTGTGATGCTAACGGCAACACAGTAGAAGTGATGAACTCTGCCCACGCCATCCGGGATGGTGTTTTCGATACTTTTCCAGCCGATGTTGTCGATACGGGAGAGGTTTTCGACTGCGTCGTCGTGGGTGGTGGTATTAGTGGATTGGCTTCGGCTCTGTTCTTCAAAAATCAGGCTAGGTCCGGGCGGACTTGCCTGGTTCTGGACAACCACCCCATTTTTGGTGGAGAGGCAAAACGGAATGAATTCAATGTTAACGGCACAAGACTCTTGGCGCCACAGGGTGCCAATCAAGCCGGGCCACAAATTCCCGGAAGCCTGATGGACCATTTCTACCGCCAGGCGGGCTTTGACCCGGCTAAGTACGAATATCCCAAATGGAACGGACCTTCGCCGGAAATGCCCTTGAGTCAGACCGTTTACGTCAAAATGCACTCCATGCCGCCGACATTTGGATTCTACTTCGGCGCGAAATTTGGTCAGCGGCCGGGTATGTGGCTGGTCGATCCTTGGGGCAAGAATCTGGAAGGTGCGCCGTTCCCCGCTGGCGTGAAGGTGGACCTGCTGAAGTGGCGAAAAAAAGAAGTGGGTGCCCCTGGCGATGCTCCAAGGCCTTTTGAGTACTCAGGTGACGAGAAATCGCGACACCTGGACAGCATCACGATGGAAGACCTCTACGTTCAGTCAGGCCTGAGCCGGGAGACGATCCGGATGTTCTTTGCTCCCATTACGGCCCAAGGACGCGGTGTTGGGCCAGACGCACTTTCCGGCTTCAGTGAGTATTTCAGAATGCCTGGAAAACAAAAGGACATCAAGGGGCGCGACTCTTATCGGTTTAGATTCGAGCAGGTGAAGAACTGGCATTGCCCTCCAGGAGGGCTGGCAGAGTTTTGTCGACATATTGTGAAAACGCTGATGCCGGATGCCATTCAGGGTCCTTCAACGCCCGAGGCTGTCTGTCGCGGGCGCGTGAATTTTGAGGTGCTCGACCGCCCGGGAAACCCCGTGCGCATTCGCCTACGTTCGACTGTCGTGCGAGTTGAGCACGAGGGCGATTCTGAAAAATCCGGATTCGTCCAGGTGACTTACACACGGAATGGCAAGGTATATCGGTTGAAGGCCCGCTCCGCGGTCATGGCGGGCGGCGGTTGGAGCACCAAGCGGGTCGTGCGCGACCTGGGGTCGGATTACCGGGAAGCCTACAACAATTTCCTGTACTCGGCAGTCCTGGTGGCCAATGTCGCAGTTCGAAACTGGCGCTATTTGCACAAGATGGGCTTTTCCGGAGGGCGTTGGTTCGGGGAACAGGGTTTCTTGGGCGACTGGACGGAAATCGTCAAGACCCCGACCTTCGGCTCCTACGCTAAAACCATTGGGCCGGGTTCTCCCACGGTTCTTACCCTATACGCCCCTCTCTTCTACCCGGGTCTGCCTACCGTTGAGCAAGGGCACAAGGGTCGAGCGGAGCTGTTTTCCACCAGCTTTCGCGAGTATGAACGGAGGATTCGCGAGCAATTTGATGAAATGTTCTCACACTCCGGCTTTAATCCGCGCCGGGACATTCTGGGAATCATCCTAAATCGCTGGGGGCACGCTTTTTGCAACACGCAGCCAGGGTTTTTTTTCGGGAAGAGCGGGAAGCCGGCTCCGCGCGATGTCATCCGTAATCAACCTTTCGGCCGCATCGCCTTCGCTCACACTGATCTTGCTGGGTTCCCGTATCACGGCGGTTCTGTAACGGAGGCCTACCGGGCGGTGGAGCAGCTTCTCAAGATTTCAGGGTAGTGCCGGTAAGTCATGCCCAACCCTCTTCGAAGACCGAAACGATCTGACATGAAAGTAGGAGTATTGCGCATTTTATCCGCGGTTGCAGTCGGGTGTGGTCGGCCCTTTGCAGGCAACAGGCAGGAACTTAGCGATTGTTGTCGATGACCGTGCAGGCGATTTTTACCGCTTTGTGGGCCAGGAGCTGCAAAGGTACTTGGCGAAACTGACAGGGCGACGCCCGCAAATCATTCCTCCGGAGGACGCTGGCGCACAACCGACAGGACAAACCCTTCTGCTTGTGGGTGGCCCGCAAGCGAACCGCCTCGTGCAGTCAGCCTTCCTTGCCGGCCAGGTGCCGTCTCAAGGCTGGGCGGACCCTAAGATTTCTCAAGCTGGTTACGGTCAAGGGCAACTCCCTCATGCTCTGGGACTGACGATATGGTTGACAGGGCTTGAAGCAAAATCTGTATTCGCGCGAATGAGCAACATCAGTGCCCGCGTCGATATGTACGATGCCTTGGCTGTCAGCTTTCAAGGGGAAGCAATCGGGTCTTTTTCAGGCGCAGCCGCTGTACCGGGGGGAGCAAGCTTCCAATTAAATCTTCGAATTTTCGGCTCGGAGGGTGTTCTACTTTTCGATGTAGAACGTGAACGGCTAGAAATCCACACGCATCGTGGAGAGCGTCGTGTCTTTCCAGCAACGCCCGGGGACGGTGCTTACCGATGTGATGAGCCGCCTCATCAGTTTATTGAATTGATTTTGGGTCTTACTGATTGCAACGACACTCCAGAGAAGTGGCCATGAAGACCGTCGAGATCCTCGATGCAACCTATCGCTCCAGTCAGAGTGGTCACGACGAATCGGTGAAGGAGGATTCTGCATAAAGTATGAACTCCATTGGTTTAGCATTGAAACTGAGACCCGACTGCTACGAAGAATACAAGCGCAGGCATGATGAGCTATGGCCCGAACTGGCAGAGATCTTGCGTGCGAACGGGATCAGCATGGTGATCTATCGGCTCGAAGATTTCTTATTCGTTCATGAAACGGCGCCTTCGGAAGAGTCCTGGACCCGCCTAAACGAACATCCGGTTACAACGCGCGCTGGAAACAAATATATGCCGGAGGTCTTGGAACGGATGGAGACGTGAATACCTTATTTCACAAGTTACAGCTAGCTTTCACTTTTGGTGATTTCCAATGAGCCGCACCCACCTTCCAGACACTTTAGAATCGGCAAGGAGCAGTTCCGCCAAGATGAGAATCGTTAGAGAAGTCACTACTCCGGCTGTCTTCTTGACATTCTTGGCAATCGGTGTTTGGGGGCTTAACGCGTGGTTGGATCACGTTATTGAGGACGAATACGAAAAGACCTTCCGGGAAATGTACTTGGGATCAGCGGAATACGATGTCATCTTTCTAGGATCCTCCCACACGGCACACGGAATCCATCCTAGGTACATCGAGGAGCGGACTGGGTTGAGCGTCTACAACTTCGCTTTTGATGGGGCAAACCCTCCAGTCATGCACTCCATTTACAAATTTATTCTCAAACCTAGGAAGAGGCGCCTAAGTATCGTAGTACTTGACACGATCTGGTTTTTATTGGACGAAGACTGGATGCCACGGACATTCTATTTTAACGCGGAGTTTATTGATTGGCGGACGCTGCTGCAATACACTTTTTCCGATGAGGTCCGGCCGCCAGGTTATGCGCCTGAGCCACGTCGATCCGATTTACGGAATCTCCTCGAATACAAAATACCGCTACTCAAGTATCATGCTCGACTACCTGAGATTCTTCTGAGAAAAAACTTCTTCGAAAGGTTTGATACGACCAAAGTGGTAGACAAGAACAACTACTACCGTGGATACATCCCTTTTGTAGGTGGCTGGGTTCCGGGGGCCCACGGTTGGCAGTATTGGCGCGGCGGCGTGTCCTACCGGCCCGCCCATATTAATCAGGAGTGGGTCCAGGTGTACGACAACACCATTAGGGAACTTCAAGCTGACGGGGTACGGGTGCTGCTCTATCAAGCTCCGGAATACTTAGAGGCACGCGAAGTTCCGAACTACGATGAAGTCGATGCCGTATACCGTCGACTGGCGGCCAAGTACCATGTTCCATTCCTCAACTACAACACTGATCTGCGCTTCTTTATCAATTATGACAAAAAGTATTTCTGGAATTTTGACCATCTCAACAGAGAAGGGAGTGTGATTTTTTCCCAGAAATTTGCAAAAGACCTGGAGCGGACTCTCCAGAATCGCAAGGAATAGACCAGTGGTTTTCAACTCTAATGAATTTCTCATCTTCTTTTTAATTGTCGCGCCCCTGTATTTCTTGGTCCCGCCACGATTTCGCTGGATTCTTTTGTTGGCCGCGGGATTGTGGTTTTATATGGCTTGGCGAGCAGACTACGTAGTGCTGCTGATTATGAGCGCGCTTTTGGACTTCTACACCACAAACAGCATGGGCCGCACCGATGATCAGCGCAAGCGCAGAGCCTATCTGCTCGTGAGCCTCTTCGGCCAGTTGGGCCTGCTCTTCACATTCAAATATTTTAATTTTTTCAGCAACTCCCTTCACGCCCTATTCCAGTACTACATCCTGCCTTATGAAATCCCCAAACTGAACGTGTTGCTCCCTGTTGGCATCTCTTTCTACACTTTTGTATCTTTGGGTTATACCATCGACGTCTATCGGAAAAGGATCAAACCGGAACGCCACTTAGGTGTTTTCACAGCCTTTGTGGCCTACTTCCCTGCGCTGGTAGCCGGTCCCATCCAACGAGCTGAAGTCCTGCTTCCTCAGCTCAAAGAGCGACACTATGTCGATTTGGAACGCATCAGGGAGGGGTTTCTACAAGCCTTATGGGGATTTTTCAAGAAAGTGGTGGTTGCCGACCGCCTGGCCACATACGTTGATGCGGTTTACAACAATGTACCAGATCACACCGGACTGCAGTACCTGTTAGCTACCTACTTCTTCGCTTTTCAGATTTATTGTGATTTTTCAGGATACACCGACATCGCCATCGGTTGTTCTGAGATTCTAGGGATTGATCTGGCCAAGAATTTCGATCATCCTTATTTTTCCAAATCCACTGTCGAGTTTTGGCGGCGCTGGCACATCTCTCTTTCTAGCTGGCTTCGGGATTATCTCTACATCCCACTCGGCGGTAATCGTAAGGGGGTTACCCGCACTTATGTCAATATTGCGATTACAATGCTATTGGGCGGCTTGTGGCACGGTGCGAATTGGACCTTTGTGCTCTGGGGCGGTCTACAGGGATTCTTGTTGATCACCTCCCACTTGAAACAACCGTATGCTGACAGGCCTTACGAGCGATTGGGCATACCTCTCTTCATTCGCAACATGATAAGGGTAGGCATTACCTTTCACTTGGCGTGCTTGTCTTGGGTCATTTTTCGGGCCAACAACATCTCGGATGCGTCCCACATCCTGCGCAATGTATTTGATGTTCGGAGCGGCTATGAATGGGCTACGATTTTAAGTCCAGCGGAGCTCATAGTTTGCTTCGGGTCTCTCGCGGTGTTCCTGGCACTGGACTGGATTGATAGCATAACTCCGCTGCCCCAGCTCATTGCTTCTAAGCCCCTGGCGTTGCGCTGGGCTTTCCAGTATGCCCTCCTCTTCGCCATTATTCTTTTCGGGATGCGCGAAGCACATGTCTTTATCTACTTCGCGTTCTGAAAGTCCAATCTCATGTATTTCAAAAGCCGATTTGTGTCTGCCTTACTTCCTGGGAGAAATCGGAGGCCGGAAGGATGAGAATCAAGTGAAATCACTTATCGAGCTTGAACTCACTTTCCGCAAGGTCTGCTGTCTAACCTCGCGTGCGCATAATAAGCCGAGGCGGAGCCCAACTTTCCAGTTATCCACGAAAGGACATTGTACAATGGTTGAGCACGGAAAGCGGCTGTCGCGGTCGCTGCTCGTGCTAGCAGTCTGGTGCACGGGCTGCTCCGATCGAATTCACGTTTTGCCCTCTGTCGAGAACCAGACAATTCGTCTGCGTTTCAATGATGAGCGCCATGCCCTGACCTCTATCGAAAATCGGTTAACCGGGGAGGTTTATCCCGTTACGGGCGATGACTTCGCCATCGAAATTGAGGAATACGATTTCGCCCAACGGGGTGCTAGTGGCCCCAAGGTGACTAATCTTACGTTGACGCCGCGTGATCTGAAGCTGAAACAAGTCAAACACAGCCAAAGCGAATTAGAAATTCAATTGGGTGACGAGATTCACATTGTTACCGTCCATTACAGGCTGTTGCCAAGCAACAATTTTTTCGAAAAGCGGCTGCGTTTCAAATCGACGCGCGCCTTTGGATTTAAGCGGGTGGTAATTAGTACCCTCGATTTTCGATCCTCTAGGCTGGTGTGGATGCGATATCCCTATCAGAAAAATGTCACCTTCTTCGGTCGTTCCGCAAAGGGCGGCTTATTCACGGGGGTTGAACTTCCGTTCGATCGGTCCTCTGTGGGCGAAAACGGTCAACTTGAACTAGCGTATGTCCCCCATTTTCGCGGTGTCGCGGCGGAGACGATGGAAACGGAACCCGCCTATGTGGGCGTTTACCGTCGCCGAGCGGGTGAGACACCCAGTCCAGGCCTACCTCTAGCTTCCGAATCGGATGCGATGCTGGCAATGACATCGCAGATCCTGGGACCACCTCGTCATGGTCTGATGCCGATAGTCTGCGGCTGGTGGTCGGAACTGAGCCATGGTACCTACAACAGTCCTGCTGACGTCGAAGCGGATATGCGATCCATCGACTTCATTGCCGATTGCGGTATCAACTGGGTGCTCGATAGCCATCCTTGGAGCGGGGAGACGGAACTGATACACTCCCTTGCACCAGACCAAAAGTACAAGCCCGGGAAGCTAGCTGTTTCACTACTAGAGCACGCCTCTAAGAAAGGTGTTAAAGTGATATTTTGGCCTACCCTCAATAATAGTAACCCGTGGTTCGAGCCTGGGCAGGTCGCTGGGAAGCCCTTACGTCCCGATCGGCCTGAATGGCTGATCTCGCCGCCAGACCTGTCCCTTATGAACACGCGAGCGGCTTTTCTGGATCCTTTTCCGCCGCTCCATTCGGGCCCTCAGCAGACCGGCTCAAGCTCACGCATATTTTCGGATTTCGTGAGAGGGAACTGCCTGGCGGTGAGGCCCTTCCAGAACTGGCTGGTGCGGGTGCAATTGGATTGTCTTTCTACGGGGTACTTCGATGGATGGGCTGTAGACGGGGACTTTTTTGGTGGAGGGGGGAACATCGAGCCGGTGAGCTGTCCCTCTCGGAATCACGACCATCTGCCTAACGATTCCAATTATGCCTGCGAGGCTGCAGCAAACCGGTTGGCCAGCTCAATCCGCCAAGCCTACCCACGATTATTTATGATGTGGGCGCGTCCCCTGGCGGCGCTGGGTGTTTGGTCCATCCGCCATGTCGATGCATGCTTCTCTCTTGGGGATTCTGCCGAAGTCAAATTTCTCGATGGAATCGGAGCTCGGCCGATCAACGTCGAGCTTGGTGACCGCATCCGTACCTTGTCCCGGATACGGGTCCAGCGGCATTTTTTCCCCCACTACCAGGATCAATCTCAAGTTTTTGCAGCACCCAAAAGCATGAACGGTGGTATTGAATGGTCGAGTGAAGCACTGGACTATATTCTGCTGAGCGCTCTATCGGCATCCCCAAATCAGTTGTACTACTTGCCAACCAAAGCCGGCATTCCCGAACGTGACAAGCAAATTATCCGCAAATGGCTCACCTGGGGCCGCTCCAATATTAAATACTTACAGGTACGCAAAGATCTGGACGACTGGCCGTCCGCGGGCAAGGTGGATGCTTTTGCCCACCTGGTTGGTGACCGTGGTTTCGTGTTCCTCTTCAATCCCAACGCGCAGAAATTGTCGGCAACTTTCAAACTCGACGACAACCTAGGGTTGACGGCGGGGGAAAGTTTTGAAATCTCACAGGTCCATCCTCCGGGGCTGCTTCATCACCCTGTAGTTCGTGGCGACGAAATCCAGTGGGCGATCCCACCGCGCACCGCAGTTATAATCCAGGTCGAGCCCCGGTTAACACCGATCCTTTCGAAATAGTTTATCAGGCAAGCAGAGATTCCTCCAAGGGCTCTGTCGTCGGCAGGGGTTCCGCTTCTGGCGGTAAACGCGCGGCGCGAAGGCTCCTCGCTGACCCATGCGGGCAGCACTGGAGCGGACGGGGCCGTCAGTTGGGCGGCCGGTGTGGTTGTCGGGACGGTGTAAGCCAATCACGCGACACGGTCTTGGTTTTGGCAGCAACACTCACAAATCCTGCAACAGCTGCAATCCCAGTTTGCTCTATGAATTTTCGACGGTCAGTTTTGATGGAATCGACTATTTTCGAAGTCTCTTGTTTCATGAAACCTCTCTGTTAAGATTCAAAGAGTCAAAAGGAGTACCCAGCTCTACACTCGACTAAACTAATCAGCTGGTGGACCAACCGCTTGATGTGCCTAACTGATTGCCCTGTTAGGTGCCCGGATCCGCACGTATGAGCGTTCTCTCAATGATTGAGTCCACTACACCTGCGAGCTGAAGCTTCATAGATAGCGAGTGTGAATTTCCCGAAAGAGTCACTCCATTCACTTGGACCGTTCCATACTGTCCCCTTCTGATATAGAACCCTCGCGTGACAATCTTACGCTCTGCTGCCAGTGTCCTTCCTCACGAGGTGCTGGATGTTAGTCATAGAATAAGGATCGTTCATCCTATAACTCTGGGGTTGGTACCGGCTAGTTTAGCCGCCTCAACAGCCACCTTCATTTCTGTCACCGCGATGGCTGCCTGTCTTTGTTCTTCTCTGCCCAGGGATGCATTACGCGACGCTGACTGAGTCTTGGCGGCAATCCTTGCCAATCCTGGGACCACTGCAATGCTCTCCTCTATGGCTTTCGACCGTCAGATTTTTTTGACTCGACCATCTTTGAAGTTCCTGTTGTCTCGCGTCGAAGCTTCGGAGTCCCTCTGGGTGGTCGGCCATAGTGGGTCCCATCCTTGCGGCAAATTTAAGCCTCCGTCCGCTGTTTGGGAGCAATCACCTCCCAATTGACTTTGTCCCAATAAGGTTGACCATGATGGAAACTAACAATGTTTTTGATGAATCTGCAGAACTCTGCAATCGGGAGCAGAAAGCGAACGTTGTAGCAAAACAGAATGTATTTTTCCGTCGGTTCCGCTCCGAAATTGGATCTCGCCACCTGCTGGGCTGTCTCTTGAGCCTGATCCCGAGCCTCCAAAAAGAAACTCTGACAGCGATCAAATTCTTCGAGCATCTCTTTCTCGCGTCCATTCAGCTTGGATCGGAAGGCGCGGTCATAGGCGATGTAACCTCCCAACAGGGAGCGAACCGCTTCGAGATGGGAAATGTAACTATCAGTCTTGAAGAGCATGTATTCCAGTTCCTCAGTCGAACCGAGAGCGACCGTTCCCTTAGCAAGCTTGAGCTGATCTCGGCCCCTCTTGAGCAGTTCTATCCCCCCAGCGTAACGGTCCCTTGTTGCCATACACTTCTCAATCCAAAGTGATGAACGTTGATCGTTTTTTCGCACGCTCCAGATGTCAAAATCAGGACCGTCGAAAGGACTAGACTGGCGTTTGAATCCACCTAGCATTCGGATGTCCTGTGTGGGCCCATAATTCCTGAAATTATCCAATCCCCTCCAGCCCAAATAAGCTTCAAACTCATGAAAGACGAGCAGTGCCTCAGCCATAGGCTCTGCGCCTTTTTCCCCGAAGAGTTTGCGGGCGTATTTGCCGTAAAGGTCTTTCGCACTAACCGAGGGATTCCAACCTCCTTCAGCAACAAACCTAGCATTGTGCTCGAGCCCCCGCAGTTTGCCGGTCTGGGGTACAACACCAGCGACGCCATTGGCCACACTGCCTTGCAAGACCTCGTCGTAACAGTAGAGCCCCACATTGAACTGCATCCCAAATTCAGTGGCATCATCGTCAAGGCGAGGAATGAGGAATCGTACCCGTTCGCCCATCCTTCCGAATTGTTTCATAGGAACTGGATGGTGTTCCTTTCCGTCAAAGGTTGTGCCCGACCAAGGAGGTGATGATCCGGGGCGATTCCACACTCCGGAAGATTCCATGCTGCTAAAGGCAACGTCTTTTGGAATAACCGCGTCCATGAGTGGAAAGAGATAGGATCGACCCAACACGGCGAGACCCAATTGAACCGAAGGGTGATCAGTCCTTACTGTCTCAACGATGCTTTTGCCATAATGGACTAACCCCACATCAGACTCGATCTGTCGTTCAGTTGTTGGCCGGTTGTAACCCAATTGTTTGATCTGCTCCACACTGGGGATTAACTCGCGGTATTGGTCATACCTTCGAATGACCTCACGGGTTTGCGGATCGTCACTGTAGAAGTAACCTTCGGCCAACCACACCCAGTAACCGTCGGCTTTCGGATAAGTGCGAATCATACTATTGACCGCTGAGGTCCAAATTTCCAGCCCGGCATGTTCGCCCGGAGGGATAACGAGTCCAGCCCAGGAGTGAGACTCACTGTGCTGACTGTGGCAACCGAGATTGGGTGGAACGCTAGGGCAGTCACCCATGCCAAGCCAGATCTGGATTTTTCGGAGGTGAGCATAATCGATGACCTGTCTCAACAACTGGCGAGCTGTCCGATGAGCTTCCTCCGGTGTTTGCACATCCTGAAACTCGGTAGCACACAGTCGCTCCTCGGTAAAGTGCTCTCGACCGATTTTGAGATCAGAAGCAGTGAATGTTGCTGTATTGATTCTCCAGGTTGTATATCCTGACTCAAGACTACCGGGTTTTCACTAATCTGACACACTCCTTTCACTGCTTTTTATCCATTTTCATCCTGAGCTGAGATCGTTCAATCGACAGAGTGATCAATCGGTCGATGAGCTTTCTGAAGCGCTTGAAATTGGAGGTCTCGGCCTTCACCTGGGGTACGATGGCCTCACGGATATACTGCGTATGCCCCTTACCTCGGTGGGTGTAGCTCAAGTGCCAGTACGCCCCGTACTTCGTCTTGGTCTTTCGAGCCTGTTTACTCAGTGAGCCGGGCCGCATCGCTCCAATTTCTCCAATCTCCCGTTTGATTCCATGAATCGCTTCTTCCAACCGTTCGAGTTTGCTGTCAGACATGTATGTATCATTAGTATGATACATACTAGGAGTCAACAGCAAAGGAGGCCTGAATGCGGATTTGGACGGAGTGGTGGTCTTGGGTGGAGCCGTTGCGGGCAGCGTGTTCGAGGTCGCGGAGCTTTCTGTGGCTCCTGGCGGCGCTCGCAGGG
>JAKEER010000700.1 GCA_022616615.1 Acidobacteriota bacterium
CAATATGAATAGCCCCGGGTGGCGCGTCACGCCGCGCCACCTGGGGTAATGTCGCCAAAGGCACTTACCCTGAAAGGGTCGAACAGGAATGGCGCCGTTGAAGATTGCCGAACCTTGGTTCAATCCTTTCAGGGGTGGATCTGAAACGCTTCTTGCTCCCGTGGATTTCGCTCCGCGCTGCTGCGCTCAACCCATGGCTATTCATATTGGTCCCCTCCCGGGACAACGGACAACGAACCTCTGTGTCCAGCAAAAAACTTGTGGGACACGCTCAGTCTCAGTTGAGGCGGGGAAGTGCCGCGCAGCGGCGCGGGGGTGGTCTGAGGGATGCTCCGAGAGCCGTCATTCAAGCGTTTCGATTCGAGTACCCGCCTTTGCGGCGCGAAACCTTCGATTGCAGGTTTCCTCATCGGCCGGTCGCACCACCGTTCCTCGCGGGCATGCGCCAGAGGCAAAACCTCCCATCTCCCCGTGGCGGCGTCCGTGGGCGCACGGGATGCCCGCGATCCCATGCTTTCTGGTTCTTCTGATGGTGTCACAGACAACTGTAGCGAGCGCGTCCAGCAAGCTGTCCAGGTTCGAAGAATCCCAGACTCACATGGGAACTGTGGCGAGGATCGTTGTCTATGCTTCGAGTTCTGAAGCTGCCGCAGCAGCGACTCAGGCGGCATTCCAGCGCATTCGTGACCTTGACGGCATCCTTAGCGACTATCAACCCGAAAGTGAATTGCGCCGCCTCTGCCAGCAATCAGGCGGGCCACCAATCAAGATCAGCACCGATTTCTTTCGTGTCCTCACCTACGCCCAGAATGTTGCCGTGAGAAGCAACGGTGCCTTCGATGTGACCGCTGGGCCTATCATTCGACTCTGGAGACGGGCCCGCCGCCAGAGGGCGCTGCCCGGCATTGAACGGATAGCGAAGGCTCTCGATCTTACGGGATACCAGCATTTGAAGCTCGACCCAGTTCATCAGACTGCTCGTCTTCTGAAACCGGGAATGCTGCTGGACCTGGGCGGCATCGCCAAAGGCTATGCCGCCGATGAGGCGCTGAAGTCGCTGAACCGTTCTGGAATAAAGCAGGCTCTTGTTGTGCTGGGAGGCGATATTGCGGTGAGCAATCCACCTCCAGGAAAGAAGAGTTGGACGATTGAGATCGCGTCTCTCAACCTTCCTGGTGCGCCCAGCCCGCCGGCGTTGCTGCTTCGCAACGCCGGGGTCTCGACTTCTGGCGACGCAGAGCAGTATGTCGAGATTAGTGGAGTTCGCTATTCACACATCGTCGATCCAAGAACTGGCCAAGCGCTCACGGGCAGGCGAAGTGTCACAGTCGTGGCCGCAACTGCGACCGACTCCGACGCTCTCGCCACGGCAGTGAGCGTGATGGGGCCGGACGAAGCGCTGAAGCTCATTGAGTCGATGCGCGGCGCTGCAGCTCTGATTGTCGTCCAAACAGATCAAGGAACCCGCACGTGGAAGTCGAAGCGGTGGCAAGGTAAACCATCAAGCCGGCAACCGGAAACAACCCAGCGTCGTTCCGGCCAAGCGCAGCGCGAGCCGGAATCAGGCTGGATTCCCGCTTTCTCGGGAGGAGTGACTAAATGAGGCGGGCTCGCCTGATCCGCTTCGGTCAGCAGGTTCTAGTGGCACCCCATACACCGAAAGCCCACGCCATGGCAGATCTTGCAGGAAGGTTTGTCGAGCTTGGCATTCCGGCTTGAGTGCAGGTCGATATAGTTGGGTGTATGGCTTGCAGGTTTAATCTTCGCCTCTTTGGTATGACAAAGCGCGCAGCTGAAGGGTGGATCAATCGTGGCGTGGCAGACCAGACAGTCGGCCATGTAAGGGTAATGAGCCGGACCCGTGGCGTCGCTCTCTGCCAGGCCGCGATGGCAAGCCACGCAGGCGTTCTCCGCTTCCAGGTGCTTCCTAACAGGTTCTGATGGCGCCAGGTACTTTCCCCCATCAATCGCGGCGGCGAGCGCGGGAGCAACATTTCCCAGAGCCAAATGCTGTTGATGATCGAAGCGCAAAGTCCTCGCCGGACTCTTGAAGGTGTAAGCTGCCTCTGGCACGTCGCGCTTCACAGCATGAAGGCCGTCGTGGCAGGAAAGACAGGTTTCAGGTTTCGGCAGATTATTGTCAGCCGCCACCTGGCTGGAGAGGGCACTGTAGTGGCAATCTTCGCAGCCAACTCCATTCAGCGCGAGATGCCGGCCATGAGAGAATTTTGACTGAAGGCCGGAAAGTTCAGCGATTGGCCTCAGAGCTGGGCTGAGCTGGGATAAGGCAAGCGCTGGCCCGGCCAGCAACGTAACTAGGGCCAGAAAACGTGTCCAGGACATATCGGTTGCCGGCAGTCAATCGATCAGCCGCCAATGTCAAACCAGCCGGCCACCGACCCTTGACAACAGACCATCGATTACCCCTTGTAGGAAATTCGCCAGATCTTGTTGCCGCCGTCGTCGGAAACCAGCAGCGAACCATTGGGCAACTGGAAAAGGCCCACGGGACGGCCCCAGACTTCGCGCTTTTCCGGAGCGAGCATGAATCCCGTCAAGAAATCCCTCGGGCCGCTCGTAGGCTTTCCCTGGCTGAAGGGAATGAATGTCACCGAATAACCCACGCGGTTTGCCCGGTTCCATGAACCGTGGAACGTAAGGAATGCACCGCCTTGGTACTCTTTTGGAAACTGTTTGCCCGTATAGAAAAGGGTGTCCAAAACAGCGACGTGGGAGCCCAGCTGAACGTCGGGGACAATTGTCTTCTTCACGAGCTCTGGATTCTCTCCTTTGCGGCGGGGATCCTCGTTGGGCCCCGTGTAAGCATAGGGCCACCCGTAAAACCCGCCCGGCTTAATCGCAGTGAAGAAGTCGGGAACCAGATCGTCGCCCAGCCCGTCACGCTCCTGCACAGCCGCCCAAAGCGTTTCCGTGCCCGGGTACCAGCGCAGCCCGATCACGTTGCGCACTCCGGTTGCGATCACTTCGTGACCCGAGCCATCCGGATTGTAACGATGAATAGCCGCCCGCATCGGGTCCTCACCCGCATCGACGTTCGAGCCAGAGCCCACCGTCAGATACATCTTCTTGCCCTGAGCGTCGAACAGGATGGTCCGCGTCCAATGGCCTTTGCCAAAATCCTTTAATGAGACGAGTTCTTCCCCCTTCCCATCAACTCTCATGGACTTCGCATCATACTTGTAGCGCTTCAGCGAGGTTGCTTCGGCCACATAGAGATAGTCTTTCCAAAGAGCGAGCCCGTACGGACGATAAAGTCCTTCAATAATCTTTGTCTTGCTCTCCGCTTTGAAATCCTTGTCCTTATCCTGCAGAACATAGACTCTGCCAGCATCCATGCTGTCGCTCAGCAGGATCTCCTGGCTGGGTCCCTCCAACATGAAACGCGGCCGCTCAAAGCCTTCAGCATAAACGTCGATGCTGAAACGCTTGGGCAGCGTCAGCTGAGCGCCGTCGGGCCTGCTGATGACTTGAGGCCGATTATTGGCCGAAGGCGTGTGAAACGGAAGAGGCAACGGCGGGTTCTTCGCTTGAAAGGCATAGGCGATGGAAGCCAGGCCCAGCAGGCCAAACATGAATCGGAAACAGCGAATTCTTCTCACCGTGCGCATTTCTCTTTATTCTCCAAAATGAAAATGTGGGCAAGCCTGGAACTGTCGCAACGGCTTGCCTGGATTTAAGAATCTCTCCAATTCGATTCAGTAATTTATCCTACATCAAGCAGGGGCAAACTCAATCAAATTCCAGGTTGATGGCCGGCGACAAATTGACGTTACTTTCATCGCTTCTGAGGAGACAACATTGCTTCTGAGGAGACAACATTGCCATCTCCCTCCGCGACCGCCAAAGGTCAGGTTCGGCGGAGACGAAACTGAAGTCGTTGTGGATTGACCTTTTCAAACAGCGGGAACTCCAGGGAGTGCTGGTTGGCGCGGCCCTCATGAGCAGAAGCTCCACAACGACTCAACTCACAATTCAACTCTTTAAAGGATCGGCGTTCAATTGCGCTCAGCCACGGCCATTCCCCCGTCTTCCCCGTGGTCTATTTTTGTTCCGGCTTGCCCGGCTTAGGTCTTTGGGTCTCGTCAAAGTCGCGTAAGTCGTTGAGTCGAGGCAGAGCCCTTGCTGACGCGCGGGCTACTGACTTGAGCCTCGGATACGTTCAGTAGCCCGACCGTAGGGGAGGGCTCCCGACTTTGACGAGACCTGTTAGTTCTTTAAGGCGTTTGACTTTCCGCTGGCGTTGATGATAGCTTGCCCCGCCAGAATTCACATTCCAAGCCATTTCAGGGAGAACAGATCATGAGCCGCAAGTTGATTGCTGAGCTGATCGGAACTTTCACTCTCATTTTCATTGGCGCAGGTGCAGGCGCTATCGGCGCAGGCGGCCTAGTGGGCGTCGCTCTGGCCCACGGACTCGTGGTCCTGGCCTTTGCATACGCCTATGGTCATATCTCAGGCACGCATATCAACCCGGCTGTCACCATCGGACTGTGGGCAGGCAAGCAGATCGACGCCGCCACTGCTGCAGGTTACATCGTAGTCCAGCTAATCGGCGGGACGCTTGGAGCTTTCGCCTTGCGCTCGGTTCTGGGTGGGACCGCCACCGGACTTGGTGCAACCACGCTGGCGCCCGCCGTCACCCCAATTCAAGGCTTTGTGGTAGAGATGCTCCTCACCTTCTTTCTCGTCAACACCATTTTCAACGCCGCCATTAGTGGGAAGGCCGGAAACGCCGCGCCTGTCGCCATCGGCATGACGCTGGTTTTTGCAATCCTGATGGGTGGCCCGTTGACGGGAGCCTCTTTGAACCCGGCCCGCACCCTCGGCCCGGCGATCATGACTGGCAACTTCGCTAACCTCAGCATCTACCTCGTCGCCCCGCCGCTGGGCGGAATCCTGGCAGCCCTGCTGTACAAAACCGTGCTGAAACCCTAGTTGGCATACGCGACGGTCAATTCAAGCGAGGAAGATCCATCCGTGTCTGTTTCCCTTAGGAAGAACCGTCTCAAGAGTGATGCCGGCCAATGAATTTGTTTGACGGAAACCCCAAGAGCCCAGTATATTTCAGCGATTCTTTGAGTTGTGAAAATGTCGGCTCGTAGAAACAGATTTCCGGCCTTTAGAACGGATTCTCGGTGCAGCTGGGGAGACCGTTGAGGAAACCCTGAGGAGATTGGACTTCTCTTGATGCTTTTCGTTCTTTTGCCAGCCTTCAACGAAGAAGATTCCCTCCCTCAACTGCTTCCCGAAATCGATCAGGCTCTCCGAGAGCTCACGAAGCAATACCGAATAGTCGTCGTAAACGACGGCAGCCGTGATCGGACCGCCCAAGTCTTGCAAGAGCTCCAGAAATCACACCCATTGGAAATCATCAATCACCGGATCAATCGAGGGCTCGGAGAAACTTCGCGCGATGCGTTCGAGTGGGCCGCAGAGCATGCTTCGGACACAGATGTCTTGATCCGCATGGATTGCGACTGTACCCATGGACCCGAGTATTTCCCCAGGCTGCTAAGCAAACTTGATGAAGGCTATGATGTGGTCATAACTTCCCGCTTTCAGCCGGGAGGGGGCCAGGTAGGAGTGAGTCGCTACCGGGCCTTCATTAGCTCCGCTGCAAACCTATTCATGAGGATCCTCTTTCGGGTTCCTGATGTTAAAGAATACTCCTGTGGATTTAGAGCTTACCGAGCCGGGATCATCAAAGAAGCGATCCGCTTCTTTGGAAACGACTTTATTCAGCTCAAGGGGTTGGGATTCACCTGCACCATTGAGAAACTCATCAAACTGAAGCTGCTAGGCGCAAGGTTTGCCGAGGTTCCGTTTGTTTTGCGCTATGACAAAAAGTTAAGCGTGAGCAAAATGGTGACAAGTGTCACGGCCCTGGGCTACCTGGTTCTGGTCATTTGCTATCACTGGCCATTCGGAGGATGGAGAACCGGGTACAAGCGGCTTCTCCGCGAATACCGGTCCAGTCAAACCACCAAGCCAACCTATACCCGGGCTTCCGCCTAGTCGAGCCTCAAGCTAAGACTCGGGTAGGTCCTTCCTTCAATTTTCCAATGTGCGGAATCGCTGGCATTGTTTCAGAGAATTTGCCACAGGATGGTGCGCAGGTTATGGTCGGCAAGATGTTGGACAAGATCCAACATCGAGGCCCGGACGGCCGGGGGCTTTTGGCCGGATCGCAGTTCGTCTTTGGCCACCAGAGGCTTGCAATTATCGACCTGGAGGGTGGCAAACAGCCCATGGAGACCGAAGATGGGCGATATGTCATCGTGTTCAATGGAGAGATCTATAACTATCTGGAACTCCGCCAGGACCTCATCCGCTCTGGCGAAAGATTCCAGACTTTCTCCGACACCGAAG
Organism: Acidobacteriota bacterium; assembly: GCA_022616615.1. Taxonomy (GTDB): domain Bacteria; phylum Acidobacteriota; class Terriglobia; order Versatilivoradales; family Versatilivoraceae; genus VFZK01. The sequence continues at coordinate 6,391 of JAKEER010000700.1, forward strand.
TCTTGTTGCGACTATTTGCACGCGAGGGCTTTCAGTCTCTTGAGAAGCTAAACGGCATGTTTGCCTTTGCCGCGTTTGACCGACGAGAGCGGCGTCTCTTAGCCGCCAGAGATCATTTTGGGATCAAACCCTTCTACTATCAACTGAGCGCGTCAGGAGCTTTCGTATTCGCTTCGGAGATCAAGGCACTGTTTTGTTGTGAGAACCTTCGGCCGCGGGTGAAGGAACAGAGCGTTCACCAATATCTCACCTTCCAGTTTTGTCTCCGAGGCGAAACCATGTTCGAGGATGTTTGCAAGCTCGAACCTGGGTGCGCTTTGGAATGGAAAGTCGGTCAATCGTCGCCCACAATCACTCGATACTGGGACCTAAACTTCGAGATCGATACCCACCACACGGATGGGTACTTTACTGATCGGCTGCTCGCTTTGCTGTCTGATTCCACACGTCTACAGCTCAGAAGCGACGTTCCAGTGGGGGCCTATCTGTCGGGAGGGCTGGACTCGAGTGTCGTATCAACTCTTGCGACCAGTCATGCAGCTACTGGCCTCTCGGTCTTCTCGGGCAGATTCACGGAATCACCCAATTATGACGAGTCTGCTTACGCGCGTGCCCTCGCAGAGTCCATAGGAGCCACTTATTTTGATATTGTTCCCACTGCCCGGGAATTCACGGAATCAATCAAGGATCTCATCTATCACATGGACGAACCCATGGCCGGTCCCGGGCTTTTTCCGCAGTTCGTTGTCAGCCGGGAAGCCAGCAACCACGTCAAGGTTGTGCTCGGAGGGCAGGGAGGCGACGAGATTTTTGGCGGGTATGTGCGTTATTTGGTGGGTTACCTGGAACAAGCTTTGAAAGGAGCCATCTACGGGACGCAAGAGGAAGGAAAGCATGTGGTGACCTTTTCCTCGATCGTCCCAAACCTCTCCATCCTGCGGTCCTATCAACCACTGCTTCAGGGCTTCTGGAAAGACGGATTGTTCAGCCCAATGGATGAGCGTTACTTTCGCTTGATTGACCGCAGCCCCGATCTTAAGGACTTGGTAACGTTGGAGGTTTGGACGCAAAGAAACCCTGCACGAATCTTCGAGGAGTTTCAACAGGTTTTTAACCATCCTAAGACGCTATCTTATTTCAACAAGATGACGCATTTTGATCTGAAGACCCTGCTGCCGGCTCTTCTTCAAGTTGAAGATCGCGTCAGCATGGCGGTTTCGCTGGAATCGAGGGTACCGCTGCTGGACCGAAGAATCGTTGACCTTGTCACCGTCATGCCTCCCCAGATGAAGTTTCGCAGGGGAGAGTTGAAATACATCTTTAAGCAGGCAGTCAAAAATATCATTCCGCAGGTCATACTTCATCGAACGAACAAGATGGGATTTCCAGTGCCGTTCAAGGAATGGATGACTGGAGGAATTGTTCGCGAGTTCGTGTTGGACACTCTGTTATCTCAAAGAGCGCGGGGTCGCGGCTTGTTCAGAACAGAGCGAATCGAAGAGGCTATCGCTCAAGAACGCCCTTTCGGCCGTCAGATTTGGGGCGTGCTCTGCCTAGAACTCTGGCATCAGGTTTTTATCGATGGAGACGGTTTATCCTAAGCGTTCAGCTTTGCTGGCGTATTTGCAGGACTGCGGGGCTCCCTATTGGCAAGGTAACAAAGCTCTGCTCGATTCCCTGAGAATTCGAGAAGTACCCCCACCTCGTTCCTCTCCATTGCAGTACGGTGAAGTCACCCTACCGGACTGGGCTGCTGAACTGGGAGTAGGCGGAAAGTTGCTGGTTCCGCAATGTGTGGTTGGACGGCCGACAGGATCCGGCAATCCAAGTTACTTGGATACAGACTGGTGGCAAGCGGCATTCCTCATGCTGAGCTGCTGGGATGAGTTTCATTGGGAACAAGAGTCTGGCCCCACGCATTCGTACTCCTATCGGATGAAATCCTGCGATTCGCGGGTCTGGGAAAGAGCTTGGGTGAACAGGATCTTCCTGTTTTTGCGCCGCTGGGCTGCCCGTGAGGTCGGAAGAGGAGAAATGGAGCTCTTTGGACCGCTGCCACAGCACGAGATCATGATGACTCATGATCTGGATGCTATCTCAAAGACATTGGCAATCCGTCTGAAGGCGATGGTTTTCCTCACCTATCACGCTTTCCTCCTTCTGTTGCGAGGAGCGTTCGGACAGTCTTCTCGAAAACTATTGGAATGTTTGCGTTGGGCGTTGGCTGGCGGAGACTACTGGAGTTTTGACAGAATTCGAGAACTGGAAAAGCAGCATGCCGTGCGGAGCCACTTTTATGTTTACGGCGGACCCGGTGGATGGCGCCGCAGTTTCAGACAGATGCTATTCGACCCAGCTTACGAAGTGGAGAAAAATCCTCGCCTGGTGTCTGCCCTGCGGGAGCTCCACGAACAAGGCTGCTCGATCGGACTCCATCAGTCTTTCGATGCCTGGAAAGATGCCCGCCTGATGATTCAAGAACGGCAAAGGCTGGAGACAGTTCTTAACCTGCCAGTCATCTCCTGCCGTCAGCACTGGCTCAGGTTTTCGTTGCAGCAAACATGGCGGGCACAGAGTGAGTCGGGGCTGCGGCAGGACGGCAGCTTCGGCTTCAATGATCGCCCTGGCTTTCGTGGTGGTAGTGCTCTGCGGATCCGTCCATGGTCGCATGCCGATCAGAGACCTCACCAGATTGAGATTGTGCCTTTGGCTATGATGGACTCGCACTTCTACCAATATCAGAGCTTGGACGATGCCTCTCGCTATCGTTCGTTCAAGTATTGGCTCGACGAAATCAAGGCTGTCTGTGGAACCGCCAGCGTGGTCTGGCACCCTCACGTCCTCAGCCGGGACTATGGCTGGGAGAATGGAATGCGCGATTTCCTGTCTCTGATGACCGAAGCACCCGGCAATTGAAATGAAGCCAGCGTCGAGTACGCTCACAGAGCGCATAGCGCAGTCTTCGGCGGAGTCTTCAGAGAGCGGCAAGGTTCTGGCGTCGATCTCGGTCGATGTGGATGTCGTGTCTTGCTACTATCGGGCTTACGGAATCAATGCGTGCGACGGCAACCAGGTTTACGATTTGGCGATGCCTCGCCTCATGAGCCTGTTTGAGGAGTTCGGCATTCGTGCCACCTTTTTTGTCGTGGCCAAAGACGTCAGAAACCATCCGCAGAATGCCCAAATTATCAGACGACTGGCAGAGTCGGGACATGAGATTGCCAACCATACCCTGAGCCATCCGTTCCGGCTGACGCGCTTGCCTTTAGAGATCAAAGCCAACGAAATTGCGGAAGCTGAGCCGATCCTCTCGGAATTATCGGGGCAGCCAGTGACCGGGTTCCGCAGCCCAGGGTGGGATATCGATGCAGATCTCATGAGCATTCTCGAAGACCGGGGCTATGAATACGACTCCTCGGTGTTTCCGTCGTTCTTCCTGCTGCCGCTCAAGCTGCAGCACCGCCTGAAAAACTGGAACCTCGAGACAACAACAGGTATGGGGTCCCCCTGGTTTTCCTTTGCACCAACGCGTCCCTATCATCCAAATGGCCAGACGCCCTGGAAGAGAGGGTCTCGGCGTCTTCTGGAGATTCCAATCGGTGTAGTCCCCGACGTTCGAATTCCCTTTCTAGGAACCGTTCTGTTTGGAGCAGGATGGAGTTTCTTCAGGGCCAGTCTCGAGTGGGTTGTGTTTAGACGCCAGCCTTTCAATTTTGAGCTTCATCCGATTGAACTGTTGGGATTGGCGGAAGATGGTCTGGATGCGCGCCTGGAACGGCAGCCAGGAATGCGTCTTTCGCTTTCCAGGAAACTGGTCCTGTATCGTCAACTCTTGACTATCCTGAAATACCGGTGCCACCTGGTGACGATGTGCGAGATGGCCAAACAGTTCCGCCTCCAGGGAGTGCGATGAGTCAGGAAATTCGGCAACAGTATGAAGAGGTGGTTCGCAACTATCGCCACACGTTTGAAAATCCTGCCGGTGAGCACTATGCCGGACGTAAAATGTCAATGTTCCGGGAAGCACTTCCCGCCCCGTCGCCTTCAATGCGGCTTTTGGAAGTTGGGACCGCAGATGGAATCTTTACCAAACGCTTCGTCGCTCTGGGGTACCGTGTTGTCGGCTTGGATTTTGCTAGCGCGCAACTGCAGTGGGCAGCGGCGGAGAACCCGCACCAGCAGTTTGTTCAGGCAGATGGGCAAAGCCTGCCCTTTGACGAAGGTGCGTTTGACGGCATTGTGAGCATGTGCACGCTTCGCTATTTCAAAACCCCCGATCGCGCACTGGCAGAATTCATGCGGTGTCTCAAGCCGGGCGGAGTCTTGATCGTGGATGTTCCCAATCTGTTTTGCCCTTTCTACTGGGGTGTTGATACCATTCTGGATCACATTTTCGGGGTTCCGCATCCGGCGTATACGCGCACCTTCACCAGGGAAGGGATCGAAGGCGCATTCGCGTCGGCGGGGTTCACGGCAGTTCGCGCAAAACACTTGCTTCTGACCTACCGCTATTTTCCCAACTGGCTGTTTCAGATCACCAAGGCCGCTGAAGGGATCATTGAACCGCTGCCGGTGCTGCGTCGGCTCGGAGCTCTCATCATTTGTAGCGGCCGAAAGCCGCGCAATTGAGAGTAATGAAACGTGTTCGTTGGATAGTTTCTTTCGTGGACGCCACGAGGAAGTCGCTTGAATGCATCACGAGCATTTCACGAGTTATGAAAGCGTAAAAGGATCGTCGGAGCAATCCTTTGGCTTCTTGTTCGGTGTGATTTTCGTGGGGATTGGGCTCCAGCCGGTTCTGCACCAGGGGGAACTCCGTCTCTCGTCTCTGTCGACAGGGTTGGCTCTGCTGCTGGTTGCAAAGTTTCGGCCCAGGTTGTTGCAGGCGCCTAACCGCTATTGGCTCATGCTGGCGTTGATGCTGAGCCGCATCATGAATCCCCTGATCACCGGTTTGTTGTTTCTTTGCGTGGTGATGCCCACCAGCCTGCTGTTGCGCTTGATGCGAAAGGACGTACTCAGACTGAGGTTTGACTCAAGGGCCGAAACCTACTGGATTCAACGGGAAGTTCCCGGCCCGCCACCCAAGAGCATGACCAACCAGTTTTAGGGAAGGCAGCGGAGCATCGACCTCGTCAAAAAGCCACGTCGGATGAGGCGTGGAAGCCGGGGCCACGGGCCTTCAGCGGCTGCGATGCGGCACGAAGCAGCCTCCGGCTGCCCCTGCTTGATTCAGTAAGGGTAGTCAGATTCCGACTTCGGTTCCGCCGTAGAGAGGGGCTAGGTTCGTTTTGGTTATGAGCCGCAAAGCTCCGCACCAGAACGGTAGGCTTGTTGTTCCAGATGCACGGTAATCAAGCATCACGATTTTTGGAGGAAGGAAGATGATGTCTTTTTTAACTGAGTTCCTAGTTTTCCTGCGGACGCGAAAGAAGTACTGGCTGCTGCCGGTGCTCGTAATGATGGCCTTGTTGGGTGCTTTGCTAGTGCTGACCCAGGGTTCTGCGGTTGCGCCCTTCATCTACACACTTTTCTAGAGAGTTCAATGCGGATCCTTGGTATTTCCGCGTTCTATCACGACAGCGCCGTAGCTTTGGTTGCGGATGGGGAGATCGTGGCAGCTGCCCAGGAGGAGAGGTTTTCCCGGAAAAAGCACGATGCCCGTTTCCCTCATCATGCTTTGGACTACTGTCTTGACCAGGCGGGAGCGCGCCTGAACGAGGCAGACTATGTCGTGTTCTACGACAAACCATTTCTGAAGTTTGAACGGCTCTTGGAAACGTACATCGCTTTTGCGCCCCGTGGGCTTCGTTCGTTTGGAATCGCTATTCCGCTCTGGCTCAAGGAAAAGCTGTTTCAAAAACGGCTGCTTTGCGATGAGTTGCGCAAACATGCCTCGCATTTCGATTGTGACCGCCGATTACTATTCACTGAACATCATCAGAGCCACGCCGCCAGCGCTTTCTTCCCTTCACCTTTCAATGAGGCCGCTGTCCTGACGATGGATGGTGTCGGTGAATGGGCAAGCACGTCCGTGGCCGTCGGGCAAGGGAACACGCTTAGGTTGCTCAAGGAGATTCATTTCCCTCATTCCTTGGGACTCTTGTATTCCGCTTTCACCTACTATACGGGCTTCAAGGTCAATTCGGGAGAGTACAAGGTGATGGGACTAGCGCCGTATGGCACTCCCCGATATGCGTCGCGAATATTCGACAAGCTGATGGACGTCAAGACGGATGGCTCATTTCGCTTGAACATGGAGTACTTCGACTATTGCACCGGTTTGAAGATGACGAACGGCCAGTTTAGCAGGCTGTTTGATGGGCCAGCCCGACTTCCGGGCGAACCACTCACGCAACGCCACATGGACCTTGCCGCCTCAATTCAAGCGGTCGTCGAGGAAGTGGTTTTACGGCTGGCCCGGGCATTGTCTGCCGAGACTGGCGCAAAAAACCTGTGTCTCGCAGGAGGGGTTGCTCTCAATTGTGTTGCCAACGGGAAGATTTTGCGGGACGGGCTTTTCAATCGGATTTGGATCCAGCCTGCAGCAGGGGATGCGGGTGGCGCTCTGGGCGCGGCACTTGCAGCCTATCACCTGTTCCAAGACCAGCCGCGGCGCCCCGATGACAGCTTTGATTCGATGAGGGGCTCGTATCTCGGGCCGGAATTTTCTCAGGAGGAAACCGAGAAGCGCTTGCGCGCCGCCGGCGCTCATTTCCGCGTCCTGGATGATACCCGCTTGTTGAACTCCTGTGTCGATTCCTTGATTCAAGGCAAGGCCCTCGGTTGGGTACAGGGACGCATGGAGTTTGGCCCTCGCGCTTTGGGCGCCCGCTCGATCTTAGCGGATGCACGATCGCCCACGATGCAGTCGCTGCTAAATTTGAAGGTGAAGTACAGGGAGTCTTTCCGTCCCTTTGCTCCATCGGTATTGAGAGAGGATGTAGCCGAATGGTTCGAATTGGACACAGACAGCCCTTACATGCTGCTGGTGGCCGATGTCAAGAAAGGTCACAGGAAGCCTATTTCAGTCGCTCAGCAGCAGCTTTTCGGAATCGAAAAACTGCATGTACCGCGCAGTGATATTCCTGCAGTCACTCATGTCGATCATTCAGCCCGCATCCAGACGGTGCACAGACAGTCTAATCCGCGCTACCACGCGCTGCTGTCAGAGTTCAAGGCGCGCACTGGGTGCCCTGTCCTGGTAAATACCAGCTTTAACGTTCGCAGCGAGCCCATCGTTTGCACGCCGGAAGACGCATTCCGTTGCTTCATGGGCACGGAGATTGAGGTCCTGGCTGCAGGCAATTGCCTTCTCCTTAA
>JAKEER010000701.1 GCA_022616615.1 Acidobacteriota bacterium
ATGGTCCCGCGGACCGTTACAGGGTTCGGGTCCATTCATTGGGTGGAGGCTTCCCATGATTATTGCCAGAATCATCCAGCTCCAGTTCCTACTTCTTCTTATCTTGCTCGTCTGTGCCTCGGTTGCCGGGGAGAAAGATGCTGTGTTTTGGTTCATCATCGTGACACTTCCCATCGGCGCTTTGATACTCGCGCGAAAGATCCACGAAAGCCGGCGCTGATCCACTACCACAAGTGAGACACCAGGCGCGCTTCTCTCGTTTCCTCCCACTAGATCTGACGCCAGGCTTCCATCAGAAGAGTTCATGGTTTTCCTCCCCGTCGGGAATCGACACTGCGTCTGATATTCAACTGTCTCCACCGCAGGGCTGGATGCTCCAGGATGCGCTGCTGGAGGCCCACATCGTCGGTCAGGAGGGTGGGCAGCAACTCCCCATGACGGCGGAAACGGACCAAGAATTCCCGCTCCGGATCGCGCCAGGGAAGCCATGGCTTCAATCGGTCCCGGCAAGACTCGACCAGTTGATCGGTCCATTCGGCTCCTTGATCCAGCAGGGTTCTCTCCTCCTGGCGCAACAGGGGCAAGAGCTTCTGGCGTGCTTCGTCACGGTCCACCGTCACTCGTTCGGGGGCATCGTCCAGCGGATCGCGGCGCGATATGGCGCGCAACACCACCAAAGCACAACGTAAAGTGACGGGATCAAAGGGCGTGCTCAGCAGCCGGCTGGCATCGTAGACATCGCGGCTCGCCTGGCGATCCAGGAGCGCAGAGAGTTTTCCGGCCGCCAGCTCCGGAAAGCTGACCAAAGCGATTCCGTGGGCGCCGAAACCGATCCCGGCCCAAGAGTCCTTCCGCACTGCAGGATAGAGCGGCACTCGATAGAGGTAAGCCAGATCCACTTCCAATGTGGATCGAGTTCCAAACAGGTCGCCATAGCGCAGGCGCCACTTGCCGCCGGCATGCTCTCCCGGGACGCGATGAATCGTGTACTCTTCCTGAACCAACAGTTCCTGGAGTCGCCTCTCCACTTCCGGCCGTTCGGCCAACATGGCCTCGCGATCAGCAGAGCCCAGATAGTTGAAGTCGAGATCTACCGACAGGCGCGGCGCCTCGAGGTAGAACTGATGAATGGCGGTGCCACCTTTGAGGGCCAGACGGTTCGTGAGATACTCGTCTCGGTTGATCCGTTCGAGCAAGTGCAGCAGGCGAGCCACCTTTTCCAAAGCTCGCCCTTCAAAACCAACCCGTTCCGCTTCGGCCAGGAGTTGGTCACGATCCAAGATCATTGGTCCTCCGAGCGGACGTCATCCAACGGGAGATCCTCCCAGGCACGCCCGGCCACCAGGCGCGGCACCACCAGGTTCCATTGTGCTGAGAGCTCATTGTCCTGGGTGCGCGTCTGGCGGTCGAGGTAATGAACCTGGCCCGGGCGCAAGGATGCTAAGTCTTCCAGGACCCGCCCCGGCGCCTGGAGCTCCTCTTGATGTTGCGACAGGAAGAAGCCCACCTTGGCGGCGGTCGTCGCATTGCCGAGCAGTCGGGTATAGGCCAGCAGGCTCTCCCAGTCAAGGCGCTCGATCATTGCGAGAGAGCGCCAGATTTCTTCCCAACCCCCGCCTAGAACCGGGCGGTCCAGGACGTCCACCAAGGTCCGCTCTACGCTCGTGACTCGCATCGGCACCGTAGTGCCTGCCAATTCATGGTAGTCCATCGTCTGGACCCCAAACCAGGGCTGCCGCTGGCGAAACAGAACCACAGGCGGGGGGAGGGGGCGATAGGAACGGCCGCGGAAAGAAAACGGCCGCAGATGGGCTTGGGTCAAGACGATGGTCTCGTACGAGTAGGAATAGGCGCACCCATGGAACTCCAGTGCAGTGTGGTAAGCCAGAACGGCGTCGGGAGCGAGCTTGGAAGCCACGACGAAGGGATCGGGCCGGTGGAGTTTGGCGGAACCGGCCTTCGGAACCGTGACATAGAGGCCGCGGCGGACGCGCAGCAGCCGACCGCGCTTCTGGTGATAGCTCAGCAGGGCCTTCTGGGTGCCACGATGGACAGTTCCCCGCTCGGTCAAGAATTGGGAGGCCTCATCAAAAGTAAAGACGGGATGCGTTTGAAAGAAGTGAGTGAGCTTTTTGAGTGGAGTCGCCATGGCAGCTCCATATTATAGCTATCACTACTTTATGTCAACTATTGTACTACTGCTATTATATTTCAAGCCTCCAGGCTTTGGTTAATCCTTTCGGCAAACTATTTTGATTTTTGCCTGTCCGAAATCGTGTGCTTCCCACCTCTATATAAGAGTGTCTTCGGGCCATTTCTCTTGCACCTGGGAGGACTGGGTCTCAATCGGTCCACATATGGCAAACATGGTTGCCTCTCTGGGACTTAAGTAAACTCCTGCCACGTCCTTGAAATCAATTCTTGGTCAGGTGAGGGCATGGTAAGGCCCCCTTTAACTCAATCGCAGCGCCACCAGATTTTGGACAAAGTACTCGTGCTCATTGAGCGAAAGCACTTCAATCCCGGCTTCGCTCGGTCCGCCGATTGGCCCAGCGCGCTCGATCAGATCCGCGAGCGGACCGGGACCGGTTTGTCTGAAGAGGATTTTGAGGACCAGCTTAATTCGGCATTAGCCCAGCTTGGGACCAGCCACACGCTCCTGTTTCATAGTGATGCCAAGCGGGTCCAAGATCGTTACGCCATCTGCGCCACATTCATGCCCGCAGGAACCCAATGGATGTTTCAGGACGTGTTCGAAGGAGGACCGGCACACGCAGCCGGAATGGAACCAGGCGATCTCCTGCTTGCCGTCAATGGACATCCGGTTACCCCGCCAACAAAGCTGTGCTTCCGAATGGGAGAACCGAACACGCTGAAGGTTGAAAAAAAAGACGGCGCACAAATTACAGCGGGCGTCCAGATTCCCCAGCCTCGGTACCACCGACACCGCCCAATGTGTCTACCCAAGCTAATTTCCTGCCAGCGGATCGGTCCTGATATTGGAGTGATCAGAGTTACCTTCTTTCGTGGGCCCTTTGGCCTCCACATCTCCCGGCAACTTGATACAGCCATTGAGGAACTGGCCGACTGCCGCCGCCTCATTGTGGATCTCCGCGGCAATTATGGCGGCGGTGTTGGGTGTTTCAGGCTCGCGGGGTATTTCACCCCGGATTCTGTCCCGGTAGCGTACAGCCTGAGCCGGACGCTGCTTCGCCGGGGTAAGACTTACGACAAACAGACGTTTCCGAGATACACGAAGATCCCGGCAACCCGTTGGGAAGTCGTTAGAACCGTTCTGCGCTATGCTCGAGTCGACAAATCCATCGTCTACATGACCGAAGGACTCGGTCCCAGGCATTTCCACGGTCGCATGGTTCTGCTGGTCAACGAGTACACCAGCAGTGCCAGCGAAATTGTCGCTGGGTTCGTCTCGAGCAACCACCTGGCCCCGGTTCTTGGGACACAAACCGCCGGCGAACTGCTTGGAGGATTCACTTTCAAAGTTGGCCACGGCTGTTTTCTCAGGTTGCTACCGGTGCCTTTTGTCTTTGGGAGGGCGACGAGGTCTTGGACGGGAAGGGTGTCACACCCGACATCGTCGAGCTCTGTTCTCCAGAAGCACTGAGATCGGGTGTTGACAATCAGCTTGAGAAGGCCGTCGAGCTCGTCAGGGGGTTGTAGCTTGCCATGTCACGCTCCGCGTTGTTTGGCTGGATTTCGGCGATCGGAATTTTGGTACTCAGCTTGAGCCTTATGGCAGCACCGGAGACTGCTACGTCTTTGCTTGAGCGGGCCGAAGCGCTCGCCTGGCTGGACAATTGGACCGAAGCCGGTCCCCTGTTTGCCGAAGCGGAGAAGCTTTTTGTTGCTTCTGGGGATGAGCGGAACGCGCTTTACGCGCGTATCGGCCGGATCAGGTTTGAGTCAGAGCGGATGCCTTACGCTGAAGTGTCCGAGTTCTTTGCCACCCAGCTCGCCAACCCGGTCGTTGCGAGCGACCCTCATCTGAAGCTGTGGTGCCTCGCTGCGAAAGGGTACACTGATCTTCAGATCGCCCCCCTCTCCGCGAAAAAAGCCTGGGAAGAATTGATGGTCGTTGCACAGGAGCTCGGGCAGCGGCAATGGATTTCTCGCGCCAACGGAGAACTCGGGATCATCGCGTTTCTGGAAGGTGACAGCGGCAAGGCCCAACGACAAGTGGGGCAAGCGCTGCAATCAGCAAGGTCATCTGGAGATATTGCCACGCAGGTGCGTTATCTTTCAATGATCGGCCA
>JAKEER010000702.1 GCA_022616615.1 Acidobacteriota bacterium
AGCCGCAGCGCGGCGTCCATCCGCCGGGAGCAGACGTCTCAGCCCTTTCCCACTTGCTGAGCGGCCATCCGACCATCGCGAAAGATCGTGGGCTTTTCCTTGCTGAGACGTTCCGGCTTCATCCGGATATCTGTGCCTTCGCATCAGAGCTCTTCTATGAGGGTCGGCTCGTTGCCCGTCAAGAGAACGGGAGGCAACGGCTCAACTGCCGCGGCCCACTGGACGGCACCGGATTGCGCTTTCTTGCTGTTCATCACGCTGGAAACCAGAGTGAGTCTCCTGAGGAAGTCGAAAAGGTTGCCAACCTGGTGGAGGACCTTCTCCAGGGGGATGCCACTTGGACCGATAAGGGGGACCAGACCTGGCCGCTCACGCTGAAGGACATCCTGGTTGTGGCACCTTACAACGTTCAGGTCTCCGCCTTGGCTGACCGGCTTCCCGCTGGCGCGAGAGTCGGTACCGTCGATAAATTTCAAGGCCAGGAAGCGCCGTTGGTCATGTACTCCATGGCAACATCGACACCCGAGGACGCACCCCGAGGCATGGAATTTCTGTACAGCCTGAACCGTCTGAACGTGGCGATTTCCCGTGCGCGCTGTGTTGCGGTGATCGTTGCCAGTCCTGATCTGTTCAACGTCCAGTGCAAGTCCCCGCGCCAGATGGAACTGGCAAATGCGTTTTGCCGATACCTCGAAATGGCCAAATCACTCTGATTGATCTTGTTTCTCCAGAAGGTCTCGAGAAAGTTTGACAAATACAGTCAATCGGCCTCGTGTCCGAATAGATTCTTTGAGCAGCACTCGGTTCTCAAGCGACTGCCGTACCCAACCCAATTCCCAATCGCGAGCTGAGTCATGGCAGATTCAGGTAATGACAGTCTTCAAATAGGCAAGCATCGAATCACTCAGGTATTCCGTTACCTGCAGGCTCTCGACCAGCATAGGAATCCCCCCAGGCGGGAAATCGACGAACAACTCTGGTCGATCTGGTTCCGGGACTTGCCGGATCATCCTGTCGTCAAGAGAGGTGTCGTAAGCCAAGAGCAGGAGGGGCGCGGGACTGATGGCCCTGAGTTTGTTTTGAGAGTGGGGCGTCCGAAGCTCACTCGATCACCTGAGCCACCTGAGAGTATTGCCGAATGGCTGAAGGAGGGCTGGGAAGACCCGGAGAAAAGCATTCACATTTGGGAATCAAAGAACCGCCCTGGCTCTGATGGACAGACGAAGTTAGTTGGATTTGAAGAGGCTCAAGAAAGGGTTCAGGCATTGGAGGAGTGGAGGGGGTTAAGAGAGGAATGGGCTCGGAACGAGCGACCTGCTCGAAGGGCGATGAAGGTCTTCGAACATCTCTACGAGATCAAAGGTCGCATTGAACGTGAGGCAGAGAGTATCGAATTGGTCCTGGGTGATGGGATGTTGAGTTGGCGACGCACCGACGGCAGCGTTTACCACCCGATATTGCTTCAGCGCCTCGTGCTTTCATTTGACGCACAGAAGCCGGAATTCACGCTCAGTGAAACAGAAACCCCTGTAGAACTCTACTCAGCATTGTTTCAGTCGATGCCTGAGGTCGACGGGGTAGCTATTGCGCGCTACCAAGATGAACTCGCAAAAGCTGATTACCATCCTTTGGGGGGAGGCAGCACCGCAGGGTTCCTTCGAGGGTTACTTGCCCAATTGTCTGCGCGTGCAGAGTATTGTGAAGAGGGTGCACCGGCAAGGGAAACCGATGATCCAAAGCTTGGACGAGATCCGATTATCTTCCTGCGCAGAAGAAATTTGGGTTTCGCCATGGCCATTGAAAAGATCCTTGAGGATTTAGCGTCACGAGAAGACTTGCCCGCGTCCCTGCTGAGAATAGTCGGAATCGATAACCTAGGTACCCAAGGGACAACGACTGACACATCGGGGAAGTCAACACCAGAACCGCATCCCGAAGACATCCTGTTGAGCAAGCCCACTAATCCTGAACAGGTTCAGATTGCGCAAAGATTGGAGCAACACGGTGCTGTGCTGGTGCAAGGCCCTCCGGGAACTGGAAAGACTCACTCGATCGCAAATCTAATTGGACACCTACTCGCACAGGGTAAGAGCATTCTCGTGACGAGCCATACCACGAAAGCGCTTCGTGTGCTTCGAGCGCAAGTCGTTGAGGAATTGAGACCACTATGTGTGAGTATGCTGGACAGCGATGCCAGTGGGCGCGATTTGCTGAAGAGTTCCGTTGAAGGAATTGTGGAGCAATTATCGCGCTGGAATGCGAGTCAGCTTCAGCGACAGGCAGATGAACTTGCCCGAGAACGAAGAGAGCTGCTTGGGAAACTTCGTCAGCTGCGACGGGAGATATTGAACGCAAGAGTGGACGAGTATTGGGACATCGTAGTTTCCGGTCAAAGTTACCCTCCGTCAGAAGCTGCTCGACAAGTAGCCAGAGAAAAGGATCAAAACGGCTGGATCCCTAGTCCGGTGACATTAGGGATCCCATTGCCTTTGTCCGAAAGAGAGGTTCGAGAACTCTATCGTAGCAACCTTGCTGTGTCACGAGACGACGAAAGAGAGATGGCGGGCGCACTGCCCAATCCAAAAGACCTTTTGTCTCCCGACGAGTTTGAGTCGCTGGTTCAAGAAAGGGCCTCACTGAGCCAAGTAGATCGCTCGTTGCGAGCTGACTTGTGGCAAGGTGAACTTTCTGAGGATCTGGTGGAGTCGATGGGAACATTGGCGCTCCGTCTGCAGCGAACAGCCGGGCAAATCTCGGCAGCTGAGATGTGGCAGCTAGAGGCGATGACGGCAGGCAAGAGAGGCGGGGCTAGCGTAGAACCTTGGGACCAGCTGCTGTCCCTCATCGATCAGGTTAATCGAAAGGCTGAGGAAGCACAGGAATCCCTGTTGAGGTTTGGGCCTGTGCTTTCCCCTGGTATCTCCCTGGAAGAACAGTATCAAGTCATGGGGGAAATTGTTCAACACCTCGAAGCTGGAGGGAAGCTCGGAAAACTCAGTTTTTTTGCACGACCAAAATGGCGGCAAGTAATTCGGGAATGCAAAGTGGGATCGGGAGAGCCCACAGTGATCGAACACTTCCATTCGCTCAGAACACTTGCAAATCTGCAAATTGCTCGTCTGGAACTCACGAGCCGCTGGGATCGCCAAATGGCCCGCTTAAAGGCACCAGCGTCAGCAGATTTTGGTGAATGCCCAGAGCAAGTATGCAGCCAGTTCATCACGACAGTCCGATCTCACCTCCGTTGGTATGCTGAAGTTTGGGAGCCAATCAAAAAGGAAATTGAGTCTACCGGTTTCATTTGGGACACCTTCTTGCTGGAGCAGTCCACGAATCCTTCCAAATATGGCGAGTTGTTTCGCCTTCGTGACTCAATCTCAGGCCCTATGCAGGACATTCTGACTTCCCGCCTGAATGCCATTCGATGGGTGAGCTTGGAAAGGATACTACAGCGGAATCTCCAAAAAGTGGACTGCTCAGCGTGCGGCCAGAACCTACCCGATGTGGTACTGCGACTGAAGGAAGCAATCACAAAAGCATCTGTGGAAGACTACGGAGAGTCCTTTTTAAGGTTGATGGACCTTCACAATCGAAAGTCCGATCTTGCCACTAGATTGAGTATGCTGACGAGACTCGAAGCTGTTGCGCCCGGTTGGTCAGAGGCAATTCGGAGCCGAGCCGGAATTCATGGCGCCGGAGAACCTCCCAGGGATGTGGCTGCTGCATGGTTGTGGCGTCAGCTTAACGATGAGCTCGAACGGAGAGGGAATATTTCTCTTCCAGAACTAGAGGATAAAGCAAATCAGCTTGAGAAGGATCTGCAGAGAGTCACTGTCGAACTCATAGATCGTAGCTCGTGGGCGGCGCAACTTCAGCGGACAAAACTCTCTCAGCAACAAGCGCTCATGGGCTGGTTGGACTTGTGGCGGAGAATCGGCGCGGGGACTGGCGTACGAGTGCCAATTTTGAAACGCGAAGCGAATCGTCTGATGAGTCAATGCAAGGACTCGGTCCCCGTGTGGATCATGCCGCTCGCACGAGTGGCGGAGAGCTTTGACCCTACAACGACGCGGTTTGATGTCGTCATTATTGATGAGGCAAGCCAGAGCGATGTGATGGCCCTTCTCGCTTTCTATCTTGCTCGCAAGGTCGTCATTGTGGGCGACCACGAGCAGGTAAGTCCATCAGCGGTCGGGCAGGATCTGAAAACAGTTCAGAATCTGATGAACATCCATCTGCAGGGAATTCCTAATTGGCTGCTGTACGACGGAAAGACCTCAGTTTATGACCTTGCGCGGCAGTCCTTCGGGGGGACGCTCTGTCTTCTCGAACATTTCCGTTGCGTGCCCGAAATCATTCAATTCAGTAACCACCTCTCCTACGAAGGTCGGATAAAGCCGCTTCGCGATCCCAGTCAAGTTTTGCTAAAGCCCCATGTGATCCCATATCGAGTCCAAAGCTGCAGCTCAGAGGACAAAGTCAACACGGAAGAGGCCTGGACGGTCACTGCTCTTCTAGTTGCAGCTTCTGAGCAGCCGGAATACGGAGACAAGACATTTGGAGTCGTCTCGTTGGTCGGTGACGAGCAAGCACTGGAAATTGAGCGCACCCTGCGCCACCACATGAGCCCTGAGAACTTCGAATATCGTCACCGAATCCTGTGCGGAAATGCATCGCAGTTCCAAGGTGACGAAAGGGATGTAATCTTTCTTTCCATGGTGGACAAGAGCGTTGAAGGTCCTCTGCGCCTCAGGCAGGAAGCGCTGTTCAAACAGCGATTCAATGTGGCAGCCAGCCGGGCTAAAGATCAAATGTGGATTGTTCACTCGATTGACCCACGCCGTGACCTAAAGGAAGGGGATCTGCGACGCCGTCTTATCGAATACGCGGAGGATCCTCTGGCGTTGATCAGGGCCATCGAACAACTGGAGAAGCGAACTGAGTCTGAATTCGAGAAGGCCGTAGCCCGGAAACTCGTGCAAATGGGTTATCGCGTTCATCCTCAGTGGAAAGTCGGTTACTACCGAATTGATCTAGTTGTTGAAGGTGCCGGCAGGCGGCTGGCCATCGAATGCGATGGCGACCGATTCCATCCTATCGAAAAGCTTCCCGAGGACATGGCCCGGCAGTCGATTCTTGAGCGCTTAGGTTGGAGATTTGTACGGATTAGGGGAAGTCAGTTCTTTCGTGAGCCCGACCGGACCATGAGGCCGGTTATTGAGAGACTCATATCCATGGAGATTCCGCCCGAAGGTAATAGTGGTCAGAACCAGATGGAGACCACGATTGAATTTGAATTGAAGAGTCGTGTCATACGTCGAGCCGAAGAGCTCCTGCGGAAATGGCGGCCTTCGTCTTCACCATCTGGGACTTCGGCAGACGGGGGAGAAGAATGGAGTGAGAAACAGGGCGGCCTCCTCGGTATCGTCGAAGAGAATGATTTGCCGGAGGATCCCGTCAATGTCAGTTCTGACAGTGAGGAGGATTCCGTCCTTGAGGGGATGTCAGGGTTCCCGGAGCTGGGGGACGTGAGAGCGTGGCGGACGATCAAGGACCTTTCTCCAGCGGAAATACGGCAAGCCCTGCACAGTCTGCTACCTGACGGGGGGATGGTCAACCGGGACGACCTGCTTCGGAAGGCCGCGCTGAGGCTTGGATTTTCGAGGCTGGGGCACAGAATTCGGACCAGGCTGAATAGAATAATCGCCTCAGACGTACGAATTGGTCGCCTTAACACCTCAGGTGAGAAGGTATGGAAAGCGGCTGAGTAGGAAAGTTGGAGGTACCGACTTCGGTGCCGTTCAAACAAGATTAATCTGCAAAAGCCGACCGCATGGATTGACTGACGCAGAGCTAACTCAGAGGCGCCTGAGTCGCGAGGAACCTTATAGTCATGGGTCGTACTCCTATCACGCCGATAGGCCCTCCGTCGCTACGGTCATTGCTTGTGGAATGGGCGAATCAACAGGACGCTTGGGTCAGGCAACTTGTGTCGGAGGTCATTGTCACCCAAAAACCTGTGATCGCCACTCAGGTAGATGCGGTGTATGAAACGTTTTTGCGCGAGAAGGGCCTCATCCCGGGCGAGTCAGTAAAGCTTTCCAAGCTGAGCGATGAACGCTCTATCCACGATGCGAGCACGGGCTTGGCGCTGATTCGGCTGCGCCAGCTCGAGAACGTTAACGCGTTGACACCGGGACAGGCACTTGAATTCAACCCCAAGCTCACGGTGGTTTTTGGTGAGAACGCCTGTGGGAAGACCGGCTATGTTCGAGTGCTCAAGAAGGCCGCGGCGGTGCGCACCGCTGAGTCAGTACTGCCGGATGTGTCCCTGCCCGGACTGGTGAAGGGACCTCCGACCGCGAAAATTGCATTCAGGCTTGGACAGGACGAGCAACCGGAAGTGATCTGGAAGGATGAGGCTGGAATCGCTCCGTTCAACCGGATTGATGTTTTTGATTCTCGAGCAACCGCACTACACGTGGATGGAGATCTCAACTACGTCTACACGCCGGGAGAGCTCTCCCGCTTTCCCCTTGTGCAGCAAGGAATTGAGGATGTTCGTAGCCGCCTAGATCAAAGCATTCGGGATCTAGGGCGAAGCGACAATCCCTTCCTGGCTCAGTTCGACCGCCAGAGCCGAGTGTATCCGCTCATCGATTCACTAGGAGCGGCGACGGATCTCTTGGAGTTAAAGAGGCTTGCGACTGTCCCCGAACAGGAACGGGAGTCCCTTCCCACACTCAAGACTGAAATCGAGGCTCTCCAAACAACAAATCCGGCAGCACAGTTGCGGCTTGCCGAGACATTGAAGCAGCATTTGGAGGCGTTGCTTCGCTCCTTTCCTGTGCTTGGACGCTTTGACAGCGCAACCTATGGGAAAGCAATCGATCGCCTGCGGCGCGCACAGCGGGAGTATGAAATAGCGACACAGGAATCCTTTGCGGGCCTCCCCATTCCTGGTGTGCTGCAGGATGAATGGTGGCGCTTCATTCAGGCCGGGGAAGATTATGTCAAGAGTCTGCAAGGACAGGGGGCATATCCGGTTACCGGCGACGAGTGCCTCTATTGCAGGCAGCCGCTTTCTCCGGAAGCTTTGGATCTCCTCAGGAAATACAGGGATTACTGCAATAACGCATTTCGCGTTGAGCTGGATGGGGCTGAGCGCGAGCTCGAGACAATCCGGCGCCCGTTCCGGCAGAACGTTGACCTCGCCGACTTGGAGCGCCGGCTGAACGAGGTTCTGGAAAATGGAGGGCCATTCAACGCAACGCAGGCCACGCTCCTGCGGAATTTCCTGGCAACGGCGAAAACGGCAAAGGATTGCGTCGAATCGGGAAAGCCAGTGAACTGGCCAGATCAGGTCACCACAACGGAAAACGTATTGAACTTCCTTCGGGATGCACAGGAACACGACAGCTCGTTGGTCAGGGACCTGATACAGCGGCGGGACAAGAGGGAGGAGGCACTCCGCGAACGGCAAGCGATTGTGCTAGACATCGAATCCCGTTTGAAGTTGCAGGCGCTGATCCCGGAGATTGAGAAGGCGGTTGAGCAGGCCAAGTGGGTGGATAAAGCCAAGATTCAGCAACGTAAGTTCCAGGGCCTACTGCGTTCGCTGACTGACACTTCCAAAGTTGCAAGTGAGCAGCTTCTAAACCGCGATTTTGAGCGGCGCTTTGAGGAAGAATGTCAGAGACTCCGTGCGCCGAAGGTTACGCTGCAATTTCCTGGACGTCAGGGCAAGGTCACTCGAAAGAAGTCCGTGGCAGCCGATCATCGGCCAAGTGATGTGTTATCGGAAGGCGAACAAAAGGTCATCGCGCTTGCTGACTTCCTCGCCGAAGCGATGCTCAAACCACCTGCACCGGTGATCTTCGATGATCCGATCAACAGCCTGGACTATAAGCGCATGGGTGAGGTAGTGAATAGGATCGCGTTGCTTAGCGAGACCAGACAAGTGATTGTGTTCACTCACAATATTTGGTTTGCGACTGAACTGCTTTCGAAGTTTGAGAAGCGACCACAGGATTGCTCGTATTACGATGTCACCCGCGACGGAGATCGAATCGGTATCGTGAGTAAAGGAACTCATCCGCGTTCCGACACCGTTTCCAATCTGAAAGGCAGGATCAACAGTCTTGTCCAGGCAGCGGAGAAATCATCTGGCGAAGCCCAGGCTGCGGTGGTGGAGAAAGCATACGAACTGATTAGAAACGTTTGCGAAGTAATCGTGGAGCAGGAGCTCTTGCAGGGAGTCACGCGGCGATATCAGCCAAACGTGATGATGACGAGGCTGCCAAACATTAATTTCGATGGCTTAAACAATGCCGTCTCTACCATCTACCCGATTTACGAAGATTGCTGCCGCCATATTGGATCTCACTCTCAACCAATGGAGACCTTGAACGTCCGACCTACGCTGGCTTCCCTGAAAGCTGATTGGAAGAAAGTGCTTGACGCCCGGGATACATATTTGAGGAAGCTGTGAACCTCAGAGACCCGTCGTTATCAATTGCCGAGTTTTCAAAGCAACGGTCTTGACGTTTTCTGTTCTTGAACCATCATCTAGCCGAATAGTCTGGCTTTCGCACAGAGATCTGCCACGCCGGCCTCTTTCGGAGTTCCAGTGGCCTTCGCCGGAATGCGATTGAACGGGAATCGCCTCAGAGTTCCACTTCCATAGTTCTCGAATTCGATCGGCTGTCCGGCTGCCCCGAAATGGCAATCGCTCGGGCGGGCTCGGTGAGCGGTTCAGTCGCCACAGGGGATTTGCCGACTGACGCGAGAGCCGCGTCGATTGAGTTCTCCATCTCCAACGCAAGCAACAAATCGGCAGCCTTATGGGCATCGCGACCGGCGCGGAAGATTTCGTGTTTGTCGTCGCGTAAGGCGTCTACCCAGGAGCCGACGTAGGCCGCGTGCCGCTCGGAGTTGTGAGGAATGCCACGCTCCACCATGAGGAAGACGCTGGCCAGTTCTGCCCGGAGTTCTTCCTTTGCGTAGTTGAGGTCTCCGAAATGATAGCTTTCATTTAGGGTCTCCCGATTGAGACGTCGCGGATGTCCCGTGGCGTGCGCTGCTTCATGGAGGGCTGTCCCGTAGTAATCACCCGCAGTCTTGAACGCTGCTTTGGGAGGAAGGTGAATGGTGTCTGATAGTCGGTTGTAGAAGGCCCGATCCGCCTGGTCGTGGCTGATCCGGACACCAGAGTGCTGCAGGATGGACTCGGCTGTTTGAGCCACTTCCCATTCCTGGCGCACCCGAGGCGAATGAGGCGGAATGCCATCGATTTGGTTTGCGTTGAAAACTGTGTAGACGCGACAGACAAATTTGTCGGACTGCTCTGGATTTTGCTCTGCCAGACTGTCAGCACCACACTTGCTCCGTTCAGGAAACCGCCAAAACTCGATCTGGGTACCTTTCTCTCCTTTGCGAACCTGCCAGCCGCTTTCCTGTGCCTGTTTGTACGTGAGCCAGCGAGGATCTTCAAAGCCCTTGCTGGAGGCTACAAGTATGAGATGAACTGCGTTGCCGCCCCGGTATGGTTTGCCAGAGGTGGGATTGGAGGGAAGTTCCAGAGCGCCGGCTTCCCAGGGTTTTTGCCAAGGAGCAGCTCCCTTCTCAAGGGCGGCGATGATCGCGTCGGTGACTTCCTGGCGCAGGTCCCGTTTGGGTTTTTCTGAATCGTGCCTCACTTGTCGGCCCTCCATTCAAAGTCGGAGTTCGGTGTGTCGGTTTCAAATCCAGAGCCCTTGAGAGGCTCTCCACCGAACTCTTCAATCATTTCTGGGTTGGAGGGTGCACCTTCATTCGGTGAAGAACTGGGTTCGTCAGAATTCATAATCTTGTTCCTTTCTTAAGTGAGCCAAGGCCGGTGAACAAGGATGGCTTGCCCGGCGGAGTCTGGTATATGTCACGACGCGGGTTTGAGAGCTGAATCAACTTTCAACCCCCTCACCCCTGCCCTCTCCCCCACACAGAAAACCTGTGGGGGAGAGGGAGGAAAAACTGTGCGGACACCGACCCAGGGCGGCGCGAGCGGCTGCTGCCGCTCGCTCTGCCCTGAGCTACCTTCGGACGCCCTGATGGGGCTCTATACGGATCACGC
>JAKEER010000703.1 GCA_022616615.1 Acidobacteriota bacterium
GCTCTATTCTTAGGAAATTGCTGGCCGAGCGCGGCGCCAAGTTCGGCTAGAGCTCGGTTGCACAGTGGGCCCGCCTGGATTCGAACCAGGAACCAACGGATAACCCAAGGAATGCTATGTTGTTGTCTCGTCTAGCTCTTTCCTGCGTCGTATATCACGATTTTGCATGGTTTTTGGCGGCTAATGTTCCCAAGTTGTTCCCAAGTTTCGCGGACATATGTCCCATAGATGTCTTGTCCTCTCTACTGAGGAGCTTTGCAAGCAATGAAACGCAAAAGAGGAGGCCATAGCAATGAGACAACTGGATATATACATTGACGGCTCAGACCTGCTTGAGAAGCGGCGTACAGAATACTTTGAGTATACCGACTCGACCTCGATCGGGTTGTTCGACGATGGTGGAGCAGGAAGGTTTGGATTCCTTCACCATGCTCAGCAGCTCGGCCACTTCCAGGAAATTCTCGGACTGGACGTGGTCTCGGCCTTTTTTGGCGAGCAGTGGTACAGTAAGAAAACGATTGAGAACTTTGACCCTGAACAGTACCTAGCACGATGGTTTGCCTTGAGTCATGCATTGGATTCTCTGCGCGTTGGTGATCCCCTGCCTGCAACCGAGAAGATAGTTGGCGAACTGCAGAAACTACAGACTCGCGTTGATCCCATACTGCTTTCCTACAGGCGCGTGGAAGCAGCAAGCCAATCCCCCGCAGAAAAAACGATCAATAACGACAAGAGTGATCAACTTAGCTTTGAGTGGGATGAGTTCCGCAATTTCGGCATCGTGGCTCTTGAGCTCTCGTACTTGGGCGAACCTTACAGTGTGTGCGTTGGAAGCTGGTCCAAATGGGTCCTACAACTTGACGAGGCTGATCTCAGGCCGCTGGACGAGTTCTGGAATCCAACGGAAGCACCGAAGTGAGGTACACGGCAGGTACACAGCAGACGAAAGCCCGGCGAAGATTGACCGAGGGACGACACGGTAGCCACCTCCAGGTTCTCAGCCACCGGCCGGCTGCCTACTGGAGGCTTGCTCGAGTAAAGGTAATCTCCAGGCACTCTCCGTTCTTGTCCTTCAGCGTAGCTGTCACGGGAAACACGGCTGTTAGCGGCTGATCAATGTTCAACCTGTCGAGCTTAGGACGTCCCGTACCGTCGTCATGGATAAGTGCCTGAGCAACGATGTCATCATCAGCGCCCGTTACGTGAAGTTCCAGGGGTAGCTGCAAGCCCTTTTCGGTCGCGCTCCTGACAAGTTCTACAATTTTCTGTGCAAGTAATGTTGAGATCTCCTTGTATTCTTCCGATGATACCTTCTCCGCGTTTTCGTTGTTCATGGTGATGCCTCTCGGTTGGCTTCGTCGTTGTAACGGGACATGCTTTAGTATATGCGGTCGAACTTGATGTTCGGGGACAGAACACAAGCCCAGAATAGACAGTGGGACGAGAATGCAGCAAGACGAATACGCATATGCATGGAGAGGAGAGAACGGGGAGGTCTTGTATTGCAAGAAGTGCGGTGAAAGTAAGATGGAGGTGACGATTCAACCAACTGCAAAGACCACAGCGAAACATCATGTGTGTAGTGCACCCCGCTAAAACTGGACACCCCACCCAGGTATCCAAGAAGAGTGGCTGATGAAAGCCCTATCGCAACCGCCAGGCACCGCCTCGGAGGAAAGATTTCTCCGCTTCCGGGGGTCCCCAGGTACCGGCAGGGTAGGGTTTCACCGGACCCCGCGCGGCCAGCAGAGGGCTGTAGAGCTGCCAGGAGGCTTCCACTTCATCGTCGCGCACAAACAGGGTCTGATCGCCGGTCATGACGTCTCCAAGCAATGTTTCATACGCTTCCGGCAGGGGGGCGAAAACCTCGGCGTAGCGGAAATGAAGCTTGTGAGTCTGGAGCGAGGGAGGCTGACTGGGAGCCTTGACTTCAAAGTGGAGGTCGAATCCCTCATCGGGCTGCAGCGTGATGACCAGCGCATTGGAACTGGCGGCGCAGGAATGAAACGGTTGGAAGAAGGTCGTCGGCGGGCAGCGGAAATTGATGGCGATCTGGCTCACGCGGCGGGGCAGTCGTTTCCCCGTACGCAGATAGAACGGGACGCCTTGCCAGCGCCAGTTGGCTACCTCGACCCGCAGCGCGACAAAGGTATCCGTTTGAGAGTCCGGTGCCACACCAGGCTCTTCCCGGTACGCGGGAGCTTGCTTGCCGTTCACGGTTCCGCATCCATACTGTCCCCAGACCACGTTTTCCTGTCGGAGAGGAAGTACGGAACGCAGCACTTTCACCTTTTCGTCCCGAATGGCGTCGGCCTCAAAGGCCGCCGGCACTTCCATGGCGGTGAGGGTAAGAAGCTGGGTTAGATGGTTCTGCACCATGTCGCGCAGGGCGCCGGAATGGTCGTAGTAGCCGGCGCGCTGCTCGACTCCCAGCTCTTCGGCCACCGTAATCTCTACGCTCTCGACGCGATCCCGGTTCCACAACGGCTCCACGATGGCATTGGCGAAGCGAAAGGCGAGCAGGTTCTGCACGGTTTCCTTTCCCAGGTAGTGATCGATCCGGTAAACCTGCGACTCCTGAAAAGACCGATGCACGAGCGTGTTCAACTCCCGGGCAGAAGCCAGGTCGTGTCCGAAGGGTTTCTCCACGACCAGCCGCGTCCAGCCGGGACTGTGGTTCAGGCCCGCCTGCGCCAAACCGGTTATGGTGGGAGGAAACGCTTCGGGACCCAGCGCGAGATAGAAGACCCGGTTGCCGGGCAATCCGTGCGCCGTTTCCAGGTCGGTGATTCTCCTGGCCAACTGCTCGAAATCGTCCCGAGAACTCTTGCCGATAGATTGAAAATAGAGGCATTCGTCACACCAGCGGTTGTCGATCTTCTCCGCCGACAGCCCGCTGGCCGCCAGCGCGTCGCGAGCCAGAGCGCGGAAATCAGCGTCGCTCTGCTGACTTCGGGCAACTCCCAAGACAACGCACCGACCCGTCAGACGCTCGCGGGTAATGAGGTGATAGAGCGCCGGGAA
>JAKEER010000098.1 GCA_022616615.1 Acidobacteriota bacterium
TATGAGAAGCTTGTCGATCGCCTGCTGGCTTCCCCGCACTGGGGGGAGCACCGGGCGCGTTACTGGCTGGACGCTGCTCGCTATGCCGACACCCACGGCATCCATCAGGACAACTATCGGGAGATGTGGCCCTACCGCGATTGGGTGATTCAGGCTTTCAACCGCAACCTTCCTTTTGACTGCTTCACCATCGAACAGCTCGCCGGGGGACCTGCTGCCCAACCGTACCTTGGATCAGCAAATCGCCTCAGGCTTCCACCGTTGCAACACTACCACCAATGAAGGCGGCGTCATCCTCGAAGAGGTCGAGGCCGTGTACGCTAAGGATTGCGTCGATACCACAGGCACAGTTTGGCTGGGCCTGACCGTCGGTTGTGCCACCTGCCATGACCACAAGTTTGACCCCATCCCGACGAAGGACTTCTACTCCCTGGCAGCGTTTTTCCGAAACACGACCCAGCAGGCCATGGACGGCAACATTCCCGACACACCTCCGGTTGTCCGTCGCCCTCGCGCTGATCGGCGTCGTGCTTTGGGGCACCCTGGCCGGATCCATGCTGCCGTTCGCCCTGCGAAGTTTGGGTTTCAATCCGGCAACCTCCTCCGCACCGTTCGTGGCCACGCTGGTGGACGTGACCGGCTTGATAATCTATTTCAGCATCGCTGCCATCATCTTGAAAGACTCACTCCTGCGGTGACGCATTCATAGCAGATCTGAGTGACGCGCACTGGTTGAGGGAAGAGAAGACGAGGAGGGATGGCTCACCCTCGTTGATGCCCGAGGGGATCTTTGCTGCAGTTATACGCCTGTCTGTCATACGCCTGTCTCGCATTTGCCCCGCCAAGAGCCTATAATGCGCCGAGTTGTTGTCAATCATTCCAAACGAAAGGTCCGCACATGGCTGATAGTATCGATATCCCTGCAGCCGGTCGTTCTGAGCCTTCCCTGGAAGGCAGCAGCCTTGTTGACCGTCTATTGAGTCCCTTCGCCAAGGTTCTTCCCGGCGAGGGAACAACGGCCCTGCTGTTCATGCTGAATATGTTCCTGGTGTTGACGGCCTACTCGATTCTCAAGCCCGTTCGGGAGGCTCTTATTCTAAAAGGGGGAGGTGCGGAGATTAAGAGTTATGCGGGGGCCGCTATAGCCTTTCTGCTTCTCTTTATCGTTCCAGCCTACAGCCGGTTTGCCAGCCGGGTGAAGCGCATCTGGCTGATCAACGGCATGACTCTGTTTTTCATTTCGAATCTGATTCTTTTTTACTTTCTGGCGCTGGTCCAAATACCGCTGGGTGTCGTTTTCTTCCTTTGGATTGGCATCTTCAACCTGATGCTCACTGCCCAGTTCTGGGCTTTTGCGAACGATGTCTACACCGAGGAGCAAGGCAAGCGTTTGTTTGCGATTGTCGGCTTTGGCAGTTCGCTGGGGGCTGTTCTTGGGGCAAGGGCCGCTGGCTGGCTGTTTCAGCCCTTGGGTGCTTACCTGATGATGCTGGTAGGCGCAGGTCTCCTGGCCGTTGCCATGTTTGTCTGTAACACGATTAATCAGCGAGAGAGGCAACGGATTTCGAAAGGTTCCACAAAAGCGTCGGCCGGCCGTGAGGCTCAGCCCTTTGAGAATCCGTTAGGGAAAGCAGGCGGATTCCAACTAGTCATACAGAACAACTACCTGTTGCTGATTGCTTTCATGATGCTGGTGCTCAACCTGGTCAACACCACCGGTGAATTCATCCTGGGAAAGACAGTCTCGCGTTTGGTCACTGAGATGGTCGCGACTGGTCAGACCGGCGGACTGAGCGAAGAGCAAATGATCGGAACCTTTTATGCCAACTACCAGTTCTGGGTTAACCTGCTGAGCGCGCTTCTTCAGTTGTTCGTCGTCTCGCGCGTTCTTAAATATGTGGGCGTTCGGGGTGCGCTTTTTTTCCTTCCACTGATCGCCCTGGGCAGCTACACGGTGATGGCCTTCTTCCCGCTGCTCGCTTTTATCCGCATTGGCAAGATTCTGGAAAACAGCACCGATTACTCCATCCAAAATACCACGCGCCAAGCGCTCTTTTTGCCAACCAGTCGTGAAGCTAAATACAAAGCCAAGACCGCGATCGACAGTTTCTTCTGGAGAACGGGGGATGCGCTTTCGGCCCTTCTGGTCTTTATCGGGAGCCTGTTGGCTTTCAGCATCCAGTCGTTTGCGCTCGCCAACATCGTTCTCGTAATCCTTTGGCTCTTGCTGGTCATTGGAATAGCGCGGGAACACAAAAAGATCTCAGCGATACGGGCCTAAGGTAGACTAGTTCCTGTCGCTAAACTCGAAAAGCCATGCCTGGCGCGTGTTTCCGCCCCGGAGGGGGCGGCGGACCATAGCCCAGGGTGCAGCGCAGCGAAACCCTGGGTTAACCAGCGAGAGACGCCGCGAGGTAGGCTGGGCGCAAGAAAGAAAGGAATCAGTGCCCACAGGCTAGTGGCTTATGCCAGTGGTTGGTACGATGACACAAAATACACAAAAGCTCTCAATTGACGCCGTCGCCCAAGGGGCTATAATTGAAAAGTCCATTTGCGTGTTCGCCCTTTTGATCGCTGTCCAAAGATACAAAGCATTACCAACCAGATCGTCTTGAGCTTTCCTTGGAGGTACTGCCATGCGGAAAGACGATTGTCGAGCCCACCCATTCTCACTCGTTTATCTTCTTATCATGGCGATTGTTTGCCTGGTACTGGTCTGTCGGTTCTTCGCTCAAAACTCTCCCACGTCTCCGAATCCCCAGGTTCCCGCGAACAGCAGCACGGCCTCAGTCAAAGTGGATGTTGATTTGGTTCTGGTCAATGCCACGGTGACAGATCCGGGTAATCGGTTCGTCACGGGTCTGGAAAAAGATCACTTCAAAGTTTTTGAAGACAAGGTAGAGCAGAAAGTCTCGCAGTTCAGCACCGAAGACCTCCCGGTTTCGATTGGACTGCTGTTTGATGTCAGCAGCAGCATGGGAGACAAGATCGCCAGAGCCAAGGACGCTGCGGTTGCGTTCCTGAAGACCACCAATCCCGAAGATGAGTTTTTCCTGCTGACGTTCGCTGACCAGCCCAAAGTCGAGGAAGAGTTCACTTCCGATGTTAGCGAGATTCAGAACCGGTTGGCCTTCGCACGCGCCAAGGGGTCCACTACGCTATACGACGCAGTTTACCTGGGCTTAGAAAAAATGAAGCATGGTCATAATCCGAAAAAGGCCATACTGCTGATCACCGACGGCGAGGACACGCGCAGCCGCTACTCTTTGGTGAACGTTCGCAACGCGGTGAAAGAGTCCGACACGCAAATGTACGCGATCGGCATTGTGGACTCTTATTATTCTGATTTTTCGCAGGGACGCAGTGGCCGCGGCGTGCTGGAAGAAATGACCGAGACCACCGGCGGGAAGGCATACTTCCCGAACTCCGTTTATGAGCTCGAAGACATTTGTGTGAAGATTGCTCTCGAACTCAAGAACCAGTATGTTCTGGGGTATTCGTCAACGAACCCTGCCAAAGACGGCCGGTGGCGCAAAATCAAAGTGAAGCTGAATCCACCAAAAGGCTTGCCATCTTTGTCTGTGCGCTCCAAAACCGGCTACTACGCACCCCAAAGTTGAAGTAAGCTCTGCGGCATTTTCGACGACCGTGGCGGCCTGATGGTAATGATCAACTTCAACTCAGATTTGGAAGATGCCTGGGAATGGGCCGATCTTCCCTATTATCCGGAGAACTACTCTTCTTCGGCCTACCGTCTGGGGATCAATTATATTGTTTACTCATGACTCACTAGTAGGGCAATTTTGAAATACCGCTGCAGATTGACCTGGGTGGCGCAGACATCGCGTCTTCGGCGATGTCTGCGATCCGTCGCCGCACACATGGCAAACTGCGCCATGTGTGCGCCACCCTGGTATTGTTGTTCAGGAATTACTCTACTCGTCTTCCGTCACTTCCTCAGAAGCAAGCCTTATTTGCGGGGGTAATAGCCTTCTCGTGCTCTGATAGTGTAATTGGGCTCGCTCACACGGACCTCAATCCTCCGGAATTCTCCGCCCTTTGGTTTTTGCTTGGAGTAGTAGCCCAAATAGTACTGAGTTCGAAGCTCATCGCTGATACTGACGTAAGAAGCACGCAGTGACTCTGCCGAAGAGACTTTGAAGAAGCGTCCTCCGGTTCTGTTTGCCAAAAAAATCATCGTGTGTTCCCCGGCTAGATTGCGCCCAACTTCACCTTTGATGGGTTGAACGACCAAGGCATACAGCACTGCCTCTGAATTCTGGGCAGTCCTCAAACATTCATGCAACGAAACATGGCTGGTTGTGTCTTCACCATCAGAGACGACCACGATCACTCTCCTCCCTGCCTGCGTTGAGAGACTCTCTGAAGCCAGAGACACCGCATCGTAAAGCGAAGTGCCGCCTCCCGGCTTAATCGACTGAATGGCCCGGTTGAGCAACTCCAAGCGGCTCCCGAATTTCTGGAGCTGTTCCACCTCGTCCGAAAACTGCAAGATGGACACACGATCGATCCGTGGGCGAAAAATGGACTGCAAGAATTCGATAGCGGCGTCCTGTTGTGTCTTCAATTCCGAGGCGATGCTGGCTGAACTGTCAAAGAGCAGGCAAAGACGCAACGGCTGGTCTGCCTCCTTGGCAAAAACCACAATCTCCTGAAGCTGCCCATTCTCGTAAATGTGAAAGTCTTCCGATTTTAAGCCGGACACCAAGGCTCCCTCTCCCGTGGTCACTGTCGCCAGCACTCCGACGAGATCCACACTGACGGTTAGCTTGTAGTCGTCGTTCTTCTTTGTGGCAGACTGCCCGAAGAGCAACAACGTGAGGGGAAAGAACAGGAGGAGAGACAAAGAGACGTTGGGAAGAGAGACATTCATCCTTTATTCATAGATCTGGAGATTGGACGTTTGTGAAGCGGCAGGAGGCCGCTTCTTCCCTATAGAGCCCCACCGGGGCGTCAGACGGTAGCCCAGGGCGCCGCCAGCGGCAGGAGCTCGGGACCGCCGTCCCCGCTGGCGGCGCCCTGGGTCAGCATCCCCACCATTTGTTCCCTCTCCCCCCACACGTGTTTGGTGTTGGGGGAGAGGGCTAGGGTGAGGGGGAAGACTTTGCTCATTTGCGAAAATCACGCTTCATGCCGAGAAACGTTTAGACAACAACGAAAACGCGAGACTCGCCACTCGGCAACGAACGGCCCCCCTCTCCCGACCTCTCCCCCCGAATCGCCAAAGGCGGGCGATTCGGGGGGAGAGGAGAAGAATCGGTCGGAACGCTGACCCAGGGCGGCGCGAGGGGGGACGGCGGTCCCGTCGCTCCTGCCTCTCGCTTGCCCTGTGGGCTACTTTCTGGCGCCCTTCCAGGGCGTTCAGAGGAAGCAGCGGCCTCCTGCCGCTGCACTTCTGGAAAACGTCCAATCTCCAGATAGATTGGACGCCTGAGCCATCGATCCATCTGAAAGTACCAGCGGTTGCAGGCTGGGATGAAACTTCCCAACAAGTTGCAGCGTACGAATTGCGAGAGAAATTCAAGTCTCGAAAGCGCCGACCCTCGAATTCAGATCATCGTGCAGGGACAGCTTAGTCCTTCGGCACAAAGTAGCTGTTCCGAGTACGAACACGATAGCGTGGGTCCTTAACCTCGACGCGGATTCTTCTCATGGTGCCATCACGATCGGTATTCCTGGAATAGTAAGCCAAGCTAAAAGTGTTGCGGAGTTCGTGGGCAACTTTCGCATACTCTTCAGCCAGATCTGCTAGGTCACCCACCAGGAAGATCTTTCCGCCACTTTCATCGGTCAGCGCCTGCAAGCGCTCCGTCTGAATCTGATAAACTTCCTCCAAGACCGACAAGCTGGCTTTGGCGTTTTCGACGTAGGCAGCAAGCTCAGTTTTCGTTTTGTCCGCCTTCTTGATGAAATCCTCCAACAGATCTTTTTGGCTCCCTTTGTTCAAGATCGTCACTGGGTAAAACACGACATCAGACTGAGCGAGCAAACGGCGGAGGTCCTCAAACCGTATCCGGCTGGAGTTTTCCATCCCATCGCTCAACATGATGACCGCCTTACGACCTCCTTCTGCCTTTTGTAGTCGCTTCGCTGCCTCGGCCACGCCATCGTAAATCCTGGACCCTCCTGTTGAGGCAGTCGTGATGCGCTCGATTGACTGCTTCAACTTCTTGCGATCACTCGTGAAACCTTGAACCTCGCGAATCGAGGAGTTAATTTCTGAAATCGCGATCCGATCTGACGCACGAACCTGATCGGTAAAATTACTGGCGGCCTTCTTGATTAAGCTCAAGCTGGAGCGGGTACTAATGCTGGTATCCAGAACCAACACCAGGCTAAACGGCGCTTCGACGGGCAGAAAATCTGAGACCTGTTGTTCGACATCATCCTCATAAACGACAAAGTCTTCCTTCCGCAGCGAAGTGATATTGGCCCCCTTTTCATCCACAACAGCAACATTGAGAATAACCAGGTCGACGTCCACCTTGAGAGAGAATGGCCGCCCCTCTTGTTGCGCTCCTCCACCAAAAACCCTCGGAGTTGTCAGCAATAGACTTCCGCTCAGGAGCAATGTCGCGATACTCAGCCAGCGCAGTCCGCCGATGAATTTGAGAAGCCTCATGTCTGATATCCTACCATGCAGGAACCTTCTCCTGAATCCATTGAATAGCGCGTCACGGCTTCCTTCCACTCGTACTTTTCTACCAGCGAACCGGCGGAGCAACTGCCAGGCGAAGAGTAATCAGGAGTGATTCAGTGATTTCAAACCGTTGATGAAATCTGGGGATTATAGTAGGAAAGTAGAATTGCTGGCCACATTGCAAAGCTCCGCACACAGGGCGGCTTGCTCGCGTCTGCGAAATGCAAAACGCGCAGACCTCAAGCGGCGTTTCGTGCGGTGCTTCGTCAAGGCTGCCATTGCTGCCGCCAAGGGCGTGCCCTCGCACAGGCCGGACTGGCGCCTCGTTCAGGTCGATTTTCTGAGCCGTCTATCGCATGAAGAGGGGACCTAACCCTTCAGCCGGTCGCGTCGCTCAGGTATGGCTGAAGCTGATCCGCCTTCGCGTTCTTTTTGGAAACAGCGGATGAAAGCCGTTATCGACTCAAACGCAGGCGAGCTCATGACAGCTCATGGCGACAGCCTCCAAGTACCCGAAATCCAGGCCGTCCAGGACGAAACTGCTAGCGCAAAGTCAAATCGAGATCGTCACTTCGCCCAGCGAAACCGATTTCGAGCGTTTTCATACTCTCGGGAACCAGTTCTGCCTCAACTTCTCTTGTTTGATCGTAACCTGCGGGCTTGGATATGACTTGTACCCGAATGACGTGTTTTCCCGGCGCAATAGCCACGGCATCCAAAAAGCTTCCCTGAACGGTCTTAATTAATCCCAATCGTTTCCTGACCGTACCAGCAAGTGTTGTTTCATAGGCCAGCTTGCCATCTATCCATACAAGCAGGCCGGCTGCAACGAAACTGTGGACACAGCGGATTTCGAGCTTAGCGGTCTTGGCGGGTCCAATACTCCCGAAAACAAACAAGGCAAGAAAGAGAGCCACACCGGCCAGGCCAAGTTGCGCCTTCCAGGATACGCGCCGAGTGAAATCAGTCCGAACGATTTGCTCAAAAACCGATCTAACCTTGCGAAAAAGCTGTGACGCCAAAGCAGTGGCCCTACCTACCCAACTTGCGGGCAGACGAGCTTCCAGTGCCGATTGAGTCGGAAGCGACTGAGTTGGCTTTTGGACAACTGTTTTTTCCGGGTCTGCCTCAACCCTGGTGTTGATGCGAGAGCGTAATGTTCGGCCCTGGCACAGGCTTTCAAGATCGTCCGCAAACTCTCTGCCGCTTTGGTAGCGGTCTGCGGGGCGCTTAGCCAGTGCGTGCTCGATGAAGCCGTCAAATCGAGGGTCCAACGATGGGTTAAGTCGGGTGAGGGGAATGGGTTCCTTGTAGGTAATATTGAACATCACGGTGGTTGCATTCTCCCCTGTGAAGGGTTTCTGACCCACCAACATGGAGTAGAGGATGATTCCCAAGGAGAACAGATCGGAGCGGCCATCCAAGTGGTCGCCAGTCACTTGCTCAGGGGACATATAGGCAGGAGTGCCCAGCGCCTCGCCGGGCATGGTGAGCTGGGTCACGGCGAGTTTGGCAATGCCAAAGTCGGTGATCCTGGCACGGCCGTCGGGTGTGACAATGATGTTGGCTGGCTTGATGTCCCGGTGGACGATGCCTTTGGAATGGGCATAGTCGAGGGCTTCGGCAACCTGCTTCACCAAGTCAAGGCTCACTTGGATGGACTTTCCTACCGAGTCGCTGATGAAGCTCTCCAGCGTCCTCCCCTCGATGTATTCCATCACGATGTAGGGCGCCTGTGTGCCTTCCTGTTCCCCTACGTCATAGATCGTTACCAAGCCTGGGTGGGACAGCTTTCCCGCGGCGCGTGCCTCGCGGAAAAAGCGCTGACGGTACTCTTTCTCCTCGTCAGGAGCCACACCCAGAATGGTGATCGTCTTAATCGCAACGACACGATCTATCTTCGGGTCGTGGGCGCGGAAAACGATCCCCATAGCGCCGCGGCCCAGCACTCCTTGAATCTTGTAGCGTCCGAGTTGTTCCACGCTGTCAATACCGGTGGGAGAAATAGTTATTCTTTGGCCCTGGCGGAAAACATCACGACCGTTGAACCCAGGCGGAACTCCGACATATGCTGAAGCTGATGAGTTTCTATCCTCTCATCGTCTACGTAGGTGCCGTTGGTGCTGCCCAAATCCGCCAGCACAGCAGACGTCCCATGCACTTCCAGGGCACAATGTTTGCGTGAAATCTCCGAGTCCTCCAAGACGATGTCAGCCTCCGCGCGGCCCAGCAAGACTCTGGGTTTGATAACGGGAAAGACTTGGCCTTTCATAGGTCCGTCGATCACCACCAGTGAAACCACCTTGTCACTGTCCAACCAGGGTCTGCTGTTACCCCTTATGGTGGTGGCTTTCAAGGGGTCCGGTGATGAGGATGGTGCAACAGTCCGAAGCCTCTTGTTGAACTCATCATGCTGCTGAACAGGAACAGGCCGCCTGGCCATGGGGCCGACTAATGCCGGAAGCAGAATGGAAAAGGTCTCTTGGCATTTGTTACAGCGAAACTGCAAGCTGGGCTGATCGCCGAGCGGTTTTTCCTCTAAGCGATACTTGGTCTGGCAGTGTGGACAATGGATAATCATGATCCCTGAGGTTCCTTCCTTGTCGAACTATCAGATTCGTAGATCGGCAAGTTTTAGGTTTGGCGTTAGCAGCAAAAGCCAGCAACTGGATCACCTTTGATGGTCAGTCTGTATGAAAGGCCGGCGGCATCCAAGCTGCGATCGACCGAGATTACGCGATGGGTGACGGGGTGGCAGGTTAGGCGGCAGTTTTCGGTAGTGTCCAGTTAGAACGTTGGTCGATCTCCTGACCAGAGGATTAGCATCAGACCCGCTTGGTTTTCCCGGTTAGTGCGAGATTTCCAGGCTCCTTTAGCCGGCTCGAGAAGCGTCCAAGCCCGGGCAGTCGTGAGCGATGGAGAAAAATAGGAACCCGCGGCAGACCGGCGCCAACGTGCTCGCGCTTCGAACGGACTCCATGACGGCTACTCCTCCTCCTCGCCCAGAAACCTGCGGAAGAAGGAACGCCGCGAAAGGGCAGGTTGTGTGGTCTGGAAACTGAGCCGCTCGAGCTTGCCGCCATAGTTGATCTTTCGCAGATCTTCAACCAGCGCTTGGGCTGACGGATAGCGATTGGCAGGTTTCTTATCCAGAAGAGCCCGAAGGATCTTCACCCAACTTGAAGAAATTCCAGGACGCACTTCATTGATCTTGGGGAGGTCTCTCGCTTGGATCTGGCGGACAAGTTCCTGCCGGTCGTCTCCCTCGAACAAGAATTCTCCTGCCAGCAGCTCATAGAGAATCACACCCAGTGAAAACAGGTCTGAACGCGTGCTTGCCGGTTCGCCTTGCACTTGCTCGGGCGCCTGGTAGGCGAAGCGCGATAGCGGGGGACGGGACGGTACAGAGAGGGCTGCCAAAGCAGAACCGTTGTCGGGTTCGGAAAACAACATCTCCTCGGGAAGCCCATCGAGTCCGAAATCGACCAGTTTGATATTGCCGTCAGCGCAAAGCAAGACGTTATTGGACGTGAGGCGCCCATGAATGGCGTTCTGCTCATGGGCGGTTCGCAAGGCGTCGGCGGTCTGCAGTGCAACTCGAAGCGTGAAGTCAACTGTTGATGCTCCTTCGGCTACTTTTTCCGAAAGGTTTTGTCCGTAGATAAACTCCAGAGGAACAATCGTGAGGTCTTCCGCAATTTCAACAGGAAAGGTCTTGGCAATGTGAATATGGTCGAGGGCTTGGGCTATCCTTAGCTTCTCAAGCAACTGGCGCTGTAGAGGGTTTTCCGGAGCCAGCGTGCCCTGCAGCAACTTGAGGGCATAGGTTTGCCGCTTTGCCGTGTGGAGCGCCTTGTAGACGGCACCGCTCTCACCGATCTGGGTTTTGGCAAGGACGCGGTAGCTTCCGAGGTTCTTTCCGATCAGCACAATGTTATTTCAATTCGCGCAAGGTGACGACAAGCAGGCCCAGGATCAGGGTCACGGGAAGCAGAGTGTCGAAGAAAAAATAGGAGCGCGGATGGCCAATGTAGTTGAGTGCATGGGCTGAGGATACGGCGGCAAATGCCAGGCCAATCAGCCAGCAAACGGGAAGAACGATTGTTTTCATGCGGCGCAACGGTGCGACTCCTCCGCTTGCGGTGCGGCCTGACGCGACACCACCATGGATGTGAAGGCTGGGTTCGTTTCGCGTCATCAGCTTGGGCGAAGATCTCAAGCGCAATGCCGTCTCACACCTTCAGCAGCAGATTCACGATGAGAAGCAAAACTGAAACTCCGGAATACGCAAGTACAGACAACTGCCAGAAGGGCAGCGGAGCGCGCTCTTGGCGAGCAGGCTTGTGCGTGATGAGGTTGAAACCGCAGAACCGGCAATAGGCATCGGCGTAGGTCTTCTTGTTACAGCCCGGGCAGGCCACCATTTCGATCTTCTCCGTGCGCGTTTTCTTCTTGAAAGTGAATTGTTCGCGGCCCAGCCGGATGATCAGAAAGCCCCAGACCAAAAGGAAAAGGTCGCGGAGAAGATGAACGATGTAGCCGTTGGGATAGGCGCGGTGATGGCCGTCCGTTACGAAAACAAAACTCCAGAAATCGTACTGCAAGTTCTCTACTTTCGAGAAGGAGGCCAGAAGTTCACAGCTGATGACAAGCCGCACGGCAAGTACCCCAGCTGCGCCACCCAGCACGTAGAGGATGGATCCGATCGTCTTTCTCATTCTGATTTTCGCGAAGAACCCTGGTATTTCCTGATCCACTCAAAATAAGTGTTCCAACTGGCGACACATTCCAGGCAGAGGGTTTCAAAAAGATAGGCGTTGAGCACCTTCCAGTTTCGAAGCATCAACGGATTTCTGAGCATCTGAAACCATCCCACATGCTTACCACAGCTCTTGCATTTGGGCATAGGCATCCCTGGGCCTGGAAATTGAACTGCCAGCAGGGCTCTCAGAAAGGAATGTCGTCATCAGTAATTTGAGAGTCGGGGTTGGCTTCGGAACCCTGGGACGAGGCTGCCGCAGCCGCACTCCGCTCGTGGCGGGCATCATCGCCCTTGCCGCTCAGCATCACCATGTTGTCCGCCACAACCTCGGTTGTGTAGCGCTTGTGGCCTTCCTTGTCATCCCAACTCCGCGTCTGCAATTTTCCCTCAATATAAACCAGCTTGCCCTTGTTCAGATACTGGCCGCAAATCTCCGCCAGTTTGCGCCAGGCCACGATGTTATGCCATTCCGTGCGCTGCTGCTTCTCGCCGCTCTGGTCTTTCCACGTCTCGTCCGTCGCCAGGGAAAATTTGACTACCGGAGTGCCTCCCTGTGTGTACTTCAGCTCGGGATCCTTTCCCAATCTTCCCACCAGGATGACCTTGTTCACTGAATTCGACATACTCGCCTCCCGTGCAGTTTGTTAGTGAAGTGTTGACATTGGATGGCGCCGAGCGCTGAACACCACGCAGCAAGCATAGAGCGGGCAACTGCAACAGCGCAGACCGGTGCCTCCATCTTCTCGATGCAGCCGCTGCACCCTGCGGTTCCCACTGCGCCTGAGAGTTACCGGGCACCTGGCCTGCGCGCCGGAGTGGAGCGGTCAGAGACGGCCACTCCCATCGAGTTCAGGCGGTCTTTAGCCAGCTGAGCTGAATCGGAATTCGGGTACTTCTGAATCAACAGGCGAAGCTCGCGGACGCCAGCCTCATTGTTCCTGGCTTCCAGCAAGCTGTAGCCCTTCTTCAGGGCCGCGGCTGGGGCCTTGTCGCCTCTGGGATAATTCGCCAGCACCCTGTCAAAGCCTTGCACGGCCTCGGCAAACTTGCGCTGTACGTAACTGCATTCACCCACCCAGTATTGCGCGTTGTCGGACAGCTCCGTGTCTGGATAGTTCTTCAAGTACTCTTCAAAGCCCTGCCGGGCCAGATCGTAGCTTCCTTTGATAAAGTCGCCGTAAGCAGCGTTGTACAACTCTTCCGGAGAAGGGGGCCCAGAGCGCGGTGGCGCGCTGGCGCTCGCAGAAGGCGTGTCGAGCACTTCGACCTTGGCCTTGGTTTCGGCCAGTTGCTGTGAGAGCTTGTTGATTCGTTCAAGCACGAGATCGAGGCCTGAATTGACGGCTGAAAACTGGCTGGAAACCGACTCAACTCGAGCCGAGACTGCAGCCTGCGTCTGTTGATTGGAACCTTTCACATCTTCGACGCTCTTCTTTAGAATGTTGACCTGATCGGCCAACTGCTCAACCAGCTTCTGCAACACGGCGTTCTGAGTGTCAAAGCTCTTCTGCAGATCGCGAACCTGTTGTTGGAGCAATGTCATGTCAGCTTGCAGACGGACGATTTCCTTGCTGGCGCCCAGTCCGCTGAGAGGAGCCAAAAGCATTGCGAGTGCAACCGAAAGACCAGTTTTACTGAACAATGGCGATCACCTCAATTCGATAATAGTTCTTGCGTACATGATGCCCAAGAATAGCAGCTTGAGTGGGAAAAGTCTGTGGGAAATTTGCCTTTCCCGCGCCATCCACTGCTGTCCGTGGCCTCCAGCAAGAAAGCGCTGCCGTTGTGAAGCCGCCTCCTCACGTCGGCGGCTACAGAGCTTATAGGCGCTCTGAGACTGAGTGCATGCCCGTAAAAACAACAACCCTGGGGCAACCCCAGGGTTGTTGTTGAGGCTGTCAGGTAGGCGAGTCTATCGTCCTGTCATGACGAAGTGACCGCGCCGATTCTTCTGATAGCAGTCTTCCGTGGCCTCCCGGCATTGCGGTCTTTCTTTACCGTAGCTGATCGGATTGATGCGTCCAGCATCGACGCCCAAAGAAATCAAGTAGTTCTTCACGGCATTGGCGCGGCGGTCGCCCAAGCCCAGGTTGTATTCCTCACTGCCGCGCTCGTCGCAGTGGCCTTCCACAGTAAACTTGATGCCCGAATTGGCTTTGAGGAAGTCGCCCGCATCCGAAAGCGTCGATTTCTGATCATCCCGAATGTCGGATTTGTCATAGTCGAAATAGACATCGCGAACTCGTTTGTTGAATTGCTCGTCCAAGGACTCCTCAATCGGCCGCGGTGTGGGCGGTGGAGGCGCCGGGGGTGCAGTCACCGTGATTCGGGCCGTGGCTGGAGCTGTTCCTCCTTCGCCTTTGGCTGTAATGGTGTACGTTGTAGAGGAGCTGGGTGACACGGATCGTGAACCACTGACGCTCACGTCGCCGATTCCCTGGTCAATCGAGACGCTGGTCGCGCCCGTTGAGGTCCAGGAGAGGGTGGAGGACTGGCCTCTCTCAATTGTGCTCGGATTGGCCGATAAGGTCACCGTTGGCGCGGCCGCTGGTGGCGGGGGTGGCGGCGGCGCGGGAGGCGTCACAATGGGCGCTTTCTTCTTGCATCCGCCCGCGAGCATGAGTAACAGCAGACACAGGATGGTACAGGCCCGGGTGAGATACTTCTGTTTGTTCATTTATCCTTCTCCTCCGATGGAATTGGGTGTGGTTGATTTGGATCGTGAAGCGAACTGAACAATGGCCGGGCGTAGTTTATTCGATACGCCTCTGAAGTAAAACAGGAAAAATCACTTGCCGGGAAAATTAGACCAGCTCGGAGCCGTGTTTCGGCCGCTGCTGGTGACTGCCTTCTGCCGCGATCCGTCAGCCAGCATGATGTAGATCTGTTTCGTCCCGGTTCGGTTCGACTCAAAGGCGATATGCCGGCTGTCGGGCGACCAGACGGGATGCTCGTTGTTGCCGTTGTTGCGCGTCAGCTGCAAATACTCACCCTTTACCACGTCCATGATGAAGACATCGAAATTTCCAGTCAAAGCTTTACGCCATGAAAACGCGATCAATGCTCCATCGGGACTCCAGGAAGGCCCCACGGCTTCGCCGCCCTCCGTCACGAGGCGCCGAACATTGGCGCCCTCGTCATCCATGACAAAAATCTGCGGCGTGCCGCTGCGATCCGAGACAAAGGCCAGCTCGTGGCCCGTCTTGGGATTCCATGTCGGCGAGATGTCCACGCCGCGGCTGTTGGTCAGCCTCTTCAGGTTTCGACCACGAATGTCCGAAATGTAAATCTCTGGATCCTGAGTCTGGCTGGAAGTGAATGCGATCCGCTCTCCGTCTGGCGCCCAGGCGGGCGTGGTGGTCAGCCCGCCAAAAGCGGGGAAGCTGAGCAAACGGTTGTCGATCAGGGATTGGATATAGAGATCCGGGTTGCCACGGCGGTAGCTCGTGTACGCGATCTTCGAATTATCGCGCGACCAACGCGGCGTTAAACAGATGGATCGGTGGCTGGTAAAGGCTCGCTGGCCGTAGCCATCGTAGTCCATGACCCAGATCTCCTTGTTGCCGGAGCGATCAGAGGCAAAGGAAATAGAAGTCTGGCCGACTCCTGGAATGCCACCGCCAATCTTTAGCACGATCTCATCTGCAAACTTGTGGGCCGCAGAACGCACTCCAGGTTCCTCCAGCCCGACGCGATACCGCAGGCCGGTGATGGATTCCCGAGTGCTAACGTCCACGAGCCGGCACTCCACCACAAACTGGCCGCGCTCCACGCTCGAGTTGCCGTAGGCCAGATCCTGCGCTTTGACTTCGTTAGCCGACCATTGTTCGAAAACAACGTCTTGTGGTTGGGCGGGCAATTTCACCGGATAAAAGCTCTTGGGCACAAGCTCAAAGAGGCCCGACATGTCCAAGTCGTTCCAGAGAACCTCGTTGAAGATTCGAGTCATCGCAGCCAGTTGCGGGTCAGAGCTGCGCAACTGAAAGTCGCTCACGGCAAGACGAGCGCGAACACCCGTCTGCGTTCCTGTCTTGACCTGAGCCTGATAAGACAGCAGGTGCTGAATGAAGGCGAGAAGCCCAGCGGCGGTGAGAAGAAGTAAAGAAAGCTTTGGTCTCATGGATAAAGGGTTCCTCTTAGAGTAGGGTGCGCTGCTCAGCTGCTGGTGGGGCGGCCTTTCCAGGCTGCCAGTTCGCCGAGCTTTCGGCTCGGCAGGCCAGCCGGAGGCTTGCTAGATCAGTAGCCCGACCGTAAGGGAGGACATCTTGGCCGCGGGGTGACGCCCTCCCTTACGGTCGGACTACTGATCATTCCCAGCTCTGACCCAAAATGTAGAAACTCCAGACGGAGCTTTCTACTTCGAATACTCAAAATAGAACTCGACCGTCAGGCGCGTTTCTCCTCCGGGAAGGGGAGGGAATCGAGAGGCGCGAATCGCGCGCAAGCCGGATCGATCCAGCGAGGGAACACCGCTGGATTCTTTCACCGACTCGTTAGTAACACTGCCGTCACGCTGAATCTCAAAATAAATGTAAACGCGCGGCGCTGAACGAACGTTGGCGTCCACCATGTTACGCTGCCAGTTTCCGCTGACAATGTCGCGGATTTGTCGAACATACCAACCATACTTCGCCCCAAACATGCCATCGCCCACTCCAATTCCACCAGAACCGCCCGCGCCGCTGAACTGGGAATAGGTGAAGCCAGGAGTTCCGCCTTCTCCAAAAGGAACCACTTCTTTAGGAGGCGTGTTCTGCACGACTTGAGGTGGCGCCTTCCGTGCAGGTCTCTCCTGTCTTTTGGCCTCTTGCTTTTTATCTTTAACTTCGAATGCCTTCGGATCTGGAACTTCCGGCTCTTTGACCTCGGTCTTGGCGGGTTCCGTCTGGCCGAGTCCCTTCGACTCCGAAGCAATCTTGGTTTCTGTTGTCAGTTCCGGCCGTGGCAAATTAAGGCCACGAATGTTCTGCACCATGCCTACTGATATCGCACCACCACTGCCGTTTGCATCGCCCCAGGGCTCTCTTGTAGAACTAACAATGCTCGGCAGAAAAAAGAACGAGAAGATCAGCAGCGTATGAGTGAGCACCGAGAGGACCAGTGTCCGCCCCAGACCTTCGGTAGGGACTTCGAAGATTGTCACTCGTTGGGTCAGCATATGAACGTTGAATGCCTTGTTCGTCAGCGATTGCCCGGAAAGGGCATCAATCCGTGGCGACCTGCTATTTGGCCGCTATCAAGATCGCCAACCAGCGGCGCCGACAACTCCTCAGAACGCGCGGCTCGGCGTCGCTGGGTCCCGGCCCAAGCAAGATGCGTCTCGGAGGATGAAATTCGCGCATAGAACTCCCTGATGAACTGATGATTGCAGCGGGTCAAAAGACGAAAAACAGTGTCTTCGCTTGTCATTCACGCAAAAGCGGGAATCCAGTTTCCGATTCGCTGGTTTCGGCTCCCCGCCTTCGCGAGGACAAGCCTCGAGGGAATGACGATGCGTTCAGATAATGCCTAACCGCCGGCCCACCCGGCCTAGCACAGCGAGGGCTCGCTTCAGGTGCTCGTGTGTGTGCGTCGCCGTGACGATGGTCCGGACGCGCGAGCGCGCCTCAGGCACGGTAGGGAAGCCGATCCCCTGGGCAAAGACCCCCTCCGCAAACAACTCGTCAGAAAACCGCATCGCTAGATCTCCCTGGCCGACAACGATGGGCGTGATCGGCGTTTCACTCTGTCCGGTGTTGAAACCCAACTTTTCCAGTTCTGCCTTGAAAAATCGCGTGTTCTCCCAGAGCCGCT
This sequence comes from Acidobacteriota bacterium, assembly GCA_022616615.1. Lineage (GTDB taxonomy): Bacteria > Acidobacteriota > Terriglobia > Versatilivoradales > Versatilivoraceae > VFZK01. The sequence goes on from JAKEER010000098.1 coordinate 17,217, forward strand.
CGATCCATACCGGCTCTTCCTGAAGCACCTGGAATGCCGCCAGACAGGAAGCGGCGACAGCCGGGGGATGGGAGGTAGAGAACAGGAAAGGGCGCGCGCGATGATACAGGAAATCGATCAGCTTCCGGTTCCCACACACATAACCCCCGAGCGAGCCGATCGCCTTGGAAAGGGTTCCCACTTGAATGTCGACACGACCGTGAAGGTTAAAGTGGTCTACGGTGCCCCGACCGCTGCTCCCGAGTACGCCGCTGGCGTGCGCATCGTCAACCATCAGGATCGCGCCATAGCGCTCTCCCAGTTCGACCAGCTCAGGCAGCGGCGCAATGTCACCGTCCATAGAAAAAACACCGTCCGTAATCAGCAACTTCTTTCCCGCGAACTCGGCCGTCTCTTTTAAGATTTCCTCAAGCCGGTTCACGTCCTTGTGGGGGAAAACCCGAATTTCAGCGCGCGACAATCGGCAACCATCAATGATGCTGGCGTGGTTGAGCTCATCGGAGATGATGAGATCGCCCTTGCCTAGAATGGACGACACCGTGCCCGCATTTGCCGCAAAGCCAGATTGAAACACGACGCTAGCTTCGACGTGTTTGAAACGCGCGATGGCCTCTTCGAGCTCCATGTGGATCTGCATCGTGCCGGCGATGGTTCGCACGGCGCCCGACCCGACACCGAAGGCCTCGGCCGCTTGCTTGGCAGCATCTATCAGCCGCTGGTGCGTGCTCAGACCAAGATAATTGTTCGAAGACAGGTTGATGACCGAATGACCATCAAAGCGGGCCTCCGGAAGCTGGCGGCCTTCCAAAATACGAAGGTTTCTGAATAGATGTTTCTGACGGAGGGCGTCGAGCTCTTGGGAGAGGAAGGCGTCAAGAATGGCGGCCATCATTTAACCTGCTTCAACCTGGAAGTGCTCTTCTCTGGAAAAACTGAGTGCTGCGATGGTTGTCGTGATGGTCACGTGACCGGGGCGATGAGCAAGAGTCAATTGCAACTGGGCCGTGCTTCCATTGTCTAGCACTCCCTTCATTTGCTCCAGCAGGAGATTGGACACTTTGGCGGCCATGCGGTTGGAATCTTCGCTTGCAAACCCGCTCCTGGAGGCTGTCATCAGGACGAAATCATGAAGAATCTTGTCGAAGCCCTGAGTCAGCGGGACCGTCAAGCTCAAGTCTCCGTCCATCATAAACTGCGGAACACGGTCCATATCGAGGTCCTCGCGCCGATCCAATTCGCGCTATCTTAGCATAACCAACTCACGAATCCCGGTCAGGAATTCAGACTGCCAAGGCTTGCCGGTTCTCCTTGCTGCTGAAAATCGTCCTCGTCGTCGTACTCGTGTTCGTCCTCGACGAAAGCCGAGTACGACGACGAGAACGAGGGCGCAGAATTTTCATCCTAAGATCGTCAGTTCAAACAGCCGCCGAGTGGGGGCAGCCAAAAGGCTGAATTCGAAACCGTTGAAGACACTCTTGAAGAGGCTCTGATGCGAACCGTGAAGGGTGAAGCGTAATGCGTGAAAGGTCCTACGAGAAGAAGATGAAATGCGGATAGCCGGCCAGCTTGAAGGTCAAGAGTCCCATGAGAAAACCGACGGGCAGAATGGCCGCCACCGTGATGAGGATTGCCAGAACCATCTGTCCCGTGAATCGCAAGACCACGCCGCCGGCAACAAACTGTCCGACAATGAACCCGGCATAGGGCAGGGAATAGCCCAGCGTGCCGTGGCTGCACCAAGGGCAGTGGGGCGGCGCTGCGTGGTGAATGTTGCAATGGAGGGCCGCGGTGGTCCAAAGCCAGGAACAGCCGCACTTGAAGAGAAGATCACAGACCGGAGGCATGAGGACCGAGGCAGAAACAACCGCCACGGTTGCAAGCAGAACCATTCGTCTGAAGTTTCGCGGCATGGCCATCTCCCAAAGAAAAAAGGCGGCCCATTCTAACATGGGCCGCCTGGATCGGCAGGGAACTTCTGGTTAGTACGCCTAGCTAGCTAGTACATGTCCCCGCCACCGTGCGGCATGGCAGGCTCTTTCTTCTTCTCTGGAATCTCGGTAACGAGCGCTTCGGTGGTAAGCAAGAGCCCAGCAACTGAGGCAGCGTTCTGCAAGGCCGTGCGCGCCACTTTGGCCGGGTCGATGACGCCAGCGGCGATCAGGTCTTCGAAGTCACCGGTCTGAGCGTTCAACCCAACCGACTCTTTCTTTTCTGATTTCACTTTCTCCACCACAATCGAACCTTCGATTCCAGCATTGGACGCGATCTGGCGCAGAGGCTCCTCCAGTGAGCGCCGAACGATATCGACACCGATTTGCTCATCTTCATCCAACTTGAGCTTAGCAACGGCCGGGATGGCTCGAATGAAAGCCACACCGCCACCCGCAACGATGCCTTCCTCGACGGCTGCCCGAGTCGCGTGCATGGCATCCTCGACCCGAGCCTTCTTTTCCTTCAACTCAGTTTCGGTCGCCGCGCCGACCTTGATCACTGCCACGCCACCCACCAGCTTTGCCAGCCGCTCCTGCAATTTCTCGCGATCGTAGTCGGAAGTGGTATCTTCAACCTGCGCACGGATCTGCTTTACCCGGCCTTCGATCTCTTTCGGCTTGCCAGCACCTTCAACAATCGTCGTATTGTCCTTGTCGATCACAATGTGTTTCGCGCGCCCCATGTCTTCAATCTTCAGGTTTTCCAGCTTCAGGCCCAGGTCTTCTGTGATCGCTTTGCCACCCGTCAAAATGGCAATGTCTTCCAGCATCGCCTTGCGCCGGTCGCCAAATCCTGGCGCTTTAACGGCCGCGGCGTTCAGCGTGCCACGCAGTTTGTTCACAACCAGCGTCGCCAGCGCTTCACCCTCCACTTCCTCGGCAATGATCAGAAGCGGTCGGCCCAGTTTGGCTACCTGTTCGAGCACGGGCAGGAGATCTTTCATGCTGCTGATTTTTTTCTCGTGAATCAGAATCAGCACATCTTCCAAAACGCATTCCATTCGGTCGGCATCCGTCACAAAGTAGGGCGAGAGATAGCCCCGATCAAACTGCATGCCCTCGACTATGTCCAGTGTGGTTTCCATCGTCTTGGCTTCTTCCACCGTAATGACTCCGTCTTTGCCCACTTTGTTCATGGCCTCTGCGATAATGCTGCCAATCTTGGTGTCGCCATTGGCAGAAATGGTACCCACCTGGGCAATCATGTCACCCTTGACCGGTTTCGATAGCCGCTTGATCTCTGAAACCACTTCTTCCACAGCCTTTTCAATCCCGCGCTTCAATGCCATCGGGTTGGCGCCGGCAGCGACGGTTTTGCACCCTTCGCGGAAGATCGCTTGAGCGAGAACCGTTGCTGTGGTCGTGCCGTCGCCCGCTACATCGCTTGTCTTCGAGGCAACTTCACGCACCATTTGCGCACCCATGTTCTCAAGCGCATCGAGCAGTTCGATCTCCTTGGCCACGGTGACGCCGTCCTTCGTAATGGTGGGTGAACCAAATTTCTTGCTCAAGACCACATTGCGTCCCTTGGGCCCCAAAGTAATCCTTACGGCATCGGCCAGCTGATTTACGCCCTTCAGCAGTGCCTGCCGGGACTCTTCTCCAGAAACAATCTGTTTTGCCATTTCAGCCTCCTTGTGTGTAGTGTTTGAAAGATATCTATTTGCCGGATGACTTCGAGCGGGCAGCGCCTTCAGTGACGGCCAGGACATCATCTTCGCGGAGAATCAGCAGCTCTTCGCCTTCAATTTTCACGTCGCTGCCGGTGTATTTGCCAAACAGAATGTGGTCGCCTTCTTTCAGCGACATCTCAAGACGAGTGCCGTTTTCCAGCAATTTGCCATTGCCAACGGCAACAACGACACCTTCCTGTGGTTTCTCTTTGGCGGTGTCTGGAATGATGATGCCACCCTTTGCTTGCTCGGCAGCATCGATCCGTCGGACCAGAATCCGATCGTGCAGGGGTCTGAGCTTCATACGCGTTCTCCTTGGTTGTTAAAAATGATGAGAGTTGAATCAGTTTGTTAGCACTCAGTGGGGCAGAGTGCTAAACAGCGGCAGTTATAATCAGTGACGCTGCATTTGTCAAGATAGGAAACGCGATGTCGGGGACACGCGCTGCGGGCAGCATCGTAGCAGAGCCCAGCTTTCTCGCCAGCAGTAACTCCTAGAACAAGGAGGTGTCATCCAGACGTTGCTTGCCGCGGCGAATAGAATTAGCAACGCTAGCCGTATGGGAACGAGCTATGAGAGGAATTCCTCCAATTTTAGATCAACCGAACGCGGTCACACGGTCTTGCTAGTATTACTATGTTAGGTCATTCGACGATATTCGGGTGGCGCCTACATGGCGTAGGTTGCCATGTGGGCGTACGCTCCGCATACATCGCAAAAAGCACGATGTATGCGCCACCCAGAGAAAAACTCAACAAAGTAATACTAGAAAGCGCAAATGGAAAGGTCAAAGTTGATGTCCTTCAGCAGGGGGGAAGTGCACGTCATGGCTTTTTTGTTAACATAATATACATTATCAGACGTTTTGACTTGGTTCCAATCCGACCTCTTTGGAGACTCCCTGTCCACTCCAGTCCGTCTCTGAGAATCTGTCGTCTGGTTGAGGCTGAGGCCCGCTAATGCTATTATTCGCCCATTTTCTGCGCTAAGGGCTTAGACCACTCACTTTTATGATGATCCTAAACCGCTACGTCTTCCTCGAAATGCTAGGGCCTTTTTTCCTCGGGCTACTTGTCTTCAGCTTCGTCATCATTCCTCGGCTCCCAGGTCGGCCCTTAGAGCTGCTGGTCCAGAAAAACGTAACTCCTCAAGAAGTTGTTTTAGTTTTGTTCTATATCTTACCGACAATACTAATCTTTTCTCTGCCAATGGCGATGCTTCTAGCCATCCTGATCTGTTTCGGGCGCCTGTCGGCAGACAATGAAGTTACGGCCATGCGCTCAAGCGGGATCAGCATTCGGAGTCTAGTGCAGCCGGTGCTGGTTTTTGCCATACTCACCTGGATAGCAGCTTTTCTGAATGCCAACTACTGGCAGCCCCAGGCTAACCAACGTCTACGAGCCATGCGAAACGAGATTGGCTTGAAGTCGATCAGCAGTGCCGTGCGCACTGGAGTTTTTGAAGAAGGATTTTCCAACCTGGTGCTCTATATCCGGGACGCCACGCCTGACAAATCGACCTGGAAGGGAGTGTTTCTCGCCGATGTTTCCCAGAAGGCTCAGCCCAAGATTACTCTTGCCCAAACAGGGACCCTGTTCAATGACATTCAGCAAAAGAAACTGCAGTTACATCTATCGAACGGCGCCACCCATTCGGTTTCCAACCGGACTCAAGGCTTGTATGATCTCGCCACGTTTAACGAAACCGACATCCCTGTGGCCTCGTTGAATGGCGCGGCGGAAGACACACAGACGCGTAAGATCATCGAGCTCGATTCGTTTGAGCTTTATGCACGGTGGAAATCCGGCGGGGATGGCAGCGCGGCAGTTCAACAGGAGCGTCGGGAACAGCTCGTTGAACTCAGCAAGCGGTTCGCAGTCCCCTTCGGTGTTTTCATCTTTTCGATTCTGGCTATCCCCCTGGGAGTGATCTCAAGGCGGGGCGGCAAATCGCATGGTTTCGTGGTGAGTCTGGGTATTTTTCTCGTCTACTTCCTGCTTTTGTCCCTCGGCGAAAGCTTTGCGAAGAGTGGACGCGTTTCGCCCGTGCTCGGTCCCTGGATTGGCAATGCTGCCTTCCTGGCGCTAGCCGCTTATTTGTTGTCGGTTACAGAGAAAGAATCAGGCTGGGCCAGACTCATCCGGCCCTTGCAGGGCATGCTCAGCAAGCTGCCAAGCGCCGTTCGCCCGCACCGCGCGGAGATTCAGCCCCAGCACACACCTGCGGCTCAAGCCAGCGGCCGCCGCGTTCTTTGGACTTTGCCGCTGATCCTTGACAAGTATGTGATCCTTGGGTTCCTGAAATACTTCCTCCTGGTGCTCAGTTCGTTTGTCATCATCTTCATCGTTTTCACCTTTTTTGAACTTCTGGACGACGTCGTGAGCAATCGGATTCGGCTTCTGATCGTATTCAACTACTTTCGCTACCTCTTGCCGCAGATTGTGTACTACATGATCCCGATGAGCGTCCTGGTGGCGGTGCTGGTGAATTTTGGACTTCTTACACGAACGTCGCAGATCATCGCCATGAAGGCTTCCGGTGTCAGTCTTTACCGACTCGCATTTTCACTCATGATTGTGACGGTACTGATGAGCGGGATGTCTTTTGCGATGCAGGAGTACTTGTTGCCCGGGTGCAATCAAAAGCAGGATGCACTTCGCGACATCATCAAGGGCCGGCGGCCCCAGACTTATCTGCGCCCCGACCGGAAATGGATGATGGGTGAGCAAGCCAAGATTTTCAACTATAACTTCTTTGATGAAGATCGCAATTTGTTTGGCGATCTGTCCGTTTTTGAATTCGATCCTGCCAGCTTTGAGATCAAGCGCAGAATCTACGCCAGCCGTGCCGTCTGGGACGAAAGCGAGAGAAGCTGGGTGTTTGAAGACGGCTGGTCACAAGGGTTCCGCGAACAGCGCGCCTTGGCGGCGGAGTTTTCGAGATTTGAACGGCAGCGTTTTCCGGAGATCACGGAAGACCCCCGCTATTTCAAGAAGGAAGTGAAACAGTCCACCCAGATGAGCTATCTCGAACTGCGGAATTATATTGAGGATTTGAAACAGAGCGGGTTCGACGTCGTGCGTCTGACAGTGGCGCTTCACAAAAAGCTGTCGTTCCCTGTAATCAGCCTCATCATGTGCACCATTGCCATTCCCTTTTCCTTTTCCATGGGCAAGCGAGGTTCTCTTTACGGCATCGGTTTGAGCATCATGATCGGGATCACGTATTGGGTAATGCTGGAGTTTTTTGAACAGGTGGGAGGAGCTGGGAAGCTGGTGCCGTTTTTGGCAGCCTGGGCGCCAAATCTGATCTTCGGCGCAAGCGGAGTTTATTTCCTCTTTACCATTCGAACGTAAGCGAAGCGCGAACTTCGAAGCGCGAAGGCCGAGTTTCACTCATCTTAGCGCCTGTGAAGAAATA
>JAKEER010000704.1 GCA_022616615.1 Acidobacteriota bacterium
CTACCGTTGAATTTTTTCACAGCTACAGGGGGACAGCACTCGCGAAGCGAGCGCGAGCGGGTTGTCATCTCCTCGGCACACGGACTCTCACAACCCCCGAGGCCTGCGGCCTCTGCCCCCTTTCGTAAGGGGGACTTGCTTTGCGTAGATGCAGCCTTGTAGCAGGTCCTGACTTTGACGTCCCTGTAATTACGACTTTTTACCCTTCTTTTCCAAGGACTCAAGCTCTGTCTTCAGATTATCAGCCATAGCCTGAGTTTCCGGGCTCGGACTCTCCTTCAAGAGCTTCTGAGACAGCTCTGAGCATTGCAAAGCTCTTTCGTAAAGCTGGCGATACTGTTGGACGTCGTTTAATGCCTGCCGTCCAAAGACCTTTTGGTTGTCTAGCAGCGTCCGGCCCAGTCGCACGATGAATTCCGGACGATCCATGGTCTTCGATCCGCTTTCCAACAGCTTCTTGGCTTTCGGTCGATCTCCTGCAGCGCCGACAAAGAAAGACAAGGTGTTGAGCATTCCATCCCAGACTTCATGCTCCTCTGCAGCTCGGCGCTGCTCGCCATCCAGGACGCCGCCCTCTCTCACCTCGTCCAATCGCTTGTTGTGAGCCACTTCCCGAGTTGGAAAGTCGCATTCGAGAACGTAGGTTTTCCGTGCCGAGCCGTCCTTCAGAAAATAATCGCAGGCCTCACTGAAGCCCAGAGCTGCATTCTTCTGTTTGCGGTAGTAGTCAAAAGCAACCGATCGCAACTTGCCGGCATTCTGGATGGACTTCTCAAATCCGGCCAGATACGCTTCAGCCATATCGCGATAGGCGGAACTCAGCCCCGCCAGCAGCACCACTCGCAGGATACGCGCCTTGGCGGCATAGTCAGAATCTGGAAACTTCTGCAGGATATCGTTGGTCAAACTGATAGCCTTTTCATACTTCACTTCAGCCATGGCCTCTTTAGCCTGGGAATAAATGTACTCGGGAGAGTTTTTTGAGACCTGAGTTTTCCCACTCCCGCAGCTCATCGCGAGCATCATCCCCATCAAGCAGAGAGGCAGCTTAAGCATCCTCTGGGTAGAGAAGAAATTGCTCATTGCCTTGCTCCTTTCCAAGAGAGTTTAAGAAAAAGCCTTCTCGCAGAAATTCGTCAGCGCGAACTCAAGAGTATGAACGTGTTTGGGTTTGGCCAGATGGTGTGCCTATGCCAGAGGAAAATCAAGGGATTTTTCGGGAGTGGTTGGACGGGAGTGCCGGTTTAAGAAGCCCTGCACGACAGCGCGTCGGGGGGTGCCCTGTATGGAAGCGCGGTGAAGGCAGTGCCCAACCGCCTTGAGAGAATCTGTGAAACAATTGCCGGAGGGAACGCCCGCCGTGGCGTTCCCCGTGGCGATCGAGCACTGATTGCAAATCGTTCGCAACGCTATAAGGAACGGGACGGCGCCCGTTCCCTCCGAGAACCGAATTTCTTCAGAGCTTCAGGGTGACCGAAGAAGCGGTATAACCCAATCACCGTCTGAGCGATTACTGCACCACCAGCTCTGTTTGGCTCGTAATGCTCTGGTTCTTGAGCTTGTCAGTGGTTTCCACCTTCAACTGATATTTTCCAGGACTCAACTCCTTCAAGGGCAGGTTGAAACCAATCGCTGCTTCCGAAGGCCCAGTGGGATACGCAGCTTCGTCCAGGTCCATGGGCGGCAGCTCGCTGGTCTGCCCCTTTTCATCGGTCAGCTGCACGTTCGCGGTTAGGCTGCGGCTGGCTTCATTCCCCTCAAGGTTGTAGAGCTTGTAAAAGACAGCAATGGGGTTGTCGCGGCGCACGGTGTTCTCGACCGGCGCCAGGATTTGGATGCCCTTGTAGATGAGCGGATCGGCCTCATCGAGCAACCGAGTCTGCATATTCCTGATGAGATCGGGCAACTGCGCCATCTCTTGGCTCACAACCAGACTGCTTGATGCCAATCCAGCCGGCATCGGCGGCACCGACAACGTCTGCTCCGATGTCCCGACCTTTCCCTTCTCGTCTGCAATGGCCAGCTTCAACTGATATTTCCCCGGGCGCAGCTTGATGTAGTTGCGGTAAGGGATATCGGAATTTCGGAAGAGTTCTTCGCGCTCCTTCTCAACGGCGTAATTCACGGTTTCACTGAAACGCGCCGCCACACTGCCATCTTCGGCGTAAGCGACCCCCATCACATCAACGGCGTTTACCAACAAGCCACCTTTCTTCTTCAGCTCGATAGTCCCGCGCTGGATTCTTGCGGAAATGGGAACGCGCGCCAGTTGAGGCGAGTCATAGAAGTAAACCGGCCGGAAGTTGACTGGCAACTGGGTCATCGGGGTAGGTGAGGAAATGGCGCTCATCAAAGAGCGTTCGCCTTTCGAGCCAGCCAGGGCATCCGGCGGCCGCGGATCGACGTAGCCGTTGCGGTGTTTCAAGCGCAGGCCTTTGACATCGGTTTTCACTTCCAGCTTGCGATACTTGCCGTCGCGCTTGGGGTTGGTGGAGGTGAAACCCAGCACATAATAGTTGCTGAGTTCCAGGTCTACTTTGTCCAAGCCCTGGTTGAGATTGTTAGTATTGAAGATGGGCAAGCCTCCGGTTTCCGAAGCCAGTGAGCGCAGGATGTTTTCCATCATCGACTGCTGCTGGAACTGTTCGAACTGGCTGCGTGTGTCGCCGAACTGATCCTGGCCTCGCCCTCCCGGATCATTTGGGGAACGACCGCGGCCTTCGTTCCCGAAACCTGTGTTTCCAGTGCCTCCGGTCTGCCCTCCGGCAGTTCCTCCGCCTTGCGTTCCGCCGGTGGAGCCGCCGCTCTGTCCTCCGCCTTGTCCGCCACCCTGACCGCCGCCCCCACCCTGTCCACCGCCACCCTGTCCACCGCCACCTTGGCCACCCTGCGCCTGCACGAAGGACGCCGGAAGCAACGCCGAAGAGACCGGATTAAAGACTTCCGCGCCCGGCAGCAGGCGCCGTGCAAACGCACCCAGCCAGGAGCCGCCACTCTCGCGGAAAGCCGTCCGGGCGGGCACCTGGGGTGTCACAACAGAACCCTGGTTGGCATCAGTGAGAGAGTTCAGCCCCCGGGCATCAATGCTGTAAAAAGCGACGTTGGCCTTTTGCGCAGCCTGGATGGCGTTTCGCAGCTCCACCTGGGCGTCGCTGGCCAGGCTAAAATCCTCCGAGAACATCAGCACCGACTTGCGGCCTTTGACTCTGGACATTGAGCCTGATAATTGGCTAAGCGTCCGCAGCAACACGGTCGAGCGGAACTTCGCTTGTTGGTCCATCATCTGATTCCGACCCAGCGGGTCTTGCCGGTTAGGCTGTCCGCGCTGTCCCGGAATGCTTGTGCGGCTCTGCGCCTCGCGTGACAGTGGCTGGCCAAAGCGGGTTTCGGCGTGCGACATGGCCGGTGTGCGAATGGCCGCAACAACTTTTTCTGCATCGTGGGTGAGGTTTTGAAGAATTTTCAGGCTCAACCCGTACGAGGCTACGCCAAAGAAGTCCCACGGGCGCATGTGCTGCTTGACGTACTTCTCCGCTGAGTCGCGAGCCATCTGAACTTGCGAGGGAGTAATGTTGCTGTCGTCAAAGAGAATCAGAACCACCTTGCCGCGGCGGTCGCTCTCTTCAACGTCCTTAAGACTAGTGGGCACCGGTTCGCCGGCCTTGTCGCTCACCGCATCGAACGACACAACCTCCTGCTGCTTGCCATCCTCGTAGACTTTGAAGTCTTCCTTCTTGAGGCCAAGAATCGGGTTACCCTTCTTATCCTGTGCGATGACTTCGATCGTCACCAAGTCAACATCCACGCGCAGCGTGCCTCCCTGAGGAGCCGCCGGCAACGGAACTGGCGCCAGCAGCGACGCGGCTCCGAGCAAGCCTGCGAAACCCAGCACGAGCAGCCAAACTCTGGTCTGCATGCCACAATGAGCTTTCATGACGTCCTCCCTTTTCTCTCCTCGATGAGCCTCTGCAGAAACTATGACGACCGTTCTGACAGATCAAGAAAAAAGCAACTTGGAACTTTGGATTCGTCCACGAAGAACACGAAGGAACACGAAGAGTCTATTGTTTAGGGCCGGTTGGATTGGGATCTCGCGCGAATCGCCTCATCGAGACCACGCGATTGCCGTCAGATGAGACCCATTGGCTATTGGTCATTTTCTATTTTCTATTTGACCGAGGGCGACCATACCCTCAAACAGAAAATGATCGATAGCCAATCATCAGTAGCAAATGCTTTTGCCGATCTCGCCCAAAAAATCTCTTTCTTCCTCTCCTTCGTGATCCTTCGTGTCCTTCGTGGAGAATCTTTCAAAACTCATTGTGGGCATGACAACCCTCCAAAAACTGTCCTCGTAGTCGGAATCGGCGTTAGCCGTAGCATTCAAAGTCAAAACCAAGAGCTTTGACGCTGGTCAGCACTCGCCAACGGCAGCTTACGGTACTTCGATCGTCTTGTTGACCGATCCCATCTTCGTATGCACGCCTTCGCGAACCACGGCCCGAATCTTGTAGCGGCCTGGCGGCACTTTGACGTCGATCTTCGAAGTAAACCCGCGGCTGAGCAGCGCGCTGTAGCTGGGACTGGTCAGATTTAGGTCAATGGTCTTTTCCAGCCCGTCCACATAGCGGTCGTTCTCGTCGAAAGCCACCACCACCAGGCTAATCAGGTTCTTGTGCCGCGAGTCTTCTTCAACAAATTTCATTCCACGAATATTGACCTGTGTCATCAAAGCCAGTTGATAGCGTGCGTCATCCATCTGAAAGTAATTGTAAGAAAGCTGGATCGGAATCTCGTTGAGATTGCCGGGCGCATGCAGGGCTTCGATAATGTCTTCTTTCTTGCGCCGTTCGAACGAAAGCTGCTCCTTGGGCGCGTAGTAACCCTTGCGATACGTGACCTGAACGCCCGGCCGGGTTACCTCGAGTTTAATCTTGTGGTAGCGTCCATCCGATTTGGCGTTGGGAGTGGCATAGCTCAAGATGTAATAAAACGACTGGTTATCGACAATCTTCCGGAGACCCGCCGCCAAGTCGTTCGTGTTTCCAATATGCAGGCCTCCAGTCTCACCCGATAACTGGCGCAAAGGGTCCTCCTGCTGCCGAATGTCGTCAATCCGCATTTGTGGCTTCCGCGACAGCAGCGCGAATGACCTGTTATCAACTCCAGCAACAACCCGGTCGCTGGCCTCGTAATTTGTTGTATACAGGCCGCGCACGTCTAACGTATTGAAGATGACGCTCGAGCGCAAAGCCATGTCAATAACATCCTGCAGCTCGTAGCGGACATAGTCGGAAAGAAAACCGTCAGAGATCAGAATGAGTGACTTTCTGGCGTCAAAATGCCTGAGTGAACGAATGTGCTGCCGCACACTCGCCAGCATACCGCGATAGCGAAATTGGTTTTCTTCAAACTGGGCCGCCGCCGCAGAACGGACGGCGCCCTCGCCAATCTGCTCGGCGTTAAGAACGTTCTCCAGATGCTGACAGATCACCGTTTCAGCGATGGCAACCTGCAAAGGCATCGGATCCGGATGTTCATTTCGGATTTGCTGTGCTTGCAGGTCCGTCAGCTCCGGACAGCCTGACCTGGGCACTCCAGACCGGCCGACCTTCTTGTGCAGCTCTCCTACGAGCGACAGCAGGAGTTCTTTGTCGCTGGTGAATGGCTGGTTGAGGCTGCCCGACGTGGTCATCAGCGAAACCAGATCGGACGGTCCCAAGCCGCTGACCAGCAGCTTCTGCAGCGCCTCGCGAGCGTAGTGAAAATACTGCGGCGCAGAAGTCGTCAGATCGTCGACGACAAGGCTGATCATCCGGGGGTGGGACGCCCCTGCATCTTCTTCTGTCGCCGGAACCGCGCCCGCAGGGCGTCCGCCAGCCTGGGACTGCGTCGCCTTGTACGACTCTAGTGCAAAAGTGTGGATCGCCTGCGGCTTGCCATCTTCGTAAACCCGGAAATCTTCCACCTTCAAGTCCTTGACAGGATTTCCCTGTTTGTCTGTGACAACGGCGTTCACAACGACGACGTCAACAGGAACCTTGAAGGTGAAGGTTTCGGATTTGTCAGTCGCTTTTTTCGAGTTCGCCGCCTCACGCTGTGACGCTTTGTCCGCCGCAACGGACAGTGACGCCAGCAGCAACAGGGCAGAGATCACCATGCCCCAGGAGCGCCCCTCAGATGAAGAACCACAACGTCGAAACATAGAATGCCCAGCCGGCAAAAGCGGCATTGGTATGGATCAAATGATCGATGCCTTCGATTATGGTCCTTCTTCCAAGTAAAAACAAACACTAACGTAATGCGTTAGCTATGGGGGGCCAACCACTGGCGTGAGCCGCTGCCACTGGCTCACGCCAGTGGTTGGGCGGGCGCCCCCATAAACTAACGCATTACACACTAACTACCCCCAATCAACCGGCGATGGGCGGTTTGTTTCTAACAGTCAGGATCAGCCTCCGCAGCCGTCCGATGGAACTGCTATACTCCAGCCGTCCAGCAAGCTCGGGCACCGGTCAAGCAGCAGATTCAGTTGGCCAAAGCGACCGGCGTGGCAGAGATTCAACTCCGCCCGAATGGTAAAGTTTCCCTCCTGCCGAGACGAAACGTTGAATGCTTTCCTGTTCCGGCAGGGCGAACTCCCTGCCGGCTTCTCATGGCTGTGCCGAGGTTTCATGAACTCCATCATTTTTGAAAAGATCGATAATTACGCCCGGATCACTTTGAACCGCCCGCCGCTGAACATCATGAATATCGAAATGATGTCGGAAATCGGCGAAGCCCTGGAATCGTTGCACAACGAAGACCACCTGAAACTGATTGTCTTTCGCTCGGCGTGCAAAGTCTTCAGCGCAGGTGTGGACATGGCAGACCACACGCCGCAAAAGGTCTTTCAACTTCTCGAAGCGTTCCACAAGATCTTCCTGTCGATGGGAGAGATTGGAAAGCCAACGATAGCTGCGGTGAATGGAGCAGCTTTGGGCGGCGGGTGTGAACTGGCAACTTTTTGCGATCTGGTCATCGCTTCAGAAACCGCCAAGTTTGGACAACCCGAGATCAAGGTGGGCGTCTTCCCATCTATCGCCACGGTTGTTTTCCCTTACTTGGTCGGCAAGAAGAAAGCCATGGAGCTCATTCTTACCGGTGAGGCCATTGAGGCCAAAGAAGCACTGTCATTGGGGCTGGTGAATCGCGTCGTTCCGGCAGAAAAGCTCGACGATGCCGTCAAGGAACTTGCCTCAAAGATCACCATGAGCAGTGGTCCGGTTCTCCAGATGATGAAGAGAACCATGCTCTCGGGCGAAGGGTTGAGCTTTCAGGACGCGCTCAAGAGCGCCCAGGACATCTATCTCAACCAACTGATGGCCTTGGAAGACACTCAGGAGGGCCTGAAGGCCTTCGTGGAGAGGCGTTCTCCGGTCTGGAAGGACAAGTAAGCCAAGCCGGCGCTGCTTTCCCATTCCGCATCTTCACTATTTTAAGCTGCAAGCTCCAGTCTGCCGAGTCTTTGTCCCTCACTGCTTAGTACGGGTGCAATTAAAAATGGCGGGCAGCCCGCAGCGGGCCAGAGCCCTTGCTGACGCGCGGGCTACTGGCTGGCACCGGCCCTGTCAGTAGCCCGGCCGTGAGGGAGGGCTGCAGAGCTTGCCCACTTTTAATTGCACCTGCTTAGTACTGAATTTCGCAATTACGGTGACGCATTTTCTGCCGATCGGCTGATCGGCGCAACCCACTGAGCGCGAGAACCATTCTGACTGCGGCTCTGCCGCCTGATGTGCGGAAAGTCTCCGACTTTCCGCTGAACTCTTATTTCACGGGGGCTGCGCCCCGGCTGCTCCCCCCTGGAGATTGGACGTTCTCGTGCGTCTGAACGCTTGCGAGTTTGTGGATAGACGTGCGTTTGCATTCAACAGATGGTCAGAACAGCGCTTCACCCGGCAAAGGACTTAGAATCGCACGAAGCGTGAGTTTGGGACCGTGAGACGGGCGCTTGAAAGCCCGGAGCGCAAGCGACGGGTATCGTCGAGTCCCTCGCTGGCGCTTCGGGCTTTCAAATGTCCAATCTCCAGCGGGGCTGCGCGACCGTCTTGCGGGGCCCAGCCCCGATCCACTAAAACGGCCCCTGCGGAAAGGCACAGCCTGTCCGCACATCGGCGGCGGAGCCGCCAGGCGAGATCAGGTCTCTCCAGGCTTTCTTTTCGACCCTTGAAAAATGCCTCACCATATCTATGAAACGCAGTACTTAGCCAGCCGTAATGCGAGGGCTGGCGGTCTAGCACCCTTGCCTCGTCAGCAACTCAGACCTTCCCATCAATTCCCTGCTTTCGCTTTTTGCAATCTCAAAGGTAGAATCCGTCAAGAACTGTCAGGCAGATTTTGAATCTGAAAATTCAAACCTCAAATCTGAAACCTGCAGCTGGGGGACTTGTCATGATCGGTTTTGATCTTTCTGAAGACCATCTGAGCGTCGAAAGGCTGGTGCGGGAACTGGTAGCCAAAGAGGTGGCGCCGCGCATCGCTGAGAACGACGCCAAGCATTTCTTCGATCGTTCCATTCTTGGCAAGATGGCGGAAATTGGTCTGCTGGGCATCTGTATCCCCGCCGAACAAGGGGGCGCGGGATTTGATTACCTCAGTCTTGGTCTCGCGTGCGAAGAGCTTGAGTATGGCGACACCTCGTTGAGAGTCATTCTATCGGTCCATGTCGGCCTCAATGGACTGACCTTGTTGAGTTGGGGCACCGCCGAGCAGAAGGCCCGCTATCTGGTGCCACAGTCGAAAGGGTTGAAAATCGCCACGTTTGGGATGACCGAGCCAGACGCTGGCAGCGACGTCGTCGGTTTGCAGTCTACTGCTCGCCGCGACGGGAAAGACTACCTCCTCAATGGCGAGAAAACCTGGATCTCGTTGGCTGACGTGGCTGACCATTTTCTGGTGATCGCCTGGACCGACCTTGAAAAGAAGAGGCAGCGCGACCACTCGGGCTTGAGCGCCTTCATTGTGGAACGCACGATGCCCGGCTTTGCCAGCGGCACCCTCGAGCAGAAGTGGGGAATCCGGGCCGGCAATACGGGCTTCTTTTCCATGAACGATATGCGCGTTCCGATTGAGAATCGCATTGGAGAGGAGGGTGAAGGTTTCAAGATCGCCATGTTTGCGCTGGAGCAGGGCCGCTACACAGTGGCAGCAGGCGCCACAGGCCTGATTCGCGCCTGCCTGGATGCCAGCCGAAAGTACGCTCGCGAACGAAAGACCTTTGGCAAGGCGATCGGCGAGCATCAGCTAGTCAAGGAGATGATTGCCCAGATGGCTCTAGACTATGACGTCTCACGGCTGCTGTGGCTGCGTTGCGGTTGGATGAAGAATGAGGGGCTGAGAAACAACCGTGAGACGTCGCAGGCCAAGTGGTACGCGACCGTCGCCTCTGAACGCGCAGCTTCTGACGCCGTGCAGATCCATGGCGCTTATGGATACTCGGATGAGTATCCAGTGGGCCGCTACTATCGCAACTGCAAGGGTGCGGTGATCTACGAAGGAACACGGGAGATTCACAAGTTGATGCAAGCCGACTACGCGCTGGGTTATCGTCACGACAAGCCGGTCCGCTGCTCGCTGCCGCCGGTCGGGTCACGTTGAATCGGCGAGGATGATGAGATCTCGAAGAAACGGCGCGGCCGAATTGAACGTCAAGCGATAATCTCTTTCACCACGCGGCCGTGCACGTCGGTGAGACGAAAGTTTCGTCCATCGAAGCGATAGGTCAGCTTCTCGTGGTCCAGGCCGAGCAGGTACAGGATGGTGGCATGCAGATCGTGCATGTGTACCTTGTTCTCCACCGCGAGATGGCCGAATTCATCGGTTGCGCCATAAGCGAAGCCAGCCTTCACACCACCGCCTGCCAGCCACACTGTGAACCCGCCGGGGTTGTGGTCTCGTCCTGTGCCGTTCTTTTCTGCGTAAGGCGTCCGTCCAAACTCGCCACCCCACCACACCAGAGTGTCGTCGAGCAATCCTCGCTGCTTCAGGTCGGCCAGTAGACCGGCCACGGGCTTGTCCACAGCGGCGGCGTGGTCAGCATGCTTGGCCAGATTCGAGTGCTGATCCCACGCCGGGTTGGCCGTGTTGTCACCATAAGTCACCTGCACGTAGCGAACACCAGCCTCGCAAAGCCGGCGCGCCATCAGACACTGCCTGCCGAAGTTGTCGGTGGCCTTGTCGCCGATTCCATAGAGGGCAAGCGTAGCCGGAGGCTCTTTCGACAAATCGAGCACACCGGGTGCATTGTGCTGCATCCGCCAGGCGAGCTCGTAAGAGTTGATCACCGCGTCGAGTTCTTGATCTCCGGGAGCAGCCCTCCTCTGTTCCTCGTTCAGTTCCCGCAAGAGTTCGAACTGCCGTTTTTGCTCTGCGGGCGACAGCGACGGGTTTGACAAATTGCGAATCGTGGCTTCAGCCGCCGGTGATCCTGCTCGTCCCAAGGCGGTGCCCTGATACACGGGCGGTAGGAAGGCGTTGCCGTAGTTGCGTGCGCCGCCATTGCCGCTGGCGGGGCTGATGGTGACAAAGCCGGGCAGGTTGTCGTTCTCCGTGCCCAACCCATACGTCAACCAAGCCCCGACGGACGGCCGAATGAAATTAGTGGAGCCGCAATGCAAAAACAAGGTCGCAGGTCCGTGCGCTATGCCTTCAGTCTGCATTGAGTGAATGAAGCAAAGATCGTCCACGTGCCGCGCCATTTCCGGAAAAAGCTCCGAAACCCAACGTCCGCTCCGGCCGTGTTGTGCGAACTTCCAAAGCGACTTCATGACGCGCTGGGAAGTGCCGCGCTGGCCGGTGTTGGCGATGGTGCGTGCGTCATTGAAACCCAGCATCTTGCCGTCTTCCCGGTTCAGCAGTGGCTTGTATTCGAACGTGTCTACGTGGCTCGGGCCGCCCTGCATAAAAATGTAAATAGCACGCCGGGCTTTGGGAGGAAGGTGCGGAGTTTTCGGTGCAAGCGGATTGAGCGCGGCAGCAGCCTCGCTGGTGGCCAGACCGGCCAGCGCGAGATATCCGAATCCACAACCAGCCGCTTTCAGCGCCTGGCGGCGCGTCATCCGCTGCGAGGTAAAAGCAAACGCTTCAGGTTGAGGTTGAGTCAAAGCCATTTCAAGAGACCTCCTGAAAAACTTCTGGGAGCGCGGACGTCCCGTCTGCGCGCCCGCAGGCTAGAAGCCTGCACCACAATGCTAGCTGTCGTTGCTTCGGGTTGTGGTGCGGGTGTTCCACCTGCATCGAAAATTTGAATTTTGCACCCTAACGATGAGCCTGTCTCCGAAAGCCCGTTGACAGCAAGACTGGCAATCAATCCCCTCCTGGGAGGGGCAGAAGCCGAAGGCTTCGGGGTGGGTGTTGGCCACGAAGAACCCACCCCGGCGCTACGCGACCGCTGTCGCTGCGCGCCACCGCTCCCAAGAGGGATTCTCAGGCAGCCACTCTTATGCAAACGCGCCCCGATGCTGGTCCCTGAGTCAATCCAAGTACCGAAAATCCAGCGACGCAAAAATCGAGTGACACAACTGCGCCCAGGCCTGCAGTTGCTCTCCGCGTGAGCCGGCAGTTGGTCCACCTAAATACCTCAAAGCCACTCGAAGCTCACCCTCCCTTGGCTGTCGGCAAAAAGCGAGCCCGTACGCCTCTTTGACACGCGCTCGGTCGTCCAACTCCGATTTATCGAGAAGACGGCCGGCAAAGTGACGTGCTTGCTCCATGACGAAGGGATGATTCAGCAAGAATAACGACTGCGGCGCGACCGTTGTTACGTTCCGTTGACCGGTGACCCTGCTGGTGTCCGGAAAATCGAAAACTTCGAATAGCTCCGGCAAGGCGTTGCGCAACACCGGCAAGTAGACGCTCCGCTGCTTGCTGGTGTGGTTGTAGGCATAGTCGGCCGTGCTGCCCGGCGCGATGGTTGACCCGCCCGTGCCCGGCTGAAGCTCTCCGCTGACAGAGAGGATCGTGTCGCGAAGGCACTCCGCCTCAAGGCGCCGGCGATTCATTCGCCAAAGCAGGCGATTCTCCGGATCGGCTTTCTGAGCCTTGGCGGCTGACGCCTGCAGTGTCCGTCGATCTTTGCCGGAAGAAGCGATCCCGCCCACAGCAGCCGAGTTCAGCTGATAGGCACGCGAAAGAACGATCTCGCGGACAAGTTTCTTGATCGACCAGCCCTGCTCCACCAACCGGACCGCTAGGTAATCGAGCAATTCAGGATGTGACGGTTCTTCACCGGTCGTGCCAAAGTTGTCGACGGTGCGGACCAAACCGGATCCGAAAAGCCAGTGCCAAACGCGGTTGGCCATGACACGGGCCGTCAGCGGGTTGCTGGGGCTGGCGAGCCATTCGCCGAGTTCACGCCGTCCGCTCTCATTGGCTGGAATTGCGGGCGGCTTGCCGTAGGTGGCGACTTGTAGAAAGCCGCGCGGAACCTTGTCGCCGAGCGTATGTACGCTGCCTCGAAAATGGACCGGAATGTCTCCAGTCGCCGTATCTTCCTGAACCGACATCACCATCGGCCGCGCCGGCCCCTCTTCGTTCAACTTCTTCAACTCTGCCTCCAAGGCCTTAACCTGGCTTGTGGCTGCAGAGGCGGGATCGCTGCCGGCCTTATCCGAAGTTGTCGGATTCGTTCGTTGCTTGCTGTCACTGGAACTGGACGCCTTCGTGGCCTCCACCGGAATGAACTGCACCGCATCGGCCGTGACATAGCCCGTGGTGCCTTCGCTCGAAACGAGCGCGGAGCCGAAGCCATTTCCCTCAAAGCGGAATTGGCCGAGCGACACGAAACGGCCGTCGATGGTGGGGGGGTCCTGTTGATTCACATGGACTGGAGTTTCTCCGTCTGCATGAAAGATGGTCACAGGAACGTTGGAGGCACGGTTCGGAGCATGCACGTAAGCCAGGCGTACTTCGTAACTGCCCGCGTGTGTGATATCGGGAAGGAAAGTGAGGGTTTTTTCGCCCTTGCCCGCATTGAGATCGTGCAGATAGCCGTCGCCGACAAAGTGGCTGGAATACCGCGAGTGTTTCCATTCGCCAACAGCTCTGGCCTGCGAACTGTCCACGACAATTCCGGGAAGTTCGCTGGCAGCAATGATGCTGGGCTTCACCGGCCCGCTCACCTCGGCGCTCTTGGCTGCCAGTGCCTTGGCATTCTCCTTTGCGACGTTGATCTGTGCCTGAAAGCTGGCCACAGCAGCTTCGTGTTTGCGGTAGATGGCCTCTTGCGCATCCTCTAACGGGAGAGGACGCTCCATCCATTTCGAGACATTCGCATGCTCCAGAGCTTTGACATTCCGCAGAATCCCAGCCATTCCGTAGTAATCGCGTGTGGGAATCGGATCAAACTTATGATCATGGCAGCGGGCACAACCGATGGTTTGTGCCAGGAAAGCCTTGCCCAGCGTGTCGAGCTGCTCGTCCACCACATCCATTTCCAGTTGCTTCTTGTCTTGTTCTTCCAGATTGGTATTTCCGAGCATCAGGAATGTCGTGGCAATGAGCCCACGTTGGCGCTCCTCCAGAGCTTGGTAGGGAATCAAATCGCCGGACAACTGCTCTTTGACGAAACGATCAAAAGGGACATCTTGGTTAAAGGATTCGATGACGTAGTCTCGATACCGCCAGGCTTCCTTGAAGATAAATCCACGCAAGGTAACCGACTCACCAAAACGCGCCACATCGAGCCAGTGCCGCCCCCAGCGTTCGCCAAAGCTTCTTGACGCCAGCAGCTTGTCCACCGCGATGGAGTGAGCCTCAGGGCGGGTGTCGTTCGCAAAGGCTTGAATCTCCTCCGGCGTTGGAGGCAGCCCCGCTAGATCAAAGTAGACGCGCCTCAGCCACGTGGGACGTTTGGCGTCGCCGACTGGCCTCAGGCCCTTGTCTTCGAGTTTCGCAAGAACAAAGCGGTCGATGTCTGTACGCGGCCAGCGCTTGTTCCTCACGTTCGGCACGGGCGGCTTCTTGGGCGGCTGATAGGCCCAATGTTCTCGGCCCCTTTCGATATCTTTTCCTTTTGCGACTACACTACTGACACTCGCCCCACGAGGATCGGGAGCGCCCATGCGGATCCATTCTGTCAACGCAGCCACTTCCTCATCAGGCAACTTCCCAGTAGGAGGCATCTGCAGCTGGGCGTCTTTGTAAGAGACGGCCTTGATCAGCAACGACTCCTCCGGTTTGCCAGGCACGAATGTCGAGCCCCGCGCGCCTCCTTTTCGCAGACCCTCGGCCGAGTCGACTCGCAGACCTCCCCATTGAATCTTTTCACCATGGCAGGCGTAACATCGCTCCACGAGAACCGGGCGAACCCGCTTTTCAAAGAACTCGGCATCCCGCGGATCGGCCGCGCCTCTGCCTTCAGAGGTCAGAAGTCCACACACTAAGATTAGAGGGGCGAGCATTACCAAATAGGACCGCATGTGCGAAAGTATACTAAAGCCTGTCATTTCCTGTTCCAACTCAAACATTTGTTGAACGGCTGTCCCGGAGCCTCTGGGCATCCTATGCCAACCAAGACGAGCAAGCACTGCCAGCTTGTGTTCCATCTCGACTGACACCTGCCACTCGACTGACACCTACCACCTTTTGTCTGATTGTCAGCCGCGTTCACGCGGCTTGTTTCTAGTTTAGGCCAGCCGTTATACGGCTGGCTCTGGAGATTGGACGTTTTGAAAGCCCGAAGCGCCAGCGAGGGATACTGCGACGACCCTCGCTTGCGCTTCGGGCTTTCATCCACGTGTGCCGCACTGGTCAAATGCACGCTTCGTGTCGATTTCAAGTTCTTGCGATATGAAACGGTGTTCTGACCTAGGCATCAATGGAAAGGCTCTATTGTGAACAACCCGATACGGATTCAAAGCCACCGAAATGTCCAATCTCCAGACCAGCCGTTATACGGCTGGTTAGCAGAGTCCGCCGATCTCCTGGCAGCCCGCTTCAGCGGGCTTGAGGCCCCGAATTCAACTGCATTCCGTTTCGTCTGGATCGTTCCCTTTGTGGCTGAAGCCTGAAGAAAAGCCCGTTAGAAACGGGCTTGAGTCTTAATCATTGCGCCCATCGACAAACCAGCCGTAAAACGGCTGGCCTTTAATCTCGAAACAAGCCGCGTGAACGCGGCTCTTGGGCAGATTTTGGTTTCACCTTCGCAGATTCCAATCTGCCGCTGTCGAAAACTTTTATTCCTGCTCCTTTTCGGCCGTGCGAATGTAGAAACTCCAGGGCGCAGCAAGCTGCGCCTGTCGAGAAATGCCACGCCGCAACGCGGCAGCAAGCTACCGGACTCCATACTTCGCAAAAATTCTGCTTGACAAGAACCTTCGAATATCTAAGATGTCAAATCTAATATATCAGATATTAGTTCGATCACTTTTGTCAAGGTTTTTGTGGGACCACGTATGGCGACGCTAGAAAACTTTGTGATTAACCAAGCCAAGATCAGCGAGCAGGTCTATGACTATCTACGCAACGCTATCATGACTGGCCGGTTTGCTCCGGGCGAACGCCTCGATCTGGAGGAACTGGCTGAACAGCTCAAGGTTTCGAAGATGCCCATCAAGGAGGCAGTTACGCGTCTAGCATCCGATGGGCTCCTCGATATTCAGTCGCGCCGGGGCACCTACGTGAGCCGCGTGGATGCGCGCGACCTGGCAGAAACCTTCGCCGTGCGCCGTGCCCTGGAAGTGTTGGCTGGGGAACTGGCCGTCGAGCACGTCACGCCAGAGGTCATCGCACGGATGAATGATCTGATTACGCGGATGGAAAAGTCGGCTGCCGCACGCGATGTGAACGAGCATCTCGAAAGAAACTTCGAGTTTCACGGGCTGATCCTGGAGCTCTCGCACAACCGCAAGCTGATCGAGATTTACCGCCAGTTGCGCGCTTCCATTCATATTGCCGGCGTGCATTTTCGCTCGGAGAATTGGCTCGCTCGGGTTGAGCAAGAGCAACGCGAGCACCGTGCCATCGTGCGCGCTCTCGAAAAGCGGGATCCTGAAGCCGTCGTGCGAGCGATCTCAAATCACTTGAAACGCGCCAAAGACTCGCTCATAGCCGACGTCGAAAGTTCGAAGAAGGTGTAGAGCGGAGCGAGCCTGGCTCCTACCCTTGTTTCTGTTTTTTTTAGAGCCGGCAGGTGCCCCTCCCGCGTGGAAATGACGACGAGCTCTAACGGTGGAGTCTTGGATCTAAGGGAAGGAGACTGATACAATATGCTAAACAACAATGAAATAACACGACGGCAACTGGGCGGGGTGCTGCTCGTACTGAGTTCGCTTTCTTGTTCCGCATCTGCTCAAGGGGAAACGCAAGCTACACTTAGATTCCCGATCCTCGAACTGGACCTTCCACCAAGCGTTTTACCTGAGATTCGGCGTGAGGCCGAAGAACTCTTAAGAGAAACAAGATGGCTCGAGGAGTTGCCGCTGGAAAACGTGAATCCTGGCTTTGTTTTTATACCACATTAAAAATGTTTGACCTTTGTTACCTCTCCATTGCTGAGGCAGCCGAGCGGATACACACACGTAAGCTCTCTCCCCTTGAATTGACGCAAGCGCATTTGCATCGGATTGAACAGTTGGATAGCCAGCTGCGCACCTTCATTACTCTTACGGCTGAACTGGCAGTGCAACAAGCCAGACAGGCCACCGAGGAACTTGCGCGCGCCCAAGTGCTTGGGCCTCTCTACGGAGTGCCGGTGACATACAAGGATATGATCGCTACCGCAGGCGTACGCACCACGGCAGGTTCACGGGTCTACGCAGATTGGATTCCGCAAAAGGATGCAACCGTCGTTACGCGTTTACGAACAGCCGGCGCCATTACCCTCGGAAAAGTCACTCAGAGTGAGTTTACGTTCAGCGGCGGAACGGCTGAGGAAGATTTTGTCAAACCGGCGCGAAATCCTTGGAATCCGAAATACCCTACCGGCGGATCGAGCAGTGGATCAGCCGCTGGAGTCGCCGCAGGCTTGGCGATGGGGTCAATCGGCGGGGATTCGGGAGGATCGGTTCGCATACCTGCCGCTTACTGCGGTGTCACGGGTTTAAAACCGACTTACGGTCGCGTCAGCCGTGCTGGCGTTCTCCCGCTGAGTTACTCCATGGATCATCTAGGCCCGATAACGCGCACCGTCGAAGATGCTGCCATCGTGCTGCAGGCAATCTCCGGCAACGACGAGGAGGATCCAACCAGCAGCAGGCAGGAGGTGCCTCCATATCAACAGTTTTTGTCACGCAATATTCGAGGTCTAAAAATGGGCATCTGCCCATCATACATGGACGCTGTTGGTGTGGACTTGGAGGTCCTGTCTGCGTTCGAAGTGGCTGTGAAAGTCTTTCGTGGGTTGGGTATGAGTGTGAAAGAAGTGTCCGTTCCTCACCTGAATTACGCCTGCGCCGCCGGATATAACACCCTGATGAGAGTTGAGGCCTTTCACGCTCATTTCAAGAATCTCAAGACAGAGAGAGGTAAGTACGGCGTCCGTACTTTCCGTAATATCGCTCGGGGCGGATTTCTCTCTGCCCAAGATTATATTCGTGCTCAGCAGGCTCGCACACTCATCTCGAATGAACTTGCAAAGGCCTTCGAAAGCGTTGACACGCTTTTGATGCCGACCACCCCCACGGCTGCTTCGCCCGGCACCTATTACCGGCAAGGAATGGATGAGAAGGTCCGGCAAGGGAGTCTAACCCATCACGCAGCCTATACCGCGCCGTTTAATCTGACAGGTAGCCCGGTTCTTTCCATTCCGTGCGGCTTTAATTCGGCAGGAATGCCTATGGGTGTGCAGCTGATTGGACGGGCCTTTGACGAGGCTACGATTTTGGCCGTGGGGCATCAATATCAGCTCGCCACCCGTTGGCATCTGCAAAGACCGCCGTTAGATCGCTGAGAGGCTTAGGGGAACGTGAGAGGAACGGTCACATTTTCTATTCTTAACCAAGGGGTCGCACAGCCCAACGCCGAATGCTTTGGATCGGCTCGGAGGCGATCTTACAAGCCTGAAGGAGATACAAAAATGACGATGAGAAAAGATCTGGCAGTCATTCTGGTTGCTCTGTTTGCTATGCATTGTCTGCCGATGACGAGCGGCTTGTGGTCCCAGGCACTGCAGAACTCCATTGTCGGGGAGGTTAGGGACAATAGCAACGCCGTTGTTCCGGATGCTGCGGTTACGGTAACGCATCAAGCCACCAACGTAAGTCGACGCGTGACCACTGACGCCACGGGCCATTACACGATTCCTTCTCTGGTTGTGGGTGAATACACCGTGCGGCTGGAACATCCTGGCTTCAAGACGGAAGTACGGCGGGGAGTTGTCGTACAAGCCGACCAGTCCCTCCGTGTTGATTTTGCCCTTTCCGTAGGCGAAATCACAGAATCCATCGAAGTGCGCGCGGACACGACGGCTCCCCTTATCCGTACGGAAAGCGCTGCTATGGGGCTGGTGGTGAGCCAAACACAGGTACGGGGCCTGCCACTTAAGGGCAGGAACTTTGCCGCCCTGGCAGCCATTGTCCCTGGAACAACGGAAGCGCTTAGCGGCAATCAAAATGACTTGGGACGCACACAGACTCTGAACCTCTCTGCGAACGGCCAGAGGCATTTTGACAACAACTATCGCTTAGATGGCGTCAGCTTCATTAACGCTTTCGTCAATGGAAGCACCTTCATCCCTTCCCTCGAGACGCTGCAAGAAGTTAACGTCGAGACGGGACAATACTCGGCTGCTTTGGGCTCTTACTCCGGTGCGCAGGTGAACATGGTGGTGAAGTCTGGCGGGAATGACTTCCACGGCAGTGTATTTGAGTTCTTGCGCAACGATGCTTTAAACGCACGCCAGTTCTTTGACCTGAGAGATCCACCGCCATTCCGGTTCAATCAGTTCGGGGCAACTGTGGGCGGCCCGATCAATATCCCGGGACTCTATAAGGGGAAGGATCGAACTTTTTTCTTCTTCGGCTACGAAGGATCTCGCATCAGGAGGCAGGAGACCCGCCAGGGCACGGTTGCCAGCGACGCCATGCGCAGGGGCGACCTTTCCGAACTCCTGCCAAACCGGGTCATTGTCGATCCCTTCACCAAGCAGCCTTTTCCCGGTAACCGCATTGATTCGTCTCGAATTGCCTCTCAGGCGCTCAAGCTGATCGAGTTTATTCCTCGGGAAACCAACCCAGGCAGACCTCAAAATTTCATTAATACGGCCAGTGATGTACAGGACGAGAATCAATACATCGGTCGAGTCGATCACAACTTATCGGCGAGCGACACGATATTTGTTCGAGCTGCCATCCGAAATGCCGACTTTAGACAAGTCACCATCAACCCAAGTTTTCAAAGTCTGGGCTCACCGCGAAATCAAAATTATGTCTTAAGTGAAACGCACATTTTTTCTCCCCGGGTCATTAATGAGTTCAAAGTGTCGTACGTGCGCGAATCAATACCCACGAAAACAGGAAGAGAAGGTGCTGACATTGATCCGCTGCGGGACTTTGGGATAAAGGGAATCGCGTTTGGCGACCCGCTCGTAGTGGGCATACCCTCAGCCAACATTAGTGGGTTCATTGGGACGGGGGAGAATTTTGCCAATCCTCGGCTTCTGTACTCCGCTCCGGCTGTTCAGAACCACCTCCAGGTGCAGTTGACGGGACATACCTTGAGTTTTGGAGCGGAATTCTTTCGGCGGCGCCAAGACTTTTTCTCAGTGAATGCCAACAACCAGGGGCTGTTTAGCTTCACTGGGAGGCTTACAGGCAACGCATTTGCGGACTTCCTTTTAGGTCTGCCCGAACAAACCATCAAAGCAGATGTTTCACCTCGATCGTCCATTCATCAACGCCACTTTGGGGCCTACCTTCAAGATGATTGGCGGGCAACATCACGATTAACGCTGAATCTGGGGTTAAGATACGAGTTTGCTGGTCCTTACCGCGATCAGCTCGGCCAGGCCCGGAACTTCGACTGGAAGACCTTGGCCCAGTTCCCGGAACCGGGAATGACTGCGGATTTGAACGATGCCAGTCACAATCTCGCCCCCAGGTTTGGATTTGCCTACCGCCTCAGCAACACGACCGTAATTCGCGGTGGGTTTGGAATATTCTTTACCCTGCCCACCACGGCCAACGTCAACCTGCTGAACAGAAATCCACCTCTCAATGATATGAAACAGTTCTTCACTGATCTTAATGCGCCGGACCTCACGCTGGAGGACGGATTCAGAATTGAGAAACTTCAAACAGCACCTCCTCGGCCGCCCGATATTCTTACGATCCCCATTGATTACGGCCCGGGCTATGCGCAGATGTGGAATTTTAACATCCAGCAAGGCCTGCCTGGAGGTTGGGTCGGCGAGATTGGATATGCGGGTTCCCACACTCTCGGCCTGGATAATGCTCATACGGATAACAACCCCCTGACTCCCGGACCGGGGGCTGTCCAGGACCGGCGCCCGATCGCTCGGTTCGCCAGCATCCGGGTATTCGGGACTGATGGGGTGGCCTATTACAACGCTCTGCAGACTCGTCTTCAGAGTCGAGCTTGGCATGGCCTGAACTTCCTCACCAGTTATAGCTGGTCAAAGTGTATAGACACGAAGAGCTCGGCTGCTACCAGCACCGTGGGCAGTGAAGATCAGGAGCCGCAGAATCAGTATGACCGTCACGTGGCAGAGCGGGGTCGCTGTGTGATTGATTTTTCGCACGTGTTCAAAATCCATAGCGTTTACGACATTCCTTTGGGCAAGCGACTAACCGGAGCCGCAGGCCACTTTTTAAAGGATTGGCAGCTAAGCACCAGTTTGAATCTTCATAATGGTTCACCTTTCACAATTATTGTTCCCGGCAATCCCGCCAATACGGGCCGGGGTACTATCCGCGCTAGCCGCACCGCAGACGGAAATCTTCCTCCCTCACAGCGCAGGCCAGAAAGATGGTTCGACACGGGCGCATTCGTACAGCCGCCTTCGTTCACGTTCGGAAACAGCGGTCGTGGGGTCGTGGAGGGTCCGGCCACCAAGTTGCTGGATTTTAGTCTCATCAAACAGATCAATTTTACCGAAAGGAATAAGCTCCAATTCCGGACAGACTTCTTTAACTCCTTGAACACTCCTCAATTTCTTATTCCTGGACGTGTGGCAGGGACTCCAGCTTTTGGAAGAATCACGGAAACAGGCCGAGCCCGGGAGATTCAGTTCGGACTTAGGTACCTCTTCTGAAGTCCCCTTTCCGTCTATTAACAGCGTCGGAGAGATTGGATCAATTGCGATGATAAGAAGGCGAGATTTATTTAAGCTGGGTGGCACCGTGGCTGCTGCAGCTATTTATGCTACTCCTTCCCTAGCGGCACAAGACCCAGTTGCAGGACCCAGCCGGCTGGGGACCAGTCCGCTAAAAATCACCAAGGTGGAACCATTAGTGATTCGGGCTCCGAAAGATGACACCCCGGCAGAGGAACTCATTGTTATGCCACCTGTCGGGGCAATGACTGGAGGGATGGGCTTGTGGAATCGACTGGATCATGCCAGCCCTTCCCGCTTCAAAGGCTATAACCAGGCGACCTTGGTCAAAATTACCACGGACCAGGGAATCATAGGCTGGGGTGAATGTCACGCTCCTGCGGCGCCACGAGCCCACAAGACGGTCATCAGTGATTTGCTGGCCCCCATCCTCATCGGCCAAGACGCGCGGAACGTAGAAGTGCTGTGGGAGAAGATGTACTCCAGCCAGAGGCTGCGAGGATACGCCACCGGTTTCTATACCGAATCAATTGCGGGAGTGGATCTGGCCCTTTGGGACATTCTAGGGAAATATGTGGGAATGCCTCTTTATCGCCTCCTGGGTGGGAAGTATCGCAACACGGCACCGACCTATACAGGCATTGGCGGCGAATCTGTCGCGGCTCTTAAGGAGAGCGCTCTCCAAGCCATTGAGCAGGGTTACACAGCCGTGAAGATGGGCTTAAGCAAAGGGCCAGGTACCAGAGACCTCGATCGGGTAACTGTGGTGTCAGAAGCCATCCGAGGTAAAGGCCAACTGTTGTTGGATTCGCTAGGGGCTTATAAGCTTTACGAAGCCGTACAAATTGGAAGAGAGCTCGACAGGTTAAAGAATATCGGCTGGTGGGAAGATGCGCTGATGCCGGAAGATGTTTCTGGATACCCCAAACTGGCCGAGGCTCTAGACACAGCCATTTGCGTCGGCGAAGTCTTCTCGAACCGCTTCCAATTCCGTGACCTGTTCTCGGTGAGAGCGACCGACATCATTAACCCCGATGTTTGCAGAGCCGGAGGAATCACCGAATGCCGGAGGATTGCCACTATGGCGGATGCTTACGGCATCCTGTGGTCCCCTCATGTAAGTACAGGAACAGCTCCCTACATGGCGGCCTCCATTCATCTAGCCGTAGCAACCTCGAATTTCGTCATTATGGAAGGTGGGGATAAAACGGCAGGCCCCTTCGGCAACGTCCTGCTGAAAGAACCTCTCGAATACCGGCCCGGATACGCACACGTTCCGGAGCGTCCAGGTTTGGGGATTGAATTCGACGAAAAGGAACTCGCCAAGGTGGCGATTGGCTAGTTGCGAACCGTCAGCGGATTGATGGCAACAGTGCCTAGACAAATCACTGTCAGCGGCCGTGGAGCACATCACGGCGGCGGACATCAAAAGGCTGGATGCGCTGATCGCTGAGATGGAGTCTTCGGCGAAGCACAAAGACGTGAGGCGCCACCTGGAGAAGAATTTTGAGTTTCACGAACTGATCATCAGCTTGTCGGGCAACCAGAAACTGCTTGCGGTCTATCGCCAGCTGCGCACGCCAATCCACATCGCGGCTGTGCATTACCGTTCGTCTTACTGGCTTGACCGTGTGGATCAGGAGCAGCGCGAGCATCGCGCCATCGTGCGAGCTCTCGAACAGCAAGATCCTGAAGCCGTTTCGCGGGCCATCAAGAATCACCTGAAGGGAGCCAGGTCGGGGACGTCGAGCGCAGCGTGAAGTCGCAACCGGGGCCCAGGAGCTGTTTGCTCTTTTCAGATTCGCGCTGAGTCCAGATCCCAAGGAGGCACTATGACTGACCGTCATTTATTTCACGCCAGTTGGCAGTTCGGCACCATCACGACGGCTCGCGACGCCCGCGTCATGCAGTTTGGTTTGAAGCTGATTTTCTGAGACGGGAAGAGGCTGCAGAGGCACTGAGACTCAGAGAAGGTTTTGGACGCAGATGGACGCAGATCTCTTTGTCTCTCGAGGCACTCGATAGATTTCGGGCCCCCTCTCCCCAGCGCGGGAGAGGGGAGCCGATGCTCACAACTGTCCTTTTTCAGATCCAGCCGTGGCGTGTCACTATGATTTGCACTTCTCAATAATGGTATCAGGAGCGTCTCTTGCGGAAGAAGAACCCCATCCAGAACCTGCGCTGGTGGATGGCAGGGTTGGTCTTTCTCGGCACCGTCATCAACTACATCGACCGGCAAACGCTGTCGGTGCTGGCGCCCCAGTTGTCCCGGGAACTCGGCATCAGCAACATTGAGTATGGCTGGATCTCGCAAGCGTTCCTGATTCCCTACACGGCGATGTTCATCATTGCCGGTATCCTGATTGACCGGTGGGGCGTAAAGGTGGTGTACGGTGTGGCTGCTGCCTGGTGGTCCGTTGCCGCCATGTCACATGCGCTCGCCGGGTCTGCCGTCGGATTTGGGTTCTTTCGTTTCTTGCTGGGCACGGCTGAGTCGGCCAATTTCGTCGGTGTTCAGAAAGTGGCCGCAGAATGGTTCCCTCCCAAGGACCGCGGCACGCTCAACGGACTGGTGCAAGCGGGAACCGTGACTGGCGCGCTCATCACCCCGCCGCTGGTGGTCTGGCTTTCGTTGCACTATGGCTGGCGCGCTGCTTTTGTGGTGACGGGAGCCGCTGGCTTGCTCTGGGTAGCAGCCTGGTTTGCCTGGTATGATTTGCCCGAGCGTCATCCGCGTATTGCCGCCAGAGAATTGCAACTGATTCGAGCTGAAACGGGCGATGAGAAATCATCCATCGGAACGATCGTTGTGCGATGGGTGGATTTCTTTCGGTTTCCCCAGATGTGGGGATTGCTAGTCGCCCGCATTATCTCGGATCCCGTCTGGTGGTTCTACCTTTTCTGGCTGCCGAAATACCTCACTGAGTCCAGAGGGCTCAGCATGCAGCAGATGGGGATGGTGGTCTGGATTCCCTATTTGGCCTCGGATCTGGGCTCGGTGATGGGCGGCTGGTATTCCGGCCGATTGATCGCCCAGGGGCACAGCGTTCTGGCGTCGCGCAAGTCAGTGATGCTCTTCTCTGCACTTCTGATGCCTGTAGGAGTGGCCCTCGTGCTGCAACCGCCGACGCCTGTGACGCTATTTCTCATCAGTCTGGTTCTGTGCGTTCATTCTGCCTGGAAAACCAATCTGATTACTCTGACGGTAGACATTTTTCCGCGCAGCGTCGTGGCTTCCGTTCACGGTCTGGTGGCCGCGGGCGGCGGCATTGGTGGCGCAATTTTCACGGCACTGGCGGGTTACCTCATCGAGTGGGGCTCGTACACGCCAGTGCTCGTGCTCATGGGATTTTTGCATCCCGTCGCTTATCTCTGTGTGCGCTGGTTGTTGAATGAAGAAGCAGCCCTGTCCGATCTTCTGAGGATGCCTGCCATCACAGACGATTCAGCGATTCGGCGCTGACGGGTTATCGAGGTGGAGAAGCGCGAGTGATGCTTAGAGCTGTAGCACTAGCAGACTCGATGTTCTGGCAATAACATTTCCAGCCGCCGTGCCGCGTCATTCCCGCGACAGCGGGAATCCAGACTTTTCGTTGCGAGCTGCTGGATTCCCGCTTTCGAGGGAATCTGGAGACTGGACATTTTTTCCGGTCTTTCGCACGGCTTTTCGGTTGTTGTGAGCGCGGTCTGTGTAGAGCCGTCACCAAACAAGCGTTTCGCTGGCGGAACGCACTGACTCGACCCGAAGCGTGCGTTTGACGCAGCCCCCCTGGGAGCGCGGGCGTCCCGCCCGCCTCGGACCGGCCGGAGGCCGCGCCGATGGCCTGCGGCCACAATTGCGGGCGGGACGCCC
>JAKEER010000705.1 GCA_022616615.1 Acidobacteriota bacterium
CCGATCCCGCCTCAGCCAAAGCTCGCCAACCGCCCGCCCGTGCCCCGCGCCAGCGTGTGCCCGCCCGACGGATGTGGTTAGATGCGGTAAACAATGACGAATTTTCTCAACACGCAGTCGACCAGTCCATCCTCCGCCATATCAGTGTCCAAGAAATCGTCGAGGCCATTGCAGGAGGCGAGGTGATTGAAAACTACCCCAACGACAAGTACAGTTCCAGTTGCTTGATCACGGGATTTACTCGAAGTGGGCGACCTATTCACGTTCAGTGCTGCTATCCTTCTCGCCCGCTGGTCAAGATGATCACGATCTACGAACCAGATCCAGATCAATGGGTCGATTACAGGCAACGGAGGAGTTAAGATGCCAGAAGACCGCTTAGAAGAAACCTTCCTCGAACAGACAGTGACGTACAACCTGGAAGTTGAAGGGCGATTCGTCATCATTGAGCATGTGCCCGCACGGGTGTCAGTCCGAACCGGCGAACGATTTTTTTCCCCTGAAACCGTTGAACGTCTCCAAAGGATTGTCTGGCAGGGAAGGACGCCCAGCCGGGTTGTCGAAACTCCTGTGTTTGAGTACACAAGCATCGGGGCCTGAGTCGATAGCTTGGCTCGCAGGGGCTCTTACGAAAGAGGGTGTTTAAGAAGGCACCGTCTGGTTCCTAGTCCCGCCTTGAGGCGGAAGCAAGTGCCGCTTTTCTGGCTAGAACCAGGACTACAAACGAAGCGGGCTCTCTGGACCACGCGTTTCTAAACACCCTCTTAGGCAGCGTTAAGAAATAACCTGCACCCTGGGCGACTAAAGCGCTGTCACAATCCACATTCGAATTCTTGTAGTTCGGTCCATTGACGGACCAGCGAACGATCGCGCCCGGTGCGCTGCTGGTGCCCCCTTGCCGCGGACCGAATACGGGAGTACCTTTGGCCCACCGGCTGGTCACCCCGGCGAAACTCCGCCCCTTGCTCTCAGCATTCGGGACAGCTGACTTCCGATAAACCCGGAACCGCCAGTTACCACCGCGGCATCTGGCATGATGTATTTCTCCTTCTGGAATGGTTCGTATCGTCACCACCGAGCCGGCGGGATCGCTGCGAAACACATTTTTCCGGACGAAGTCATGCTCCCGCCGTCTCCTGAATAGTCAACGAGTCCCTCTTTTCGATGCTTAGAAGGACGCCGGCGCCGAGCGCCGCCACAATGCCAATTCCCCGCAGCACGTCGATGCTTTCATGATAGACCGGAACAGCGACCAGGACAGTAATAACGGGAAACAACTGGGAATAAGGGGTTACGATGGACGCCTTCCCATGCCGATAAGCAGCAAACAAAGTGAGACTACCCCCGCCCATCAAGACCCCAATGAAGACACTCACCCAGCCCGCTGTGACTGGAATATTCCAGCTCAGTGAGTAGTCAATTAGGAACAGGACAAAATCTAGCAAAACGAAGCCAACCGTAAAAGCCACCACGGAAAGTTCATCTGAAATGAAATAAGTCGCACCTTTCTGCGTGATGAACGTGATACCAAAGATCACTAGTGATAGCAGGGTATACATCATCCATCTGGAAAAAAGGCTGACAACTACACCTTCGGATGGGGAGGAAGGGGCGGTGTTCAGGAGGAGGATGGCAATCAAAGCCACGCCAATGCCGAACACCTGAATTCCGCGGATTTTTTCCTTAAATAGAAAGGGCGCTGCCAAGACCGGGACCAGAGGAGCCATACCGGAGATCGGAAAGACTAAGGAAGCCGGCCCATTGTTGCCAAGAGCGTTGTACACCATAATGTTTCCAGTACCCGCCCCGATTCCGGTTGCCAATGCCAACAGTAATCCCTTGCCAAAGTGGGTACCTTTCTTCAGGTTTCTTGATAAGAGTAATAGGACAGCAAAGGGAATCAAGCCGGCGCTGGACAGAATCTGGATCATGGAACCGGAAAGGTCTCGGCTGGCTATGGGTGACAACAGGCTCCACATCGCCCATATCAGCATGGAAACGGTGGAATAGATCAGCCACTTTGGCATGAATCACCTCGGATCAAATGCTTAGACACCCTATTTGTGGTACAGCTGGCGCAAAGCTAAATTAGAAGTCGATCGGCGCAACTCCTCGTCGGCATACTTCAACTGAGCAAACCGTTGGGAAGCCAATTTTGCTAACCGATTCCCCCGCACTTGCATGACTCGGTCAAAATCATTCTCGCCGCAAACAACCGTAAGAGCGGATCGTTCTGACTGCTTGGAACCGCCCCCGAGCGGATAACGGTATCGCGACTCCCAGACACTCGAGCCAGGGCCCGCCTCGCCTCTTTGTCCGCGCGCACCCTCAAGGTGACCTGAAAGCTATCGTTAATCAAAGAGGCTCAGGAGTTCTGAGAAAGAACACTTTCTTAATGGGCTTCGTGATGGTCCATCTGCTCTCAGTTCCTTTTGGAGAAAAGAAGAAGTCACCAGGTCTTAGATGAATTGGTTCGCCCGTCTTTGGTTGAATTGTCAGTTCCCCTTCTAACAAGTAGGCCATCTCATCCCATCCGAAGGTCAGGTCGAAAACTCCAGGAGAGCAGCCCCAAATACCTCCACTGATGAGTTTGTCCCCAGTCTGAAAAGTAACCTGGCCACTTCCCTTAGGATCCCCTTGCACGATGGAGACTCCCAAGGTTTCCAGAGGCCAATCGGGATAGCCCGTTTCGCTTACGCTAATTTTATGAGTCATCTCAAATCTCCTTTTCGGTTGCATCACGTGTTGGCAACTACTGCAGGTGCGGTAGTCGCATGGGGTTGGTCCATTTTTGTTTCTGCTCCTGGCAGAAGAGCACTGCCGATCCGAGGAGTGTTACGCAGAAGAGATCCGTAACGCTATCGTGCGAGAGGAGCGCACATTTCTTTTCAGCGTCGCCACGTTTCCTGGTCACTGCGATCGGTGACGTCGAGTCTCTCTTCTGGGTTAGAGGTGTTTCCCGCTGAGCTTAATCACGAGGCTGACTGGAAATCGGCTATCAGACGGCGTGCTCCGGCGTCGATCAGATCCACTTCGCTGGGGGCTTCAAAGAATCTGACACCCTTTTCAATCCAGGGCTTGGCCGTCGCATAATCTGGACGCCACAGGCCCACCACCTTTTCCCGCTTCCGGGCTGCGGCCATAACCCTCTCGATTGCCGCCTCGACTTCAGGATGGGTGAACTCCCCAGGATGGCCATAGCTGATCGTCAAGTCATAAATTCCCACGAAAGCAACGTCGACGTGGGGATTGAAGAGAATCTCATCGATGGACTCTACCCCTTTGCGGGTTTCAACATGAGCCAACACCACGGTTTCGCGGTTAGACTGTTCGATGAATTCTTTCCCATTGACGTGGACGTCGTAGTCACAGTTGCCCATACCTGGACACACCGCACGAATTCCCAAAGGGGGGAATTTGACATACGAAACTAGGCGGTCGATCTGTTCGCGAGACTCCGTCCACGGCAGTTGAATCCCGGTGACCCCACAATCCAACAACCTGGTGACGTCAGTCCGGCTGCACTCCGGAACCTTGGACACCACGGGCAGATCCTCCCCCCGGCAGCACAAGACAAAGCCAGCTAAGTCCGCCTCGTTCCAAAACCCGTGCTCGTATTCCAGATAAACAAAGTCGGCGCCACTGCGCTTCCAGAGTTTCACCAGCCAGGGGGCGGTGATGTGTTGAGTTGTCATTCCCACAATCACGCGCTTGGATCGCAACATTTGTTTTAGGCTTTTCATTGAACCTCCTCGGTTGCAAAAATATCCGTCATGGGTTGAGCCGAAATCTTTGCCTGGTGATGATTGATCGCGCTTTGCTCTGCTACTTTGATCCCCGTCTGTGCCGTTCCGGACCGGCGACCTTCGCATCTGGGTTCAAAAGATGAACTTCACAGACAACTGAACGGCGCGCATCGGATAAAAACTGGTCGCCCGGCCAAACGCAGTGGAGGTCAGGGACGATGAGACGCCCGAAATGTTGACTTGGTTCAACAGGTTGGACGCCTGGGCCTGGAACTGGATCGTCGCCCGCTCGTTGATGGGGAATCTCTTGGCGAGCGAGGCGTCGATCCGCGTGTAACCGGGTCGGTTGAAATAGTTTCGCGGCAGCGTGCCGTTTCGGACGGTATTGGGTAGCGGAAAAATATTTGCTTTGAACGCTCCTGTCAGCCATTCATCGTGGCTGAAAGCGCGTGGCACATCGGTAGTAGGGAGGTCGGGCCGGTCGGACCGCTGGCCGTCGGCGTTGAAGTCCCCTCCTGCCCCAAATTGGGAACCGGTGGTGGGGTTGAAGTAAGGACCCGATTCCAAGTTCCAGATCGTGGCCAGTTGCCAGCCACCGAAGACCTTCCCGAGAGCACCTCTCTGCCCGCGGAGGAAAGGCAGATCCCACAACGCGTTCATCTTGACGTTGTGCGTGGACGGCTCATCCCGTGCCCAGTCCAGTTCGGGGTTGAAAACTTCAGTAACGCCGCCGTAGTTGGTCCGACCGTTGTGGTAGCTGTACGAAGCATTCAACTGCCAGCCCTGGGCTAGGCGTTTGCTTACGTCGAAGACCAAGCCGTGATAGGTTCTTCGGCCCCAGTTCACGTTTGTGTTGATGGGGCCGTAGAATGGGTTCAGCCGATCCAGGAGCCCGTCACTGAGGTCGCCGGAAAACCGGTTGGCATTAAACGAGAGCAGGTCATTGGTGGATCGCCGGAAGTGATAGGCGACCGTCACCGCCAGATCGGTGAAGACCTGCTGCTGGAAGGCTGCGTTGGCGTCGATCACCATCGGCTGCGACCAGTCTTGCACGTAACCAGTCAAG
Source organism: Acidobacteriota bacterium (assembly GCA_022616615.1). Classification (GTDB taxonomy): domain Bacteria; phylum Acidobacteriota; class Terriglobia; order Versatilivoradales; family Versatilivoraceae; genus VFZK01. The sequence goes on from JAKEER010000705.1 coordinate 4,813, forward strand.
CCCGGCCGTGTTCCCGTGAAGACGCCGAGTGCCGGATCGAGGCTCGGCCCCCTGAGCCCGGGATTCACTGGAAAATCGCGCGTGCCCTCGGGAGCAATGCCGTAAACGATCGGAATGCCGAATTCGGGACCGGCATTCAGTGTTGAAGAGATTGGCGGATTGCCATAGTAGTTACGATAGAGCCCCAATGAATTGATCTCATCGTGCAGGATAAAGAACCCGCCGCGAATGACCGATCTTCCGGTTCGCGTGGGGTCCCAGGCGAGGCTAATCCGGGGGCTGAAGTTTTTCCAGTCGGGCTCGAACGAGCGCTCGAGTTTGCGGTTGCGGATGGCCAGAATCCCCTGCGGAGTCACCTGGTCGCTGGTGAAGACGGGCCCATAGGTTTCCGTTGGTTCCTGGATGCCGTCGAGCTTGTGGGCAAAGTAATCGTCCCACCGCAAGCCCAGATTGAGTGTCAATCCAGTACGAACCCGCCAGGAGTTCTCGACAAAGAAGGAAAGCTGCCGGTTCTGCGCTTCTACGAACGGATTGCGCAGTTTGCCGGTCGAGGCGTCCACCGTTCGGGTCTCCAAGTAGGCATTATCGTTGGCAAAGTCGACGATGCTAGCAAAGTTATACGCTGGGGTGTCCCCAAACAGAAAGGCTGGGTCCGTAAGGTACGCTCGGCGGTAGTTGCCCCCAAACTTCCAGGTCTGCGCACCGCGAGTCCACGAGTAGGTATCCCGGAAGTCATAGCTGCGGACATTCTGCAGCTCAAAGCTATAGGCGCAAGCTCCGGAGAAGGTCGAGGGGAAGCTGACACCGTCGTCGGTCTGAACACAAGGAACGTTGTAGCGGTCCTTGGTGAATCTCCAGTCCCAGTTCGGGCCGCGCAGGGTTGCGAACCGAAACTCATTCAGGCTGGTTGGCGAGAAGGTGTGAGCATTGACGATGCTGTAGAGCTTCGTTCCTGTCTTCTGCGAATAATCCATCGTCGGACGAACGTCCAGAACGGACTGAACCGGCTTGCTCTGCCAGAAGGTGCCGTAGAAGCGGTCTTTGGCACTCTTGGTCTGGTAGTCCATTCGGAAATTGTATTGGTCTCCCTTCCGGTCGCTCGGCCGGTCCATGACCACAGTGCCCAGATCCATGATCCCGTCGCGGTTGACATCGACCAGATTGTCGGTGGCATAGCGAAACGGCGGATCGCTGGCCAGGAGCTTCGCGGCCACCGAATTCGGCCGAGTACTGGTTACCCAATTCTTGAAAGCCTCGGTTTCTACAATGACGGTCGAGCCGCCTTGGGCCGCCCGCCTCTCGCGCAAGCCTTCATAGGCGCCGAAAAAGAAGAGGCGGTCTTTGACAATCGCGCCTCCGACAGTGCCCCCAAAAAACCGCTGGTACCACTGGCCTACATCATCCCCGCTGGAGCCGTAAGGCAACGCGTTGTAGGAATCATCGAGCAGTGTGTAGTGACCGGTGCCATGCAGCGTGTTGGTCCCCCCTTTAGTGACCATCTGCACCTGCACCCCGCTCAAAATGCCTTGGTCGGCGGAAGTCGGGTTGGTGGAAACACGGAGCTCCTCCACCGCATCCAGATTGGGAGTGAACGCCAGGTTCCAGCTCGCGAAATCTCCATAGTGCAAAGCAATGCCATCCACGAAATAAGCAGCCTTCAACTCGTTGCCCCCGCTGGAGAGGCTGGGGGATGCCAGGCTCGAAAAGCCGTCGCAACAGAGTCCGCTGCGTCCGTCTTCCGCTCTGCCCTGCACACCCGGAATGGTCGCCGTGAGTGTGATCAAGCCCCGGCCGATGGCTGGAAGCGACCGGATCTGCTCCGTCGTCAGGACCTCCGAGATTCGTGATTCGGTGGTTTCAATCTGCGGAACCTCGGCGGCCACCTCGACAGTCTGAGTGATCTCGCCGACCTCGAGCGCGAGATCCAGGTTCAGCACCGCCTGAGAGTTCAGCTCGATGCCTCTTCTGATGAGTGTCTTGAAGCCGGGCTGCTC
>JAKEER010000706.1 GCA_022616615.1 Acidobacteriota bacterium
CTGATCCGGTAGGGACGCGGTGCTCCGCGTCCGTGTTGGGTTTACCGTCGCGGACGCGCAGCAGCGCGTCCCTACCCTTGAATTTTTTCACAGCTTCAGGGCCGGGCGGTGAGGGGGATTACCACGGTGTGACAACATGCGCCTGTCTTTCTGCATCTGGCGGGGCTCTTCGGGCTCGGTTCGGAAATTGATGCGGCGTGCCCTGCCCCTCACCCCACCCTCACCCCACCCTCACCCACCCCTCACCCACCCCTCACCCTCACCCCCAACCCCTCTCCCCGCTGGGGGCGAGGGGAGCCGAACCGCTGAAGAGCGCGCAAGAACGGGGCCAGGCGTGGCCTTGCGAGTTTCGCGACAGAAACTAGACTAACTCCAGCCCCGAGGAGTTTTTCATGCCCCGTTCGCGCCGCCACGTTCGAGGAAAATATTCTCCCTTAACAAAGGGGGCGGCGCGCAGCGACAGCGGTCGCGCAGCGACGGCGGTCGAGCAGCGACGGCGGCGCGCAGCGACAGCGGGTTGTCCGTTCGGCTTTCCCAAACCCATCAGGACAACCCCTGAAGGCTTCGCGACCGCGTGAAATCTTCTCAAGATTTCACCTTCGCCTTCTTTCCCCCTTTTTTAAGGGGGAATTTCAGAGTAGTGACCTTTTTGTTGTCTAACCCAAGTTGAGAGGTGTAAGCATGAAAACGGATGACTACAAGATTCTGAAAGGACAGAAAGCGCTCGTCTCTGGCGCGAGCTCAGGAATTGGACGGGCAATAGCCATTGCACTGGGCCGAGCGGGAGCGGACGTGGTTGTGAACTGCGGGCGCAACCGGGCCGAAGCCGGCAAGGTCGTAGCAGAAATCGAAGGCAGCGGCAGCCGCGCCTTTGTCTTTCAAGCCGACGTCAGCCAGGAGGATCAGGTCCTGGCGATGTTCGCCAGAATGAAAGAGCAGTTCGGCGCGGTCGACATCGTCGTCAATAACGCCGGCGTACAGAAGGATGCGCCTTTCGATCAGATGACGGTGGAGCAGTGGGACCAGGTGATGGGGATTAACCTGCGCGGCCAATTCCTCTGCTCGCGCGAGGCCGTAAGACACTTCAGACGCCAGGGCATCCGCGAAGAGGTCTCCCGCGCTGCCGGAAAAATCATCTGCATTAGCTCGGTGCACGAGGTCATTCCTTGGGCCGGACACGTTAACTACGCGGCCTCTAAAGGAGGTGTCATGCTCATGATGAAGAGCATCGCCCAGGAAGTGGCGCCATTGCGCATCCGCGTCAACAGTATTGCGCCCGGCGCGATCCGTACGCCCATCAACAAGGAAGCATGGAGCACGCCTGAAGCATACCGTGATCTGATGCGCCTGATTCCATACAAGCGGATTGGAGAACCTGAAGAGATCGGCCGGGCGGCGGTCTGGTTGGCCTCGGATGATTCCGACTACATCACCGGCGCCACAATCTTTGTCGATGGTGGGATGACTCTCTATCCAGGATTTGAGGCCGGTGGATGAACGGCTTGGATCCTGGCGGCGTTTTGTTAACTGCCGTCTGTCGGAAGCGGGGCATTTCCAGTGACCGACAGATGCACCGGTATAGCGCCCCTCGCGAATCTCACCATTGGGAACGGCACAAACATCAGTCTGAACAGTCCGACAAATCGTTGGCAGATCGCCCGATGTGGCGATGACATTCATCCGCTCTCCGAAACAGCCTGGCTTGAGAATCAGCTTCAAGCGACCAGCCACTGAGGAGATCGAGGACCGTTCTGGCTGTTTTTCGTTGATCATTATGCTGGCGCCCGAGACGCTTATTCCAGTTCTTGCAAACTGCGGGATATCGAGAAAATCAGAACCCTTTTTGAGTTCTGGGAATATTGTTTGGCTTCTGAGGTATTTTACCTAACAAGCAGGCTTAGAACGTTGGGAGGCATTTCTCTATTGGATGCGGGGGAATTGTGACCTTTGGAAAGAGAGTCAAAGCAGAAGAGTTTGAGTCTGCAGCTTTACCGCATTTCGATGACCTCTATCGTACGGCGGTCAGGGTGGTCGGCGACCGCGCAGAAGGCGAAGATCTGGTTCAAGAGACCTACCTGCAGGCCTGGAGTCGTTTCATCGCTTTGCGATCGGCACCAATTGCCCGGCCTGGCTGTTTAAGATTCTGTTTCACGTCATTCACCACCACCGTCGCAAGTGGTTCTCTTCCAGGTTCGTCAAGAAGAGCGACGAACTCCTGGAGAATGTATCAACTTATGAACCGCCGGTTTCGGAGAACCTAACAGACGAAGACATCCTGGCAGCTCTGACCAAGCTGCCGCAGGATTTCCGGGAAGTGTTGCTTCTGGCGGATGTTCAGGAGTTCTCTTACAAAGAGATTGCTGAGACGTTGCAGATTCCCCTCGGTACCGTCATGTCACGTTTAAGTCGGAGTAGAAGGATTCTTCGTAGTGAAGTGGCGAATGTCGCTCAGTCAATGCGCATCCTAAAGATAAGGGAGGCTGGGCAAGGTCAATGAAGGTGATTTCTATGGAAAAGAAACCGTGCGCGAAAATCCAAAAATGCTTGGACGCCTACGCCGACAACGAATTGTTGGTGGAGACGAACCAGGAAGTGCTGAAGCATCTGGAAAATTGCCCGGCTTGCTCCGAGGCGCTGCAGCTTCGTCTGCGGATCAAAGCTCGTCTCAAGCAGGCAGTAAACGCCGAGGTGGTTCCCGAAGCCTTGCGAGCTCGCATTCGGACGGCGAGTCGCGAAGAAAGGCCGATCGGCAGCAAGCCAGCTGCCTGGCCTCGCTGGTCTCTGGCGGCCGCAGCCGCATTGCTGCTCAGCCTGAGCGGATTGGGCACGCTGCAGTTGTGGAAGTTCGTTAGATCGGCAAATGAGGTCTCAGGGGCTCAGGATCTGACGCTTTCCGAGCAGATCGGCTCTGTCATGAGGATTGGAATCAGCGACCACATTCACTGCGTGATTGATCTCGGTTACGACAAGAAGACTTTGACGACGCAGCAGATGACCGAAAAAATGGGCCTGGAGTATTCCGGGCTGGTTCCTCTGCTCAAAGCGAGGCTGCCCGAAAGGTTTTTCATTTCGGTCGGTCATCGCTGTCAGGTCAACGGTCGCGAGTTCGTCCACATGGTTCTGAAGCGCGAAGACAAGGCAGTCTCCGTGATCATTACAGAAAAACACGGGATCAGCTTTCCCGCCAGTTCTCGTCTATCGACCTTGGAGGCGCAGGGAGTGACCCTATACCAGGACCGTTTGCAGTCTTTGGAGGCAGTTGGGTTTGAAACGAAGGACCACCTCGCCTTCGTTGTATCGTCGCTGGAACACCAGGAGAACTTCCAGACTGCTTCAGCACTGGCCCCAACAGTCAGCCGGTTTCTGAACAAGCTGTAGCGAGCGACCGCAGACGACCCGCACAAGTGTTGGCGAGCTTGTAGTACCGCCTTCAGGCGGAAGCTGAGATCATTCTAAGCGACCTGCAACTGGTGGTTTCCCGAAGCGTGGAATGTTTTGCCCACTCTGCCTACGACAGAATTTATGTCCCGATATTTCGCGGCTTCACAAGATGCTGGAGACGTGACACATTCTTGGGGGATTCGAGGAGGCTCTGCTGACCTAATAGACACTGGCACAGAGCCGAGGACCGCGCATCTCAGGTCCTCGGTATTGCCGATGAACTCGCGATCTCGATAGCGAACTAGGCTGCAGTGCTCCATGCGACAAAGGACCTCAACGGATAGCCCGCAATACTCGGCTGCTTCTGTTTGGAAGGCTTGAACGTTTTGCTCTGGTCGGCTCACAAATTGCGTTTTCATTTTCGTGACCTCCTCGATCCACTCATTGAATCCCCGCTCGCGTGCCAGAAATTCCAGCTTTGGAAACGATCACTTCTTAGGAATAGGAACGGCTCAGTGAGCCATTCACAACATATGAGGACGAAAACGATCATTCGGATTGCGATTCCACTCCTTGCGGCTACCGCCTTCGGTTTCTACCATTTGTCCCCCCTACATCCAACATCACCGAGGCCCAAGAATGGCGCCAGCACTCAGCCCCCCTGAGTTCTCTCTCGCGGGGGCGAGGGGAACCGAGACCATTTGATTTTTTCACAGCTGCATGGGGACTCTAAGGGGTGGTTGCCGGCTTCCGCCCAATCAATCTCTCTGCTGAAAGCAGTGTTCTACTCCGTGGCTGCGCTAGTGCTCCTCTCACCTGCCGTTCAGCCCTGGTACATTTGCTGGCTGGTCCCGTTTTACGTTTTCTTTCCTAGAGCTTCATGGCTCTCCTTTCTGGCCTGGCAGTGCTCTCCTATCTCTTTTACCTGAGCTTTGGAGAAATGGCTTGGCCGCGCTTCGTTGAATTTGGAATCCCAGCCAGCATCGCAATCTGGGAATGGGCTAGGAATGAAAGCTGGCATAGCCGGCATTCAGATTTCAGCAACATGATGAAGGAGTCGTTATGAGAGCACCGGCTGTTATTCTCGTTCTTTGGACCCTGCTATCGCCTGTTTCTGCGCTGCTGGCCTCTGGCACGTCGACTCCACCGCCGGTCTTCGGAGGATCGAACGTTGAGGCCTTCCAATATGAAAGTTCCAAAGCCAGAGTGGTCGCCGTGGATGCGGGAAAAGGGCTTGTTGTCATAAGAGAGGAAAAGAAGAAAAACTCGCAGGAGATCACCTTGAAGGTGGATGCCAAAACCAGTTTGAAGGCTGGAAAGGAGAGGATTCAGCTTACCCAACTCGCTGTGGGCACGCTGGTAAAGGTGGTCTTCGACAGAGCGTTCAACGCTGTGGGGATCAAGGTCGAAAAGGAAAGAGCCTAGTCCTGCTCCACGTTGCTGGCTATTCTTTGTATAACTGTCTCCTCAGTCCTGAGCGAAACCATTTTACTGATTCAAGAAAATCGTCGGTCCAGTATTCATCTGGCTGCTGAGCCACGGGTTGAAAAACCTGCAAACAGTTCGGATTCCCTTTAGTCGGCAACAGCCACGCGCCGACGGTGTACAAGAAGTGCGCCCAATTCTTAGTAGACGGGTGAAGGGAAACGGCCAGAATGTCGAACTCATCGAATGCGTAAGGTCGGGTTTTCTCACCGGTTTTCGAGTTCTTCCCTCCACGTGTGCGCTGCGTTTCCACAAGATACATGGCTCGAGGCAGAAAACTCCAAGCCTTGTTCCTAGACTGGGCGATTTTGGGGACGTGTCTTTCCTGCCGCTGCATTTTCACCTGAACGCGCACTTGTCCGACTTTGTCCTTGAGAAGGAAGTCGTATGGATGTTAGCCCTTAGGCGTCACATCCTCCCAACCGGGGAGATTCTGGTCAATATCAAGAGCAAACGTGCACTCGGCAATGATGCCACGAATACCTCGAAGCGTCAGGTCACTTCCACGATGAATAGCGTCGAGAATGACTTCAGCGTGGGTGTTCAGCTCGGCTTCAATTGGGTGAATGGAGAATTCTTTGACGAAGCCTCTTGAAGATCTGATATCGCTCTTCTATGGTACAGGACTTGAGGAGATCCTCTATCTCACGGGCGCTGGCCATTATTTCGGTTTCTTCTCCTTCGGCCGACCCGAAGGTAATGGCTCGAAGGCTAGGATATCGTGCCGGTTCACGAACACGTGCCCGCTTATCAAAAACGTTCTGGTTCGCTGGTTTTTAACTAGTTTCGCTATGGCCTGTCTCGTGACACCCCGCATGCGGGCAGCCTCGGCCTGTGAGATCCAATCAGGCGGATAGATTTTTCCTCTGAAATTGGTTGACGATGTAAACCAATTGTTTTTTGGTAGTATTTCTACGGAGTTACCGGATGTCCGCCACGACGACACCCAAAGCCCGCGCATCCGCACAAAAGCCGCTCGTGTTCCACACCGCTAGGCACGTCCGGCTCATGGTCCCCGGAATCGAGCCTTACTATACTACAAATTACGGAGCTGCTTACGTTTCCGATTCGCGGGAGTTATTGCGCAAACTCCCTGATTCTTCTATTGACCTATTCCTCACCTCTCCTCCCTATGCCCTCCACTTCAAGAAGGAATACGGCAACGTCGATAAAGAAGACTATGTCGATTGGTTCCTGACGTTCGCCCGAGACATCTTCCGGGCATTGAAGGATGACGGGAGCTTCGTACTGAACATTGGGGGCAGCTACAACAAGGGAGTCCCGACCCGATCCGTGTACCATTTCAAGCTTCTGATTGCGTTGGTTGAGGAGGTAGGATTTCACCTTGCTCAGGAGTGTTTTTGGTACAACCCAGCAAAAATGCCGATGCCGGCCGAATGGGTAACTGTTCGGAGGGCCCGCATCAAGGATTCGGTCGAGTACGTGTGGTGGTTGGCCAAAAGCCCCTGGCCGAAGGCAGACAATCGAGCGGTCTTAAAACCCTACAGCGCGGACATGATCCGCTTGAATCAGCGAGGCGTCCGCCGTACCGTGAGGCCATCGGGGCATAACATCAAGACCAGTTTCGACAAGATCGACAATGGCGGATCGATTCCACCCAATGTCGTCGAGGAAGAGTTGATCCCGTCGGACATGCTGGTCTCAGGCAATAATGCAGCGAATGATCCTTATACTTTGCGATGCAAAGAATCCGACACAAGAATCCATCCGGCTAGGTTTCCCGCGGCTTTGCCTGAGTTTTTCATTAAGCTCATCACTAACGACGGTGACATCGTCGTAGATCCGTTTGCCGGATCCAATACGACCGGCGCAGTAGCGGAGAATCTTCGACGCCAGTGGTTGGCGGTGGACACCATCGAGACCTACTTAGCAGCAAGCAAGTTTCGTTTTGGTGACCTTTCGTGATAACACACACTTTTCACCGCATCAAAATTCCCGGCTCACTGCCAAGACAAACCCGCCTCCAGCCAGAACATTCTTCCCTTGCAGCGGACGGTAATAGCCGAATGAAACACTCGAGCGTTTGGTAAAGTTGTATTGGACCTCTCCGCCAGCGGTGATGTACTCGACGCCTTCGCCCACGCCAAATCCGACAGCCCGTTCGATATTGGGCTCGCGAGCTGGAAACAATCCCATCACGGTCCCCGTCACCCAGAAAACGGAAAACAGGTGATTCCCTGCATTCACGAAGTAGGAAACCTCGTCGGTATAGCCACGGGTCCGGAAGTTGTACCCTCCCCCACCTGAAAGAAACGTGTTCCCGTCCCGAAAAGCTCGTGACGCGTAAAGACTAACGCGGGTACTGAATTCTCCGTCGCCAGTCGGCAGACGAAAGCTGCCCTCCGGCACCCCCTTGATGGCAACCAGAATTTGCTGCTCGCCAGTCGGTACGCCAAAGTCAACAGCGACGGCCAGTGGTGTGGCGCAGCGCAGAAAGCGATACTTGAAACCCACGATCGCATCACCGGGCTGGGTCACCGAGTCTGTTGTCTCCAAGGAGTGATGGCGGAGGAACGGGAAATAGAGCATGCCTGATGAGGTGTCACCCGAGCTGAGGAGGCGAATCTCCCAGATGGTGCGCAGGGCTGGTCGTTTCTGGGCTTCACAGGTCTTTCAGTAGCGTTGGAATAAAGGGCCACGTGAGTGCCATTCATGCAGCAGAACCTGGCAACAGGGGCCATTCCGAGCCTCGGCATGGCAAATCACAACAATTATTCAGGAGGATACCTAATGCGAATCACAAAATCTCGTGCAGTGGCTTGTCTGGCGTTGGCTGGCCTGTTCGCGCTTGGCTCCAGCAGTTCGCCAGTCATAGTGGGAATCGTTTTTCTGTCGCTTGCTGCCTTCCCTTACGGCTGGGAACCTGTCCCACGTCACCTGTTTGCTCTTGAGAAGAGTGTCCCCACTACCTCAGTTCGAATTGTCCGTCTCGACCCGAGCATCGACAGGCTGATCCCCAGCGACGCTCAGGCCAAGAAAATCGCTGATGGATTTGCCTGGGCAGAAGGCCCGGTGTGGCACCGCAAGGGGAACCATCTTCTCTTTTCAGATATTCCGAGCAACTCCATCTTCAAGTGGACGCCCTGCTCCGGCGCCGAGCTGTTCTTGAAGCCTAGTGGCTACACGGGTTCTGCTCCTTCTCAAGGCCGGGAGCCCGGGTCAAACGGCTTGGCTTTCGACAAGCAAGGCCGGCTGGTAATGTGCGAACATGGCGACCGGTGGATTGCACCCAGCCGAGCACTTTTATGAGCACGCAATCCGTGCGGTAGCCGTTCGTATTACTTGGTATTTTCAAGGAGGTTTCCATGACACCCGTAGCTGCACAATTTAAGCTGCAACAGCAGAGCATCGTGATTGACGAGATGACGTGCAAGGACTACTCCAAGTCCAGCCACTTGGAATGGCTGGAGACCAATGGTCGCGGAAGTTTTGCTTCCGGCACCGTGAGCGGCGCCAATACACGGCGATATCATGGCCTCCTGGTTGCATCGCTACACCCGCCAGTAGATCGTTTCGTGACGCTCTCGAAAGTTGAAGAGACATTCGTGCAAGGTGACCAGCGTTTTGAGCTGGGCGCGAGCCAGTTTCCGTTCGCTGTCAGCCCGAAGGGATACTCCCTGGTTCGAGAATTTGCCCTCAGCCCATTTCCGCGCTGGACCTACGATCTCAATGGCCTGCTGCTGGAAAAGTCCGTATTCATGGTGCGCGGAGAGAACACAACGGTCGTTCGTTATCGGCTGATTGATCCGGGAGACAGTTTTGCTGTCCTGGCAGTCCGCCCTTTCGTGGCGTTCCGCGATTATCACTCCCTGACAGCGGAAAACGGGAGTATCCAGCAGCGGCCCGAAAGGGACGAGCCTGGCTTGCTGCAGTTGCATCCCTACGAGGGACTGCCGGCGTTGAAGCTCCATCACAACGGCGTGGCCTTTACGGTTGAACCGAATTGGTACCGCAAGTTTGAGTACTTGGAAGAGCAGGATCGAGGGCTGGACTTTCGCGAGGACCTCTTTACTCACGGGTACTTCAGCTTCGAGTTAAGCTCCAAAAGCCCCAATGCCTTTCTGGTAGCAACGCTCGATGACAAAGAGCTTGTCACGCTGGCGCAGGTCGAGGAACTAGAGGACAGCGAAACAATTCGCCGCCAGCAGATTGCATCGGGTCTTTCATCCACCGACCCGTTCGTCGAACAATTGGCATTGGCTGCGGACTCGTTCGTGATCACGCGGGCCGACGGCGCTTCTTCCGTGATAGCCGGCTATCACTGGTTCACGGATTGGGGACGCGACACGATGATCTCTTTGCCCGGTTTGGCGCTCACGACCCAGCGTTCCGATTTGGCCAAAGGTATCCTTTCGTCGTTCCTCAAGTATTGCGATCAGGGCATGCTGCCCAACCGCTTTCCAGACAAAGACGGCGCGCCAGAATTCAACACTGTGGACGCGACACTCTGGCTGTTCCATGCCGTGCACGAGTATTTCAGGGCCACCCATGATCTTGCGTTTATCCGCGACCAGGCCTTCTCCAAGCTGGAAGAAGTAATCGACTGGCACATGAAAGGCACTCGCTACGGCATCCGCATGGATGCAACCGATGGGCTCCTTTGCGCAGGTATCCCTGGAGTTCAACTCACCTGGATGGACGCCAAGATTGGCGACTGGGTCGTCACACCGAGACAAGGCAAGCCAGTAGAGATCAACGCGCTCTGGCACAACGCCATGCGGGTCATGGAAGGTTTCAGCCGGCAACTGAAGAAAAAGGAGAGGGCGAAATTCTATCAGCAGCTGGCCGATGTCATCCGGGAAAGTTTCACCCGGGCCTTCTGGAATGCCGAGGCGAATTGCCTCTATGACTGCGTGCAGGACGGTGTTCCTGACAAGAAGATCCGCCCCAACCAGATTTTTGCGGTGAGCCTGCACTTTCCGTTGCTACCTTCAGAAAAAGCTCAAGCGGTGGTACATGTCGTGAAGGAAAGGCTGCTGACGCCGTATGGCCTGCGAAGCCTGGCGCCTGAGGATTCAGAATACCAGAAGGTCTATTCAGGGAATCCCTACGAACGCGATAGCGCCTATCATCAGGGGACGGTCTGGGCGTGGCTTATCGGCCCATTTGTGGACGCCTACCTGAACGCGTTTGGTGAGTCGGAGGAAAATTGCCGTTACCTGGAATCACTACTCGATGGTTTCCGGCAACACATGTCCCAAGCCATGTTGGGATCGATCGCGGAGATTTTCGATGCCGATCCGCCGCACAATCCAAAAGGCTGCGCGGCGCAAGCCTGGAGCGTGGCCGAGGTATTGCGAGCGGTCCAGAAGCTGGCAGCGATTCGAACAGTCGTTTGAGTTCAAAGAACCCCTGGATCGCTGCGGCGAGGATTTGTTAGTGCACAGAATGCTGCCAGCTCCCGGGGGCGCCGGGGTGCGCATTGCTGTCAACTTAAGGCGGTTTCGTCCACGATTGATACAGAAAGCGCGTCAATCGTGGCTACCGAGACGACTGACTAGGGCATGGGTAGCCACGATTGGCGTGCTTTTCGTCAATCGTGGGCCCGGTCCTGCCCTAAGTTGACATCAATGCGGGGTGCGGCGACCTGGCGCCGCTTTGGCATCGGCCTTGCACTAATGAGCCTCGTTGGAGATGAGCGCGAAGTCTTCGCGTTTGCCGGTTGGGCTGAAGCGAGTACGGGGAAGTTACACCCGAGCGGCGCCAAGTGGCCGCACCCCAAAGGCTTCGCCAGCCTCGCGCTACAAAGTGTGAGGGCGGCTCAGACAAGAAAAGGAAGGAGAACTAGAATGAAGACTCGGTGGATCGTATGCAGTCTGCTGCCGCTCTTTACTTGCAGTTCGGCATTTGGGCAGCAGCCGGCATCCAAAAGCACTGAATCTCACAAGTATCGAACCATTTTTACGATCGCGGGCGGGGGAGGCGGCTTCGCTGTCGGAGTGTTTGCTGGTCTTGCCGCTTTTGACGATGCGATTAACTCCGACCGCAAGGTCTGGACGACAGCGATACTTAGCGCGGCCGGAGGCGCCGTCGGCGGATATTTTCTGGGGCGAGCTCTGGATAAGCGCCACAAGAAAACGAATATCCCGTGGAAGCCCGATGACCCCCAGCGAAGTTTGATACCCTCTCAATGGGCGGCTCTGCGAGCCAATGAGGTCCGGCACACTGGGCAAGCCGCAGATTCAGGAATTCTGCGAGGTTCTCGCCAGGGCGCTGGGTCGGGATCACTCAATCAAACCAGCGCATCCCTCTCTTCCTTGGACATCAATAACCTCTATTTGCTCTCTGCGATTCGAAGAATGGAAGCGGTCGCCGACTGATCTGCCGCTAGAGACATGAAACCGGGTTGGGCTGTAGTTGAACGAAAACTGTTGAACCTCCGCCCGCAGCACCCAAGTCTTCTCGAGTGGAGACGTTGAAATGTGGCAAGCGCAGACCAAGCTCTTAGGTCTGGTTTTCGTCCTCGGTGGGCTTCTGTCCGTCACAGCCATGAGCGCAGGCGGCGTAGAAGCCAACCTGCACGGGGAAAACGCTGTGGCCGGTGTCTATGAGCTGGTCGCTGCGGCTGGCCGGGACTTGCCAGCGGTGGTCTCCGAAGATTCGACCACCGGGTACAAGCAAGAGATCATCGGAGGATCTGTTACGCTTCGAGAGAATCGTGCATTCCACTGGACGACTCAGTATCGCTACACAGAAGGCAGCAAAGTGACTATCAGCGAAAGTTCCGGCGGTGGAGCCTACAAAGTAGAAGGTGACGACATTACTCTGTCCGAGCATCTAGGCTCGTCGAAGCTAACAGGCAAGCTGAAAGGGCGCAGTCTTTCCCTCAAGGCTGACGTCGAGCTCGTCTACAAAAAGGAGTAATCGCTCAACCTCGAGTGGTAAGGCACGGCCAAACAGAAACCAGTCCTGAAGGAATAGCGCCGCGATTGAGGGTTCACAAACTCGAAATTCCCCATAGCCCGCAGCTCCGAACCAAGCTCTGGTTTCGGAGGGATAGGTGCTGGAAAGGGAGCGAGTGAATGGAATCGATTCACTATGTGGTTACCTGGCTTTGCCACTGGAAATTGGACATTTTTTCCGGTCTCTCGCACGGCTTTTCGGTTGTTGTCAGCGCGGTCTGTGGAGAGCCGTAACCAAGCAAGCGTTTCGCTGGCGGAACGCACTGACTCGACACGAAGCGTGCGTTTGACGCAGCCACCCTGGGAGCGCGGGCGTCCCGCCCGCCTCGGAGCGGCCGGA
>JAKEER010000099.1 GCA_022616615.1 Acidobacteriota bacterium
AAGATCGGTGAGCTGGAAATGATGTGAGTGACGGGATTCGGGTACTTGCGGTCGTCGTTCATAGGCGAAAGATTGGATACGCCGTTTTTGAGGGGCCAGCTCGATTATTAGACTGGGGGGTTACAAGGTGCGCCGCGGCGAGGAACCATCGGCGCACCGTTGTACCTCAAAGACTGGTTTCTCTGCTGAGTTTTTATCAGCCCCGTTTTGTCGCTTTGAAGCTGGTCAAAGCAAGAGGGAGACATGCCGAAAGAGTCGAAGCAGTCGGGGTAGCTATCCAGAGAGAGTGCACAGAAAGATCCATCCGTTTTTTCCGTGTCCATGACTCGACCGTCAGGCGGTTCTTCGCTGCACATTCGTGCAAAACAAGAGTCCAAATTGCCAAGGTTCTTGGAGACTGGTTCTTGGAGCTTTCTTGGCACGTGCCCCCGAGGCGAAAGCCCTGGCAAAGTGATTCTCACAACATGCCAGTCTTCGAGGCGGTCGCGGTTGGGATCACGATTTTCCGCCACCTCGCGGAATGCGGGCCGACGTCTTCAAATGACTGAGCCCTTTCACCGGCTCCTCACTGACGCATGAACCCATGGGGTCCGTCAGCACCCTCAATGAGGGGCCGGTGATAGAGCTGAATCCTGTCGCGAGGTCTGTGGAACGAGTACTAGTCCCTAATATATAACCTTATTTCAAACCTCTAGCAAATGATTTGCCAAACTTTGCATTCCGCAGATTCTAAAGAAGTTGAAACAGTCCTTCCAAAGAGAGATGCGGCTTATACCCCCCTTGCTCTAGAAATCCCCTTGAAAAGGTGCTAATGCCAGGGTGACGAGCTGAGACCTCGTCACCCCGGCTGCCCACTGAAAGAATGTGGGCGGCCGAGGCCATGCGGCAACATGGCATCGGCCGACACATCCCGAATTCCTTCACAGTATCAGTCGCCTGCGGAAGCAGACAAGCTGAGTCAAAGGGAAAGGAACCTTCAGTCGCAGATCGCTTGGCGTCTGCGACATCCGCACACTTACAAGATTCGTCGCCGGATATACCGAATGGTCTGCAGGATCGAGCGCAAGCTTTGTAACGAACATTCGCCTGAAAACCCGCAGGCACTTCACGAAGCTCTACTGGGGAGCTTCAGACGGCTCCTCGATATTACGACGCCTGCTACGGGATGCCCCGGAATCCTTTTAGAGCAACCGAGAAGTTACAGGGTGCGAACTTTCGTTGATCCAGAGAACTGCTATTCGCCAGTGTTGCAAGAGCCGTGGATTGTTGTGCTAGGCAAAACGAGATCAATCATGATGGGAACCCATGTCTGCAGAGTCGTACTCCATGATGGCTCAAACCGGCACAGGATGGACAAGCTTTGGGTTGAGGATCTGGCGATGTGGGCACTTTCTGAAGGTTGGGACCGAAGTGGGAGCGTATTCATGGCGTGCATGCCCGAAGTTGCAGGAGCACTTAATAAACCCGGATTTGTTTACTGCCAGTTTCCTTCGAGGGACTTCGGGCGGTGGGTGGTTGTCCCAAAACTTCGCTCGGCGAGGCTCGATCGAGCTCAAGAGTCGCCTCTGGTCCCCTCTAGCGGCTTGGAAAAACTCCAATTTTTGAGGTTTCGTGGTGTTGAAGCCACAACTCGATCAGAGCCAGAACCTCTATTTGGATGGCGATGAGGGTAACAAAGGAAAAGATGCGAACTGCCGAGTCGTGGGAAACAGCCTCGGTCTCAACAACGCCATGTTGTGGCATCAGGTTTTTGCTGTCAAGGGAGCTTTTGCTCCGATAGGTGGAACGTGGCGAGAATATTGATCGTCGACGAATTGCGGACCTGCAGCGGTGAGTTGAGGTGGCCGTTGGAAGTTGCCGGATTCGAGGTGATTTCCGTCACGGAATATCGTGAAGCAACTCTGGCGCTGAATAGAGCGGGGCAGCCGGTTGACCTGGTGATCCTCAACATTACTGGCTCACCCCGCAAGGGTCTGGAATGGCTGCGGCAAACTAGTGCTGCCCGCTTGCGGCTTGGTCTCTTTCCCGACGGTGTTCTCTGTGTCGCTCCTCCCTTTCTCGACCCCCAGCTTGAACTTGATTTTGAATATGAAGGAGGGAAATTAGTTTATGAACAGCAGGTTCGCTCCGGTGCTGCATAGAGTAAGGCTGCTACAAGTGGCGAGAAGGCGGCTGGCGGCAACCGGTCCGCATTTCAAGATTGTGCACCGCTTCCGCCAAACGGGGAGCGGAGCCGATTGCTTTCCTGGAGAGGAAGTCGCATGGGTGATACTCGTCTGGCTTGGTCGAGAGGTCGAAGTAAGGTTGTCACTCGCCCTCCGACTTCTGTTTAACTACCTCGCCCAGAAGAACCGTGGACAAAGCGCAGCGCAAATCGTCGTGGGATTGCGCGGTGATCCGTTCTATCTCCAGCACGGTGCCAACGTGCAAGGCGGCGCCAAACTCAGGAGGAGATTCTCATACGGTGCCGTCAAGGAGTACGTCAAGCGTCTACGGAGGGCGTTGCAAGCCGCCTTTGACGAAGCCGGCTTGAAACTCGACCCCCTTGCGATATTGGTGTCTGAGCCCACGGAAGGCAATGAAGTTCGGTATCGTCTGAAAGCAACAGTCGAATGGATTCACATGTAGCCCAGTTTTGCGGAAGAAAACCTCATTACCTGGAGAGCTGGCAATCTTTGTTAGAGGAGTTCCAGCTTGAGCTTACCCCGACGATTCGGTCGAAACGAGGATCGGAATTCTGATGCTTGGTACTCTGTTGCAGGAAGAGAGTTATTCAAGACATCTTTCGCGATCGCACGAATGAAGTCTTCGCCGCCTTCAACCTCGCGACAGGAGTAGAAGACGCTCCTGAGCGTCGTTGGCCGGTTCACGCACCGCAGGAACTGGTCACGCGGCCACCTTCCACTAGCAAACCGTTCGAGCAACGCTCGACGTAGGCGCTCGCAACGATCCCAGCTGTTGAAGAACCCCAATGCCGGAACATCCACTTCTAAGAACTTCCAGGCACGATAGGCCAATGGCTCCGGTGCATCATCCCTAGCGGCATCGTGCACATGCTCGAAGCTGGCCGCGACAAGAACCACAGAGTCTTTGTCCGGATACTGGAGTCCGAGGGAAAGGATAAAGGAAGCTGCCTCAGCGTTAGGAAACGCAAGGACTACTTCCAGAGCCTTTTGGACAAGGTTTATCCACGGACCAAGTCCAAAGTCCCTGACTCGCAATTGATGAGGATCAAGGAACCCGGCCATTATTGCCATTGCTTGTGTTGAATTCCTATATTCTTCCCTTGCCAAAAACGAAAGGAATTCTGACTGACGTTTCGACAAAGCTGCCCGCCAGCTGGGGCCGAGCCATCTGGAGCGGTTGCCTAGAGGCTCAGTGTCAAGGATCGCCTTCACGACGGCTGTCGGAAACTGTTCCACCACTGAATAAGCTAGTTGATCAGCGCCGCTTTCGAGAAGGAACGGAATCCACTCGGCTGGCGAAATAGTTTTGTTTCGATCAGTTCCGAGAAAATCCAATATGCTGTAGTACACCTGTAAGTCGATCGGGCACTGCCAAAACTCCGGCGACATAACCAATCGAGGGTTGCGCGTAATTAGAGCAAGGAGCAATCCATTCCGCTCCTTTGCGATGTCGCAAGCCTCGGGAATGGGAATCGCTTCTGCGTAACCGGCGATAATTTCGTCTCCAATCGCATTAGTCGGTGAATCGAGCAGGTCAAACAAGACTGCCTTGCGCCGTACCGGTTGGGTCTCCCAGAATGTGCGTCCTCGCTCACGCAGCCCCAAGTCCTCAGCGTCGAAGTGCTGCCAATTCCTCGTATGAGCTGCATGCCTCAGTCGTGCTTCCTCGCTAATGCTTTGACCTTCGAAGTGTGAAGAGCGTGCGTCTCCAAAGAATTCCTGCTTAAGTGCTCTCCCGCACTTAGGGTTCGGAAAGAGACGACTTAGTTGATCATCGATGTCCGCTAGATCGGAATCCGATAGGTCCGGTCCAAGACTCTTGAGGAAGCTGTACATTTCGGCCAGCTTTGAATAATGCGCTCGCGGCTTTTCGCGAGGATCCGCGTAGCGCCAGGCAAAATCACGAAATGGCTGGTCCATTCCAACGAGGTCCATTGCTGCTGCACGAACCCACTTGGCGTCGTCTGGCAAGTTTTCGCCCAGAGGAATTGCTTGAGTAATGTACAGAGTTGGATCACGTCTTAGCTCGCTAACTAGTTTTTGTGGGACTACTTGCAAGTCGAATGTTTGACCAGCAAAGGTCCGGCTCGATAGGGAACCCGTGCAAAACCGAAATGACACACGAAGTCCCGGCCACTGTTGTGACCAGATTCGGAGCACCGCTGCTTCCAGGGATCGTGAATCACGGGCGGGTATCACGACTGGTTGCTCCGAGTGACAGTACAGAGCTGCAAGCAACGCCTCTGCTTCGGAAGTACTGATACTAGTCATACTTGACGGAATATCAGAGACACTTGCCAGCGCCGGGCGAAGATAGGAATCCAGGTAGTCAACGTCTTCTTGCCGCGGCCGCTTAAAGAACCCGGCTACCTGTGTGAGGTCTGGAATTGCGCCTAAATCGGAATTCTGAATTATGAGTGCATGGGACCAGACACATCCCGGACGTTCCATTTCCGGTGCGTACCATGTCTTAACCACAGCGTAGGCTTCTTCACCGGGAACCTGGTAGCCGCTTAGGTATTCCTCAAAACCCTCGACCATACGCGGTCCGGACATGTCGGTTAGGGTGAGGAGGCTACGTTCCGTGGTAGGAACGAATTTTCGTGACGCCTGCAAAAGGCGATGACCCTCGCGATAGCCGAACAACGCTTGGTCGATCCTAATTCCTCTGGTCTCCATTTAATTACCCGTGTCGCCCCGCAATCCGAGACACCAGCGAAGAGGTTCTGAAATGTCGTGCGGAGAACAATCCGGCCCCTGAATAATTATTCGCTCTGAGGGGCGTGAGTGATTCTGTAGAGCATCCCGGTCTTCCTTCAAGTCTCCTCCCTGCGCGCTCACACCATACACACGCAGGGTATACAACTCGAAGTTACTTCGCAGGTATTGCTCTAAATACGGCATCCGGGCGTCCAGCCAGCTTCTCGCTCCCGTCTCACCCGGAAAGTTCTTTTGAACCAGATCCCAAGCTGAAACGATCACACCAACCCGGACCGGTCGTTTCGCCTTCTGGATCTGCTCTGTAAACTGGAGCAAATCTACCAACTGCACTTGCGTCGGGGCCTTCTCCGCCGACCACTCCTCGGGAGCCGCTTCAACCGCGGAGTCTTCTCCGCCATGACCTTGGTTCGGACCTCCTTGATTCTCTTCCGGGAACGCAGCCTCGGCCAGTCGCTGCATTTCCGCGATCGTATACGGCTCCTTAAGAGTCCCCGGGTGAACAAAGACGAGCAAGCTATCTGCCCTTGAAACGGACTCATCGTAATCCTTGGTCCAGTGCCGGTCCTTCCAAGCACCCTCAAAACTCTCCCCGGAAAGGTCTGGAAATAACACCTCACCGACAGGCCCCCGCTCGTCCCGCAGCCAAAGGGTCGTTGGTTGTTCCTGGCCCGGAACGGTTCGCACGACGCGCTCCAGTTGCAGCCAATCGTTCCTGATGCTGTTTAGGTGCTTGGCGTTTTCCGAAATCCGTTCGAGCCGAAGCGCACCGTGCACTTCTTCGCTCTCCGTGACATGCCAGAGCGCTGCCAAGAACGTGGTCTTGCCGGCTTCTGGAAGTCCGATCCCAAGCACGCTAGCCATCCGAACCCCTCACAAACAACTCCGCAACCTCATGGAGCGCAAACCAATCAAAAGGCGACCGGAGCCCCACAAGTGGAAGACGTCTCACTTGTGGCGTCACCTTTCGTGGGGGCTCCTCTATCCAGCATTGCAACAAATCGTCTAAGCCGTAGCCTGGCTTCAGGTCACTCTTGTAGTGAGGCCGCGCAGCAATCGGCCTCACGCGAAGCCGACTGACTCGCCTTTCAAAAGCGCTGAAAACTTCTCGCTGGCGTCGTAGAATTTCTTCAGCCTTTTCTTCTCCTGAACGCGCCAGCGCGATATCCCATTTCGTAAGAAGGATGTCGACCCTTGCATCCGAATCCAACATATTCTCCTCAAAGCAACGACGCATCAGCATTAATGCATTCGCCTGAGTGTGTGCGCTCAATTCCTTAGAAGCGAGCTTGCCGCCATCTACTAAATGAACAAAATGATCCGCGCGCCGTACGATCGTGAGACCCCGCATTGCTGTCGCGGAATCGAGTGCGCCCTCGTAGAACTCACCAGACATGTCAGCGAGCAACAGTTGTTTGACCGGCGAATTCAAATCCTCCCTTCGTACCTTCACGTGGTAGAAGAGAATTCCTTCCTTCAGTTGTGTCCGCTGCGTCACTGGCGTTTCTCCACCAGAAGCAATGCGCGAGTCGAAACATCTTTCCTCAAAGCCAATCAAAGTTCGCGAGCCCGCCACTAAATACCCCGCAAAGGGCTTGCGTTGAAAACCATCGTGCAAGCTCGCCAGCAGCGTTGTCTTTCCACTTTTCGGCGCACCCGCAAGAACCACAATCGGCGCACCGCTCGCTCGCAGAACTTCGGATGCCTCTGCTTCTGCAAGCGGCTTACCAAGAGGCAAATCAACGAGCATTTCTTTGACAGGGGTAGCAACCTCTGCTCCACCCTGCGGACTGACATGACCTATCGGTGGTGTTGTGCCCATGTACTTAGCTCTCTTTGACGGATAGAGCTCTGGCTAACAAGAGCTCATGGTAGACTTGCGCCGCCAATTGAGCAGGAGCAAGCTTCCCGTTTGCAGTTAAGCCCGTAGCGTGGTCAAATGCGGCCGTCCAACCCGATCCTCCACCTACTTCGATGGATTTCTCGATGGCAAAGAGCAGCGGGCACAGCTCCGGCATTTGTTGTTGCAGCCTCAATTCCGGGAGCCATCGCTCTTTCCATTCTTTCTCGCAGGCATCTACGGCTTTTTGAATTGTGACGGTGGCCGGTACCTGGTTGCTCACGAGCCGCAGCATGCGGGTCAAAAACGCAGGCGTTGCAAACGGACCAGGAATAAATCGGGTGAGAGCCGCCAGGTCCCTGGCTCCCCAATAGCATGCCTCTGGAATGCTCAAGTCCGAGAATGCCTTCGCTCCATCGAGGCTGTGCTCTCCGAACAACCACCACAAGATGTCCGTCTGTTCCGCCAGGCGGCGAACGGCTTTGTTCACCGTAGTATTGATCGAACTCGTGTGCGCGGTGTGCTGCGCAAGAACCTCCTTCAGAACTGCATCCACTCCGTTCCACACGCTATTAACATCCCCGGCCGCAACCCCTCCCCGCTCCGCAATGCGCTTCGTTAAATGGGCAACGTTCATGTCCTTGACCGGTTCTTGGTCAGCCTCTCGCACACGAACGGACTCCGCCGCAAGATACTGCATGCACTCATCAACAACCCCTTGCAGCCGCGAGGCTCGTCGCAAGCCTTGCGCCTCGATGCACGAGACCGCAAGGGCTGCGGCGTGCGCCTGAGTCGAGGATTTCGACACCAGCTTTGCAATCACACCTCCGGCGAGAACGCTGAGTTCGGCCTGGTCGTTGTCAAACAAGTATGTCGTGTCTTCTTCCTTGGCCGCTGTTCGCAACTCTTCCACAGTTGGGCTTCCGCCCGGCAGTTTGAAAAACACTCTGGCAAGATCAGGGATCTTTTTCAGTTTCTGGCCCGCGGCCACGGTTTCCACAGCCTTCCATCGCGCTGCCAGCGTCTCGGCGCTAGGTCGAAGGGATATTGAGTTGTACCAATCTGCGAAGTCTTTATGCACGAGCGCTCCTTTCGCCGACGAGTTTATGAACCTATGAGATTTACCCTTTGACTTACCCTAACATGATTCCGCAGCGCGCGTAATTGCGATTCGTTGCTTCACGATTTTGGAAAAGGATTCTTATCTGGCTCGCCGTCTGGGTGTTGTTCTTCGACCGCCCGCCAGAGACCTGAAAGTTTTCCGTCTTCGCTTACGCGCCGAAAGAAACGACGGAATTGTTCATCAGTCATTTGACCCTCGTCTCCCTCCCGAACAAGGCCAAGCCTTCCGACAATTTCAATCTGGACATGATGAGGCAAATCTAGGAAGTGGCGGGCTAGTCTGCGGACCGGGTTGAACACAGCGGTCTTGCTTCCAACGAAGGGCGGGTTATTTTCCTCAAGGGCAAGAACTCCACCGTCGTCGGTTGCAACGGCCTTGCCCTTTTTCGCCATATTGTTGTCGAAGCTTTCGATAAACTTCATGTATTTCTCACGCGGTACGTAAATAAGGTCCTCTACTGAATCCAACCCAAAGGCCTTTTTGTAAAAATCGCATGAACCCTGAGTTGCCTCTCCCCAGATGGCGTCACAGTTATAGCGTTTGGCCACCAGACTGAGGAAGTAGAGTAGTGCCACGCCTGAACCCCGCACTTTGTGGGGATAACCCGAAGGCCGCCTGGTAATGAATGGATGGGCTGCCAAGTAGTCCAAGATTATCCTGTTACTCCACGTTCGCCGGAAATGGCAAATCGAAATGACTCGGGAATCTGGAAACCAATCACACGTCAAAATCACAAATGCTGCCACCTCAGTTAGTGGATTGGTTTGTATGTGGTCACCAATGTCTTCTACGGCGCTCGCATATGCTTCAATCGACGAGTGAATTTCGAACCTGGACACGGCGAGTTGAGCGAAATCCACGGAGTCATTCCTTAAAGGGTTCTTGTCATCTCCTAGCTTCAGTCGCCACTCGGTCAAAAATCCAAGATCATTTTTGTCGGCAAACTTGACGCGAGCGGTCTGAGCGCCGCCATTGAGTTCGACTGGAAGTTCCATTTTCTACTTGATGTCCTCACACTTGGTGAGGGGTTAGTTTGCGCGGAAGCACAATCAAACGCAAGCAACGCCGGCATGCATTGAGGGTACTACCGTCTACAAAATTGCCTACAGTGGTGTGAACGAAAAGCCAGAAGTACGGTGTAAGCCGTTGAAAAGGTTGGTCGGGGCGAGTGGATTTGAACCACCGACCTCCTGGTCCCGAAGTAGGAGGTCGGGAATCCGACAATGCCGAAGGGCAGTAACGGGAGTTCGCTGGCAGAACCGTAGGCTGCCAGCGCCCGTTCGACTGGCTCCATGTTGAAACTGTGCCCTTTAAGAATTTCCAGATACCAGACGGATTGTGGTTGTTCCTGCAT
>JAKEER010000707.1 GCA_022616615.1 Acidobacteriota bacterium
AGTCCTGTCTGAACCAGCTTCGGATGGCAAATCACGGCTTGCACCCCCGCGCGCAACTGCCGCTCGTACCATCCCTCGCGCGACTCGGGAGGGGTTTCCGTGGTCAGGATGGCGACCCGGATTCCTTCATTGGCGAGGATGCGTTCCAATCTGCGGGTCACGTCTCGCTTCTGCGTGTAAACCGCATAGATCTGGCAACGACGGCCGCGGCTGAGTTCCGCCTTGACCTCTTCCACCAGCTTCTGCTCCTTGGCGTAGACACGCTCCTCGTCCAGGTCCTGCGTCTCCGCAATCAGGAATCTCTCGCGGCGTTGCGTTTCCGGGTTGAACTCCCACCCAAACAGGTTCCCCAAGTGAAACGGCCGATCGGGATACAGCAGCAAAGCATTGAGCGCAACACTCATGACGGACTGGTTGCCGCGATGTTCCTTGAAGGCGAGCTTCACATCCTCTTCGAGTTTCTGGTAAGCCTCGCGCAGGGGAGGGTCCATGTCCACGCTGACGACTTCCTCGCGATACGACGGCAAGGCTTCCGAGATGTCTTCGAGCGAGATGAATGCTCCGAGGCTCATCAAGAAGCGACCAAAGAGCAGGGGTGACGCGCCCGGCCGCCGGCGCACGCGTTTCACGATGCGTCCCTCCGAGCAGGCATTGTCGGCTGGCTCGATTACGGTGACCTTCTCTAGCAGCCCGTAGGTTTCCGTGAAAGCGCGCACGCCCCCTTCGCCAAACTCAAAGCCCTCTCCGACCATCTTTCCTGGCTCAAGCCGGAACAGGATGTTGAACAGTTCGTCGGCATAGCCGCCCAGCAGTGTGCCAGTCAGCACAAGGGTTCGTTGGGCGCACGCCGCCAGAGTGCCTAGCGCGTTGCCCTGGGCCGTGTCGCCCTTCAACTCGTGCACCTCATCGGCGATCGCGTAGTCGAAGAAGCCCGGTATGTAACGGCCGATGAAATCCACAGGGGCGAAGCGGCGGACTTTACTGCCATCTGCCTCCCACAGGGCGCTGTACAAAGCCCGCCGCAACTTCCTGGTTTCGTCGCCGTTTGGACTGCCGAGGATTTCGCTCAGCTTGGCTTTCTTGAAGTCAATGGAGAGAAGTCGCTCGCCACCCTCTCCCAAGTAGATGGGACAGCCGGTATCGGCGTTGATCACGCTTCCCTGAAAGCGGCCACAGCGCGCAATTGCGTAGGCGTGGTGCCAAAAGTAACTCAGCTTTCCGCGATCGCGGCCCACTATGAACAGAGCTGGACCGCAGCAGATCGAATCCCATCGCTCCCGTGCCGTCCGCGCGGTCCTTCGTAGGCGCAACTCGGTAAGTGTGGTGCGCAACCCCTCGCGCACGATGCGGCCATTTCGCAGCCGGACCTCGTTGACCCCCACATGCCCATGCGAATTCGTCGGGGTGCGCAGGCCGTCGATAAAGAACACGCGGATGCGGGGCAACGTCCGAAATGCTTCTCGTGCCCACTTCTCAACCAACTGTGGCGGAACCATCGCCAGGGCAGTGAAAGGTCTCCCGTCACTGTGCGCATGAATCGCTGCAAGAGAAATCAGCGTCTTACCTGTCCCGCACTCGGCGATCACTGCCGCAGCTCGGGCCTCGTTCCAGCGCTTCACCACACCCATGATGGCGAGAGTCTGGGCGGGGAAAGGTTTCCGTAACAGGTGCCCAAGCAATGGTGCGGGCGCATCCTCAACAGAGTGGAGCGGCGGATAAGAGCAAAGAATCCTTTCCCCCAACTCATTGCTAAATGCGCGCAAGTATTCGTCGGTCTGTTTGGGAAGTTGCACGGTAGCGGTCCTTTCGAGGGCTATCTGGGAAGGGAAACGCTTTTCCACTCTCTCAATTGAGGCAAGTTCTGCTCACCCGTGGTGGTAAGAAGTTGACTCTGATGAGAAATCCCATTTGTGACTGCAGGGTGGAGTGTCGTCTATGGCTTGCTCGTGTCCGTGGACTTCTGAGGGAACACTTGCGGAAGGTTCCACGAAACAGGCCCATTAACTTCCGGCATGAAAATCGTGCGATGCTTCAGGGCCTTGCCAATCCAACCGAGAAACCTCTCCTTACTGCCTTTCACCAGCACTGGCGAGCACCCGAGCCCCAAGAGCGGCTCGATCGCTCTGCGCCGCTCAAGCTCTCGCCTGAACCACGTTGACCACTCAGGGACGACGGGCAACCCAAAGCGGCGGGACAAGCGATACAGCACGAATGCCGGATCCTCGTCGTACAGAATAGTCCGTTTCCCCTCGCGGTCCGCCCCTGGCCTGGTCTTGAGCAATTCCGCCGAAAGCGCCACTAAATGACGAATCGGGCGATTGCGCCCCTGAATCGTCACACTCCCACGAAAGGATTGCGCCTCGGGGCCCAAAGAAATGGCGATGGGTGGCCGGCCTGGAATCCGTGCTTGGAAGAACGCTCCCTCAATAACTGCTGCCCACAGGGCGGCCACCTCTGCATCGCTACCAAAGACTGAGAAGAAATGGCCGGCCGCCGTTCCGCGCTCTTCCCTCGGTGGTTCTGCGATTAACCGGTCCATGTACACGCGGATTCTCGTGGTCGTCTCCTTCACGCGCTTTGTGAACTCAAGGCTTCCAAAGCGTTCGTGGGCGTTCTTCATAGCGCGCTCCTTCTTCTTGTGTTGCACTGAGCAGAAGGCCGGAAGAGATTTCGGGGACAACTGGGGAAAGGCAGGACCCCCTACTTCAGTACAGCAATCTCGCCAGAGGCAGAAACAAGGGTGAGCTCGTTTGAGAACCGTTCCTTCTCTCGAATGACAGTTGATCCGTCTTCTTCCTCTTCTGTCCGGTCCACGATCTTGATGGATTGCCAGTGGGCAATATGACGGGTCTCGCCCTCACCGAAGATCCCATTGAGCATTCCGGCCGTGCAGAGAAGCCCGACGTGGCCACCGTGCAGCGGCGTAAGCGGTCGGCCGCTTATGTCCGCTTGCTGTGCGAACAGGATAGGCGCAGCTTGACGATACGCGGACGACCGCGGAAGCATGTCCTCAATCTGGTCCAACGGAAGTCCACGGTAGACCATGCGTACAGGGTCCGCCGACGGCACCACGTATTGGTTGTCAGGCTCCGATGGAAGCGGCGAAAGTCGCTCAGGATTTCTCGCCAGCGAGGCGTACCATTGCCTGGCACGGGTGATGTCGGCATCCTGCAGCCGGTCCCTCTCGTTCCGTGTGCGCCGAACCCCGAACAGGACAATCTGTTTGTAGCGTACGCTCTCAGGCTCGGTGAGCCGGTACACGCGCACATCGCGGAAGTGGATCGAGAGTGTAGCGTTGCATTCCTCGATGCGCGGCCCAGGAATAACGAAAACGAGAACACCTCCGGGCTTCAGCCAGCGGTGCACATGTTCCAAGAACAGTTTCTCCATCCGTTGTAACTTTCCCTCGCCGACCTCGAAGTCATACGGAGGGTTGAGGTAGACCAGGGAGAAGGACTCGACCGGACAATGCACGTCGAAACAGTTGCCGTGAATCAGTTCGTCCACAGTCCCGCGCGCCTGTTCAGCGCGGTAGGCGTCGAGTTCGATTCCGTAAGGATGGGCTTGCGCATCAGAGGTCACAGCTTGAAACGCAACGCCGTCCCCGATGCAGGGATCAAGCGCAGAGGACGGCCGGTTTGGGAAGTTCAGGAATTTCCGGATACGCTTGGCTTCGGCAACTTGAAGGGGGTAAAACCCCAAACGCTCTCGCCCAGCAAGACGCATGACACCCTCCTTAATCCCTTTGCGAGACAACCAGTTAGAAGCATTGAGGTCACTTATTTGAGGTAACCGCAGCAACGGTGCTAGGTTCCCCAACGACGTGGAGGCAGAATCTCAGGTTGCGGGGGCACCATCTGAAGCTTGTCGGCGGACGGTGGCTGAGACGCTAGGCAAGGGCGACAAGGTGGAATGTCTGTTCACCGATGGAAGCTCTATCTTGCTTTCCAACTTCCTAGCTTCTTTCATCCGGCGAGGAGATGAGGTTCGCTTTCCGTTGACTCTGGGAAGTGCAAGGGCCGGCGCCGAGCTTCACATTTGCAAGGCAAATTCACCGCAAAGAAGAGGAGACGTCTATCAGGCCTCGATCGGGTATGCAGCGCAGCCCAGAAAGGACAAGCGCGGAGAGCTCTTCGTGTCCGCACAAATTCTGAGCCAGCAGCTAGGAATCTCTGCCATCCACATTCGCTGTAAGACGCTGCGCGATTACTTCTACGCGGCGAACCGCCGGCGGGCATGGAACCAGCAAGCCACATTCTATGAACTGCTACGAAGCAGTCCCACGGCTTCGCCTGCGGAACTCAGAGTGGCCTTCAAGCTCCGAACACTCGAACTCCGCGCAGCGCATAGCTCCCCTGCCGAATTGTCTGCGACCGAACGCGCTTTCAACATTCTGGCGCAACCCGAATTGCGCGCTTGCTACGATGCGCTCCTGGCGGATCCTTCCTCGCCAGCTGTGTTTCCCCACGGCGGTTTCGGCTCTCTGCTGGTCGCGGGCCATCTCGCACGAGACGGTGCCACGTTCTTCGCAACGCGAATCCTCTCCTACGGCCCCGAGCGCAAGCGCCGCTATTTTCAGTTACCCCTACGCAAGTTAGCCTTCTCCGGCGGCCAAGCAATCTACCGAGATTCCCGGCGCAAGCTCGAGGTGCTCTTCGACCAAGCTTTGCTCCCTCTGACGTGGGACGCGACGTGGAACCAGTGGAAGCACCTCTTGGGAGCGAAGGTCGGCGTCCGAGCCACCTTCATCCAGAGCGGCAAATACCGTCGTCTGGGGGACGCGTGGGATCTCGTTCAGTGGGAGGCCGCACTTCCAAGCCGCATGGAAGTCAGGCTTCCGGCGGACATCGCCAACCAAATCAACAAGGCCCGGAACACTTACCATCGCTTCGGTCAGTTCGCTGATGCCCTCGAATGCATCCGCATACGCATTGAATCCGCACCGGTCGAGAGAATGACTTTGCAGAAGATGTGCGGCGACCTTGGTATCCCGGGAGATTTCGACGTTGCTCAGATTACTTGGCGGCCCGACTACGACGTCTTCTTCTACCGCCAGCTTTGCCGGCGGGCTCGTAGGCTCTACCTCTTTCGATGGGAGTACATCTTCGACTTGGAGAACGCGACCATAGTCGAGACACCGCAACTGGGCCACGCAACCTATCTGTTCACGAAGCCAGTAAACATGAGCCAATTCCTGTCCATCTATGCAAGCATCACCAAGGAGGACATCCGGCAGAATCGAGACAACGTTGCTGAGAGGCTGGGCTTTCTGGGCCGTCTCATCCACGGCACGAACCCCCGTGCGTGGCTGAAGGAACTTAAGGAGCGCCTGGGCGAGGTCGTTGATTACGTGAGAGCCATCAATTGATCCGCGACATCCGGATTCTTAGGCAGGCGTGCCGCCCGGGCATGGAGCATGGCAGCGGCAGGGTGAACCGGTCGCACCCACAGACTCCGACGGGCTGGTACTTTGGACGGAGTAGTCAGGAAGCGTGGAATTAGCGAGAAAAACCGCGACACCCTGGGGATGAAGCGGTTCTATACCTTTAAGCGACTCCTTTCCGCCTTGACTAGTGAGTTTGCGGCTTGGTATCGGGGGGTACCCTCGTGGCCAAGGGTCTGGGATTTCCCAAGGTCCCGTGTCGCTTGATTTGAAAGCACCCCAAGCTGAGCTACGATTTACCGCGCCAAGCAGTTCGGGCACAGCAAAGGAAAATGTGAATGGATGGCCTTCGTCGCTGTGCTGTTGTTCCAGGGAGAATTCCAGCACTTGCTGCAACGACACGATACAAGTCTGAACGTCGACCGGCCACAACGTTCACGCTCACGGGCTGGGTGCGGCCTCGGTTCGATGCGTCTCTCTGAGAGTGTCAGGCGATGAGCCGCGCAGGCGAGGATTTCGAGAGAAGGCAGTGCGACGACCCAATAGTAGTCGCCTGCGTCGTGACTCGAGGCGTTGACACAGATCGCTTACTTCACATATTAAGGACTGCGTTCAGCAGCTTGTCTAATCATGCCTCCAAAAGTCCACTTGTCCTGGCAACTGTTCCACAAGTGACGGAGCCCGAGGACCCGTGGTTGAGCCACTCCGCCGCAGCAGAGTATTTGGGCATTTCCACCAGCACGCTCTACAAATACGCATGTCAGCAGAAAGTCGAGTGCCGTAAGCTCGGTGGCCGGCTCGACTACCGCCGTTCTGTCCTTGAGCGGTTCAAGGAAGAACAGATTCGCCCGGCCCGTCGTGTCGAACGGCGGGGTATAATCACTTCGGCGCATGGCTCCGGCAAGTAGGAGATGCGCCAAATGGGGCTTTACAAAAGAGGTGGTTCACGGTTCTGGTGGATGAGCTATACCGTCGACGGCCTGCAACAATTTAGGTCGACCAAGACAACCAGCAAAGACCTCGCTAAGAAGATTTGGAAGAAACGAGAAGGCGAGATCGCGTTGGATTTGTTCAAGGTTGGCTCACCGGGGGAGAGAATAAAGTTCTACGAACTCTGCCAGGAGTTCGAGCATTCTCACCTCCCGACACTTGCAACCCGTACACGGGAGAATGTTCGGATGTTCCTCCAGAATCTACGGACGTTCTTTGGTGACCGAACCCTGGCCGAGGTTGATACCCGTTTGATCGAGGACTACCGGAACAACCGCAGCCGGGAAAAGTCGAAGAACGATCCGACGCGAGCGGTCAAGGGCGCAACGGTGAACCGCGAGCTTGCATACCTGAAATGTATGTTGGGATTCGCGGTCAAGAGGAAGTACATCCAGGAGAACCCGGCAGTCGGGGTGAAGCATTTTGATGAGCGGCGAGAGAGGCCGACGAAGCGTATGCTCACCTTGAATGAAGAACGGCAAATCCTGGAGAAAGCGCCGCCGTACCTGCGCGTGGCAATCATCTTGCTCGCGCAGACCGGCGTTCGCACTTACAGCGAGGGGTTTTCACTCCGCTGGGATCAGGTAGACCTGAATACTAAGGTGGTCTATCTCACCGGCTCGGTAAAGACTCCCGGCTCTTCCGAACCGGTGCCTCTGACCAATCTCGCGTGCGATGTACTTCGAGCCTGGAAGAAAGAGCAGGGCAACGGCAGTCCGTTTCTTTTTCCGAGCCCGGTGAAGCCTGATCGACCGGTCACGACAGTAAAGACAGCGTGGCGGTCAACGCTCAAGAACGCGAACGTGACGTACTTTCCGATTTACCATCTACGGCACGTGTTCTGCACACGTTTGAGTTGGGTGGCTCCTGATGCGATCGTACAGCGTGCGATGCGGCATATGAGTCCAGAGACGAAGCGGCACTACCAACTGGGCATGGCAGAGCAAGTGCGGCAGAGTCTTGAGCGCGCGAATCGTCGCGTCTACGGCGGGGGCAAGGTATTACATATTCATGACAGTCCGCCTCCTGCCCGCGGCGAATCGCAGAAAGCCGCTGGTAACTGAATGAAGAGGAAGGAGAAAGTGGCGCGCCCGGCAGGATTCGAACCTGCGACCCTCTGCTTAGAAGGCAGATGCTCTAGTCCAACTGAGCTACGGGCGCGTCGTTGTTACGACATACTATCATTGAGTTAGTGCTCCGTCTGTCCGCCG
>JAKEER010000708.1 GCA_022616615.1 Acidobacteriota bacterium
ACCCTAATTATCTACTAATTATCTAGCTTCTTTTCCTTTTCTTTTCTTTCGGACTATAGAACCGCGAGGTTTCTTGAAGCAAGGAAAAAGACTTGTTGGGGTCAGGGAATCCCTGATGCATGTGTAGGGCGATTCCTACAGGCGGTGTATTCGGTGTACCTGCTCGACCTCCGCAAGCTTTTCGGAAGAGAGTTGCGCGCTCTGCTCTTCGGTCAACCACTGAAAATGCTCGACCAGCTCGGCCACCTCGGCAACCAGTACCATGGAGAGATTCTTCGGAGAATGAAACCTGTCCCAGTCCCGCTCAAGGGCGAACCTGCGAAGTTTTTTCTTCAGGACCTGCAAGTCATCGGCTCCGGTCATGTTTTTCTTCCCCTACCAAGGTCAGCAGTGATTTGTTTTGATCGTTCGAGAACGGCCAAACCATTAGGCCAAACAAAGACTCCCGCCCCTCATTCCCGGCTCCTTTTTCCTTTATGACAATCAACAAACCTAGTTCTCTCGTCCTGGCAAAAACTGTGATCTGACGCCGGCTTTCGTGTCGGACAAACCTTACAGAGTAACCGCAAGATCGTGCCGCTAGCGTGCTTGGCAGCTCACTGTGGCGGTTATGCCAGCGCAGTTCTCAGTTTTGAGCCCTGGTTGCTATGCTTGAGAGGGGAGCCTCCCCGCATGCCACAAACACAACAATAGCAGCGGCACGCAGCGAAGCAGCATAAATAAGAGCGTGGGAGCCTAGGAAACGAAAGAGCTCGCAGGAGGTCTCGGGGTGGACAGTCATCTCAAGCTTAGACAGAGCATACAACCCGGGGGCTGCAAACCAATACTGCGGTGGGCGGGTAGCAAGCGACAGGTAATTAGCAAGATCGCCCAATATTGGCGTTCCAGCTGCGCGCGCTACATAGAGCCATTTGCCGGGTCTTGCAGCCTCTTCTTCCATCTTGCGCCACAGCAATCCCTTTTGGCGGATATAAACGAGGAACTCATCGAGATGTATGAGGTCCTTCGCGAAGATCCGGATAGGCTGTACGAAACAGTAGCCAGTGTTCGGCCGAGCAAGAGCACATTCTACAGGATCCGCAATCTAAGACCAGCTGCGCTCTCACGACTTGGGCGCGCCGCGCGGTTCGTTTACCTCAACCGATATTGCTTCAACGGCATTTACCGCACAGACGGACAAGGTCGCTTCAATGTACCGTACTCCCCGCGAAGGACCGGCCCCCTTCCCTCCATAGAGCACTTCCGAGCGTGTGCAAGGCTACTAGAGCATGCCAGACTTCACTCCTGGGACTTCGGCATGACTTTAAGGTATGCGATGCCCGGAGACTTCATATATCTCGATCCACCTTACGCTGTCAGATCACGGCGGATGTTCCGCCAGTATGGTCCACGAACGTTCGACAGTCAGGATCTGGGAAGACTATTCAGCCATTTAAGAAAGATCCACGCCCGTGGAGCGATCTTCGTGCTGAGTTACGCCGATTGTAAAGAGATAAGAGAGCTGCGGCCGCTATGGCGAACATATCGCATCGCTGTAAAGCGCAATGTGGCAGGGTTCGTTGGCGCTCGCCGCACCGCCTATGAAATGCTTGTAACAAACGCGCTCTAGATCCAAGTAACTATGAGCATCAGCGCCGCAAGATCCCAACTCAGACAGATTCCGGTCGAAAAGATTGACCGAAATCCCGAGAATCCACGAATCCTGTTCAGACAGGAGGAGATGGATGCTCTCTTGGAATCCATCCGAAAGTATGGGGTTCAAGTACCAGTCTCCGTCTATAGAGAGAAAGGGCGCTACGTTCTTATCGATGGGGAGCGTCGGTGGCGATGCGTCCTCAAGCTGAACCTGAAGACGATTCCAGCACTTGTTCAGGAGCGACCTACTAGGCTGACCAACATTCTTCTGATGTTCAACATCCATGCTCTTAGGGAGCAATGGGATCTGTTGACTATTGCACTAAAACTACGAGACGTAATCGCACTCATTCAAAACGAGGGAATTTCATCTACGGAAGGAGAGCTGTCCCAACGAACCGGCCTGTCGCGTGGGATCATCCGGAGATGTCATCTGTTGCTTAATTTACCCGATAAGTACAAGAACGTGATTCTCGAAGAGCTGCAAAAGCCTAAGCGGAAACAGAAACTCACCGAGGATTTTTTTATTGAGATGGAACGCTCCCTAAAGACAGTGGAACGCGCCATGCCAGATGTGATTCAGGACAAGGAACGCGTACGTAGCGTACTCATACAAAAGTTCCGTACGGACATAATCCCGAACCGCGTGCTATTTCGAGACGTCGCCAAGATTGCTCGCGCACGAAACGTTGATTCTGATCCTGACAGAGCTAAAGAGGCATTGAAACACCTTTTTAGTCGGAACTCCTACACGATCAAGGAGGCTTACGAAGACTCCGTATCTGACGCGTACTCTGAGCGGGACGTCCTTACTCGATTAGATGCGCTGATTGAACGCCTCTCACGGTTCAAAGCGTCTGACATAGACAAGGACATCCGACAGAAGCTCCTAGAGGTAATCGCCATAGCGAAGCGTCTCTTGGAGTAGGACGCATGAATTACAGAATCCTCCCTCCACACCTGCACTCGACAGCAGACGCAGCAATACGATTCTTTCGTAACAACGAAGGCGTTACGGGCGTTCAGATCGAAACATCAATCGACAACGACATAAGATTCCGACCAACTATCATTGGTAAGATGCGTGATCACCATATGCTCAGCGTAGAAGTCACAGACAGTGGTTACACGTCTGCTCTAGATGAATTCGTTCTGGACTGTGAACGCCGCGGATTGCCCGTCCGGCTATATATCGCAATACCTCGAGGAGCAGACCTAGCCGAGTTCCAACATATGGTCAAACGTGCTCAGAATCGCGGCGTCGGCGTAGTCGAGGTCGATGAACGGGGTGGAAACGTGATGTTCCGGCCGCTATCCCTTTCCCTCACTGGAGTACGTAGGGTCAACGTACAAAGGTTTCCAATGAAATACAGGCAAGCGTTATCGGAAGCGCAGCAGACGTTCTTGGGAGGTGATCCCGTCAAAGGATGTGGGTGCATATATGACGAGCTAGAGAGCCTATCACGGAGAATCGCCCAAAGAGTTGACCAGAGGGGTCTTTGGAAGAGGCTCAAAGGCGCTCAAAGACGGCCAAAGGTCAATTTCGAGATTGGTCCATGGCAGAGAGTTCTCACAGTACTCAGAGAACACTTCGCCTACAGCAAGATACCCCCCGGTCAAGCTCGATTGAACGAAACGCTCTTAGCACAGGTAATCGGCTTGACGCCCTACCGCAACGAATCCGGACATAAACCTAGACGATTGTCTGACTTGATTAGCCGAGATAGACAACTTAGGACACGATTTGAACACGCTGTTGACACGCTTGAAAGCTTGGTTAAGGCCTCGAAGTTCTTGCGTGTGTGAGTGCCTTTTTCTTCGGGTCCCTTTTTTCCTGAGAACTCGGCTTTAGAACCTAGCCACTCAAGCTGAGCCGGAATGCCCTCCGCAATCGCGATGATTGGGTATGTCACTAGGACATTTCCGCCTTCTTGGGCTTCCGCGCTTTCTTCGGTGGGGCCCAACGCCTACCAGCCGGCTCGATAGCACGTTCAGCAAGGATACGGCCGAGAAGTTGGGCTGCGGATTCGTAATCCCGGCCCTCACGGCGGGCAAGGTCGGCCTCGGTTTCGACCAATTCACCGCGGAAAGCGCGGGCGAGGATGGACTGCCTGGTACTTTCGACCTGTTCTGTCGCAGCTTGCACTCGATGTTCAATGCGTTCGGCTAGGGCGAACAGGGCCTCAGCACGGCGGACGATTTCTTGTTGTTCAGGAAACGGAGGAAACCCGAAAGTGTACTCGGCTACTCCCGTGCCCGTGATGTGTGGCAAGTCGGACCCAGTTAAACCGTGCGACAAGTGCCGAATGAAATCGCCATTCTGCAAACAAAAGTACAGATAAGCCGTGAGCACTGGCTCAACCATCTTGAATCGCGTAATGCGTTGAACGAGTAGACATGGCACATCGTTTGCTGTTGTGCGGGCAATCTTCAAACCTGCTGAGATCACTGGTCGGTCCATCGCCAAGATGATTTCACCCTGTTGAACCAACAGATGCTCGAAGCCGACCAACTTCGATTCAGGCCAATGTTTCGTATCAAGCCACCGCAATGAACCGGGTTCGACGTTTTCGCCGCGCAGCAGCCGTATGCCATTGTCAGCGAATTCTTTGCTTTGGAAAGCATGACCAACATCAAGCAGCGCAAGATGTGATGTTGTGGCTGCAACCCACGTTTCCGGCAACTCGTAGTCAGGCTTCGGTTCAAACGGCTCTGGATACCGCTTCTTCCAACAATCGTTCGCGGGCAGTTTGCCCTTCTTAATCAACTTCGCGCGTTCGCGTTCTTCCCACAAAGCTCGTCGCTTAAAGTTTAGTTTTTTGAGAAACGATGTTGCCGGTTCGATGTCGGGATGAACCTGTCGCCAATCAGCAGTGAGTTGGCCGGAGCAGGCAGCGGCAAGGACAGATTGGCGGAAGCGTTTGAGGATAGCCGGTAACTTGGCAAGTCGCTCGCGCGCAGCGTTGACCCGCGCCCGCAGCGCCTCCACCTGCGCCACAATGCGTTCTTGTTCGACAAGCGGGGGCAGTGGAATCTTTAGAGAATCAAAATGCTCGCGTTTGATGTTGTTAATGTTGACGCCAGCGGCGGTATCCGAGATCGTGTCTCGGTAGACTCTGGTCTGGAACCAGTAGCCAAAGTATCGGCGATCGATATGTTTCACTGGACGAAGCACACCGCAGAACGCACCAAACCCACCATCCCACGGCGCATCCAGACTCGCTGCTTTTCCAACAACTTTCTTGCTTCCGCTCGACATTGCGACGATAACGTCGCCCAGTTTCAGCTTTTGGTGATGCGCTACCCTTTCCGCAGGAACGTATTGTAGGTCATCGAAGTTGAGACGGCCTTCCCCAATGTTATTTGCACGTAGAATTGCTACTAATCCAGATCGCGGCTCCGTACTTGCTTCTCCTTTCTTGTAGGAGACTCCCCGCACCAAATTGCAGAGGTCAGTAACTCGCGCGCCCGCCCACCCTTCCGGCAACTCCAGGCCTTCTAGGGGTGAGTTGGCAACAATCTGCTCTGCTGGGCGTCCGCTCATTGTGCGGCGTCACTAACCGCTGGCTTTGCCTCACTGCCTCCGTTTTCCAAAAGGCTGATGATGGCGTTCAGCTCTTCGACTGCGCTTTCCAATTGCCCGATGGCTTCTGTAGCGAGTTCATCTGGCGGAGGCAGCTCGGCGCCGTCGCCTAGCGAGGTATCCTTGAGCCATTTTAGGTTGTCGATCTTGAAGTCACGCTGCTGGACTTCGCTGATGTGAAAGCGCTTCCAGCGGTGGCCACCGAGCCAGCCCTTGTCTTTCGACGAATCGGACTCCTTGCGCTTAAATCCGCCGTTGGGGTCATCGCCGTAGCAGCGCTCGAACTCACCGAAGTGCTCCGCGGTCAAGGGGCGGTCCTTCTTGGTAATACGGGGGACGTTGGTGCGGGCGTCGTAGATCCAGACCGTCTCCGTCGGGTAGCCTTTGGTGAAGAACACGACATTGGTCTTGGTGCCGGGGCTGTAGGGCGTGAAGGTGCCGTTGGACAGGCGGAGCACAGTATGCAGGTTGCAGTCCTCGGTAATGATCTTAAACACCTCACCTGCCTGATCCGCGAACAGGCAATTGTCCGGCACCACGACAGCGGCGCGGCCGCCTGGTTTGAGAATAGTAAGCACGTGCTGGAGAAAGTTGAGCTGCTTGTTGCTGGTGGCGATGACAAAATCCTCGCGCTCCGGCACTTGGTTGGCGCCCTTGGTTCCAAAGGGCGGATTAGTCAACACGACATCATATCGCCTGCTGTCCGGGACCTCGTAGATGGAATCGCCCAGCGCGATGCGGGGCTCCAGACCGTGGAGGTAAAGATTCATCAGCGCCAGGCGTCTCGGCCGCGGTACCAGATCCTGGCCGAAGTAGGTCTCGTCCCGGAGCCGCTTGGCCAGGGTGCGGTCCACGGCGCCGCCCCGGGTTTCACCCAGCAACCATTCATAACTCGTTACCAGAAACTCGCCGGTCCCGCAGGCGGGATCGCATACAGTGAATTCTTTGTGAGTTCTCGGGTCCGGCTTCATGCAATGCACGATGGACCGGATGAGCAGACGCGGAGTGAAGTACTGGCCCGCGCCCTTCTTGCCTTCGCTGGCGGCCTTCTCCAGCAGACCCTCGAAGGTCTCGGCCTTAACGCTAACGTCCAGCGCCGTCCATTCGGTTTGGTCGATGGTGGCGAGCAGCTTCTTGAGGTTGACCGGATTGCTGAAGCGCGACTGAGATCCTGAAAAGATGTCGCCGAGGATGCCGCGCTGCTGGCCTAGCGCGCGTAGCACCTCTATATAATAGTTGGTCAGTTCCGTGCCGGATTTGGCGACGAGTGTCGGCCAGGAACAGTCGAGTTCAATCGTTTTATGGTTCAGCGCCTTCATGGGCACGGCGCCCAGATCAATGCCGCGCTCATCGGCCATCTTGAGAAACAATAAATAGGTGATCTGCTCGATGTAATCGCCGTAGTCGATCCCATCGTGGCGCAGGGTGTGACAAAAGCCCCAGAGCTTTTGTACGACATCGGTCATGCGGCTATTTCTCCGTTAATCTCGTTCAACAACTCGTTAAGCTTTCCGCCGAACTCCCGCTGGGCGCGCGTCAGACCACCGTGGCTGGAGAGCGCCGGTATCAGGTCGAAGTCCCCCGGGTCAATGCTCAGGTTTTCGATCAGGTGCACCCGGATACGGTCGAGCCAGTTGCGTTCGGCTTCTGAAAACTCATGGCTGCTCAATATGCGGGTCAGTGCCCGCTGCACGCGTTGCTCAGCAGTGTACAAGGGTTCTTCCTTGCGCGCCGCACGCTTGACCATGGAGATGATGTCCACCAGGGCCTGTTGGTAATGGCGCTCGTGCGCCTGGCGGAGGTTGTTTTCGGTGAACCGCTGCGGTGCAGCCTGGAGCTTGTCGCGCAGTTCCTGCAAAACCTCGGCGCTCCAGTCACGGGGTCGGTCCAGCAGAATGCCGATG
>JAKEER010000100.1 GCA_022616615.1 Acidobacteriota bacterium
CAATATGCTGTATCGACTTTTCTGCTGTACCTGCGCGTCTCAGGCCAGTTTCACCTGGTTGTGGGTATGCTGCAGTTGTTCGGATTTCACCTGCCCGAAACTCATCATCGGTATTTCCTGGCAGCAAGCTTTACCGACTTCTGGCGTCGGATAAACATTTACTGGAAGGATTTCATGCTGAAGGTGTTTTACTATCCAGTGTATTTCAAGCTTCGAAAGCTGGGCACGACTCAGGCTATGATAATCTCCACGATTTTGGTTTTCGTCACAACCTGGTTCTTGCATGCCTATCAATGGTTTTGGCTGCGCGGCTCCTTCCTCCTGACTACACCGGATGTCCTCTTTTGGACGATTCTGGGTATTCTTGTCGTCATCAATGCACTGTGGGAAGAAAGACGAGGAAGGAAAAGAAGCCTGACCAAATCGGCCTGGGATTCCCGACAGGTTGCTTCGGTCTCTCTGTCTACAGTGCTGACCTTCACCACAATCTGCATCCTTTGGTCGCTGTGGACTTCCGAGTCTCTCACTGCTTGGGTTTCTCTGTGGTCTTTCGCTGACGAAAAGCCAGTGACGGACTCGGGGTTGATGCCATGGGTACTTGTTGGGGCTGTGGTTCTCAACCGGACCGCTCCATCACTTGGAAAGGCCGGGGCCCACGAGAAGGAGGCCAGGTTCTTTCAGCGATTCCCCGCCGAGACGTTGGCTTCGCTCGTCCTGCTTTCCCTGTTGGGTATCCAGGAAATTTACACCAAGCTTGGTCCCCAGGCTGCCACGCTCGTCAACTCTCTGCGATCGGGGAAACTCAGCAGGCTGGATAACGCCAAGCTGGAACGTGGCTACTACGAACAGTTGATGCAAGTCGATCGGTTCAACAGCCAGCTCTGGGAAGTCTACACGAAGAAACCTATCAATTGGCTTGACGTGCAGGGTACGGGCCTTGAGAAATTCACGGGCGATTTCATGCAGAAAGAACTTCTGCCTTCCTTTGTCGCTGTCACAAGTTATGGACCGGTCCGCACAAACCGATGGGGCATGCGTGACAAGGATTACGAGAAGGAACCTCGACCCGGCTCCTTTCGCATGGCGCTGCTGGGTGCTTCTTCCGTCATGGGGTGGGGAGTGCGGGATTCCGAGACATTCGAAACGCTTCTCGAGGAGCGCCTAAACGGGGAAGACATGGCGGTTGGATACTCGAGGTATGAGATTCTGAACTTTGCCGTGCCGGGTTATCAGCCCCTGCAACAGTTGCCTGCGCTGGAGAAAGCGTTTACCTTTCGCCCCAACGCTGTGCTTTATGTGGCAGCCTCCCGAGAGGCGCACCGGTGCAGCCTCTACCTCGCCGAAGTCGTGCGCAAGGCTATCCCGATCCCTTATGACTACATGAGGGAAACCGCACAAAAGGCAGAGATCGATGCCAAGACTCCAGAGTCCATCGCTCTCAGGCGGCTCCTGCCGTTCCGAGACGAAATGCTCTCGTGGCTATACAGGAGGATCGTTCAGGCCTGCCGTGAGCAGGGTGTTGTTCCCGTATGGATCTTCTTGCCCATGATTCTAGAGGATCCCTGGCAGGACGACACCGCGAGTCTGCTGCAGGCGGCCCATGACGCAGGTTTCGTTGTCATTAACCTCGTGGACGTTTTTCGAAACCAGGATCTTAAGGCCCTGCGCCTTGCGGAATGGGACACGCATCCAAACGTCCGAGCCCATCAGTTGATTGCTTCCAGCCTTTACTCGGCCATTGGTGAGAAGAGAGATAATATCTTCCTCGCTCGGCTCGCACGATAAACTTTCCAATTCACAACCCTGAGGGAGGGTCATCACTTATGAACCATGAAATCAATCAGAATGTGAAGGAGTTCATTCTTAGAGAGTTCCTGCCCGGCGAGAATCCGGATGAGCTCACCGACTCAACTCCA
Source organism: Acidobacteriota bacterium (assembly GCA_022616615.1). Lineage (GTDB taxonomy): Bacteria > Acidobacteriota > Terriglobia > Versatilivoradales > Versatilivoraceae > VFZK01. The sequence continues at coordinate 1,917 of JAKEER010000100.1, forward strand.
TTGATCACGGGTGGTATTCTGGACTCGATCGCAACTTTGAAGCTCGTGTCTTTCATCGAAGAGAGCTACAGCCTTACACTGCAGGCGCACGAAGTGGACGTGGACAATCTCAACACGATTTCAGACATCACGAACCTGATCCAATCAAAGAAATAGAGGTACCCTTGTCATGTTGAGCCACCAAGCACTGCAGCAGTTGCTTGTCAACTCCACTCGGAAGCATCCCGAAAACGCAGCTATGGAAGACCCAGGCAAGGGAACGGTAACGTATCAGGAGTTAGACAGACTCTCGAACCGTCTCCGAGACCGATTGCACTTGATGGATGTTCGCCCCGGAGATCGTGTTGGAATCTACCTGCGGAAATCGATTGATGCGGTCGCGTCGATCTTTGGAATTCTGAAGACTGGCGCCGCCTACGTTCCAGTCGATCCAGGTGCTCCCGCGTCGCGAAATGCCTACATCCTGAACAATTGCGCTGTGAAGGTCGCGATTGTTGAGTCACGCTTCGTCTCGGCCTTCACGAATGAAATCGAGAAATTGGGTCCGGTTCCGCGTCTTATCCCTCTCGAGGGGAGCGGAGGTGGATTGTTTTTGCACAAAGCTCTGGATCGCCAGGACGCTCCAGGAGCCCTCGCTCCGGTTGTGGAGACAAGAGTTGGGAGCCCTGACGACCTGGCTTACATTCTTTACACCTCCGGATCTACTGGCAAGCCCAAGGGCGTCATGCTCTCTCATCGCAATGCCATTAGTTTTGTAGATTGGTGCTCGGAAGTCTTCGAACCCTCCCCCTCGGACCGGTTTTCCTCCCATGCGCCTTTTCACTTTGATCTGTCCATCCTCGACATCTTTGTCTCTCTCAAACACGGTGCGACGCTGGTGTTGATCGGAGAAGATATCGGGAAGGAACCTAACCTTCTTGCACCACTCATTGCGGAAAAACGCATTTCCATCTGGTACTCCGCGCCGTCGATCCTGAGCCTCCTGGCCCAGTTTGGCAACCTGGATCGCTATGACTATTCCGCGTTGCGGATGGTCCTGTTTGCGGGTGAGGTCTTTCCCGTAAAACACCTTCGAACCCTCCATTCCTTCTGGCCGATGCCCAAGTATTTCAATCTCTACGGGCCTACTGAAACCAATGTCTGCAACTTCTACGAGGTCCCGACTCCTATCCCGGCTGAACGGGGTGAGCCTTTTCCAATCGGTAGAGTCTGTTCGCATCTTCGTGTCAGGGCTGTCGATAGTGAAGCCGGCAAAGAGGTGCCGCCCGGCACGGAAGGGGAACTGTGCGTTTGCGGACCTGGCGTGATGCAGGGTTACTGGAGCCTGCCCGAGCAAAGTGCGCGGGCATTTCTTGAGGACGAGTCAGGTGAAAAATGGTATCGGACCGGCGACATTGTGGTCGGATCTGAAGATGGCAACTACGTGTACGTTGGGAGGCGGGATCGCATGGTGAAGCGGAGGGGATATCGCGTCGAAATGGGGGAAATCGAAGCGACCCTCTATCGCCATCCTGAAGTCAAAGAAGCAGCCGTGATAGCGTTGGCCGATCCAGACGGAGTTCGGCTAAGGGCCTTCTTGAGCTGTCGGGGCCAACGACGCCCCTCGTTGATCGAAATGAAACGTTTCTGCGCTGAAAATCTCCCGCTTTACATGGTGCCAGATGCAGTCTCTTTCCAGGAGGCCCTACCCAGGACATCAACCGCCAAGGTGGACTACCAAAGGCTCAAGGAGATGGATTAATCGACTTCGTGCTGCTAACAGAAGGAACCGGCCATTGAGATGAACGAAATGAAATTTCAACGCATCGCCCCTGATGTGAAACTTGGAACCGGCGTCAGGATTTATGATTTCGTGAATCTCTACGGGTGCACCATCGGAGATAACACCCTGATTGGCACCTTCGTGGAGGTCCAGAAGAATGTGACCGTGGGAAAACTCTGCAAGATCTCCTCTCACTCGTTTGTCTGCGAAGGGGTCACCTTAGAGGACGAGGTCTTCATCGGTCACGGGGTCATGTTCATCAACGACATTTATCCGAGGGCTACCACCAACGATGGGAAACTGCAATCTCAGAAGGACTGGCGCGTCATAGAGACGCGAGTCAAGCGCCGGGCGTCTGTCGGCAGTAACGCCACGATTCTAGGTGGCGTGACGATCGGCGAAAACGCGTTGGTAGGTGCCGGCTCTGTAGTGACGCGCGACGTGACCGATTACGCCATCGTGGCCGGTGTCCCGGCCCGAGTAGTCGGAGACGTGCGGGACAAGAACGCGTCCTGAAGGCAATATCATGTCAAGCCTTCAACCTCTCTCCCCAAGGCCAGCTAGACTAGGGAGTCATTATTGGGTTTTAGTAATTTTGTTCGTCATTCGGATTTAGTCATTCATCAATTCTTGCTGAACACATGCAAGTGGGTCTGACGTTCCATCTCATGAGGCTCGGTCAATCGTTTCTTGCAGATTTCGCGAATTCTCAAACTCAAAAAGAAGAAAACTGGGGGGCCTATGATTAACGTCGGCGTAATCGGGTACGGCTATTGGGGACCCAACCTGGTTCGCAATTTTTCAGAGGTGCCTGGCTCACGCGTGGCAGCCGTCTGTGATCAGCAGCCCGAACGGCTCGTTCAACTGCAGGCTCGCTATCCCATTATCAAGACAACTACGGATCCTTATGATCTTTATAAGGACGCGTCCATTGATGCCATCCTGATTGCCACACCTGTGTCGAGCCACTTCGATCTGGCGATGAAAGCGGTGCATGCCGGCAAACACGTCCTGGTTGAAAAGCCCATGACCGCGACGGTCGAACAGGGCGAGCGGCTGCTCGAAGAAGCCGCCCGCTGCCAGCGCGTCCTGATGGTGGACCACACGTTCGTCTACACCGGCGCCGTGCGGAAGATGAAGGAGTTGGTCGAGACCGGACAATTGGGTCAGCTCTACTATTACGATTCGGTCCGCGTCAATTTGGGGCTGTTTCAGCATGATGTGAATGTACTCTGGGACCTTGCGGTTCATGACCTTTCCATCATGGACTACGTTCTCAATGCCAGACCAACCGCAGTGGCCGCCACCGGTATGGCCCATGTCTCGGGTCAGCCCAAAGACCTGGCCTACCTAACCTGCTTTTTCGACTCCAACCTGATGGCTCATTTTCACGTCAATTGGCTGGCGCCGGTCAAGGTCCGTCGCACGTTGATTGGCGGCGACCGGCGCATGATCGTCTACGACGATCTTGAAGTCAGCGAAAAAATCAAGGTGTACGACAAAGGAATCACGCTCAACAACGGCCAGGACCAGCGCTATCAGTTGATGGTCGGCTATCGCAGCGGAGACATGTGGGCGCCGCAACTGGAGTCTACTGAAGCGCTGAGGCGGGAGTCCCAGCACTTTGTCGAATGCATCGAGAAAGGGCAGCAGCCGCTCACGGACGGAGAGGTCGGTCTGCGTGTGGTGCGTATTCTGGAGGCCGCCACTCACTCCCTTGCCCAGCGTGGCCGCCCGCTGGAAATGCATTGGGAGGGAGCAGTGGCATGATCCCTTTTCTCGATCTGAAAGCCCAATACCAGAGCATCAGGCCGGAAATTGACGCGGCCATCTCGAGAGTTCTGGAGACAAGTCAGTTTGTGCTGGGGGAAGAAGTGGCGGCTTTTGAGAAAGAGTTTGCGTCCTACTGCCAGTGCCTTCATGCGGTTGGGGTAAACTCGGGTACCAGCGCACTGCACCTGGCCTTACTGTCGGCCGGTGTCGGACCTGGTGACGAGGTGATTACGGTCCCTTTCACGTTCGTGGCAACGATCGCAGCCATCGTGTATACGGGCGCGCGCCCCATCTTCGTCGACATCGATCCGGTCTCCTTTACGATGGATGCGGCGCAGATCGAAGAAAAAATCACGCGGCGGACTAAGGTGATTTTGCCCGTCCATCTTTACGGCCAGCCTGCCGACATGGATCCGATCATGGAAATGGCCGGGCGCCATGGCCTGGTAGTGATAGAAGACGCGGCGCAGGCCCACGGGGCAGAGTACAAGGGCCGTCGAGCAGGGAGCATCGGGGATTTGGGCTGTTTCAGCTTTTACCCGGGTAAGAACCTTGGCGCCTACGGAGAGGGTGGGGCTGTAACGACCAACAACCTTGAGTATGCGCGTCGGATTCGCATCCTGCGCGACTGGGGAGCTGAGCACAAGTATCAACATGAGCTAAAAGGGTATAACTACAGACTCGAGGGCATTCAGGGCGCTATTCTGCGGGTAAAGCTCCGTTATTTGGAATCCTGGACGGAAGCCCGGCGTCGTCATGCTGTCCGCTATAACGAGCTGCTGGCTGAGTCTGGTTTGAGGACTCCCTTTGTCATCCCGTATGCGCGGCATGTCTTTCATATTTATGCCGTGCGAGTGCCAAAACGCAATTCTTTGCAGAAGGCACTCTTAGCCCGTGGCATTCAGACTGGCATCCATTACCCAATACCGGTCCACAACCAACAAGCATACTCTGATTTAGGTTACAAGCCAGGGGACTTCATCTGCGCTGAAAGCGCGGCGGACGAAGTACTTTCCCTGCCAATGTATCCGGAAATAGGTGAGTCTCAGTTGGAAGAGGTCTCGGAGTCGTTGAAGGAGTGTGGCTGTGTCGGATTCAACCATTGAGAACGACATGCGCCGTGTAAGAGCGGTCCATGGACTGCGAAGTGTTAAGCCAGATCCTGACTTCGAAATAGGCCTTTCAACCCATCTTCGTGTTCAGTATACGCAGGAAAGGCTCCTAGAACTATATGATCGCTTTTGCCATGGGGCTGCCGATTTTGATTCACTGATGCGGAGAGTTATCTGGAGAGCATGTGCAAGGAAGTTCGGCGACTCTGTAACAATAGGCAGCGGAGTCGGATTCAAGCATGTGGAAACATTTGAAATTGGTAATGGGGCTTTCATAGGGGCGCATTCGTATATTCAGGGGAGGTTCGATGGAACTTGTTCGATAGGGGATCATGTTTGGATCGGACCTCAGAGCTACTTTGATGCTCGGCAACTCGTTCTCGAAGACTACGTGGGGTGGGGACCGGGAGCGAAGGTCTTGGGATCATCTCATACTGGGTGCCCCAGCGATCTCCCTATTATACAGACGGATCTTGAAATTAAGCCAGTGAGGATAGAGGCTTGGAGTGACATTGGCACTAATGCTGTTATTCTGCCTGGGGTAACAGTGGGTAAGGGAAGCGTCGTCGGTGCGGGTGCCGTCGTCACTCACGATGTGTTGCCGTTTTCAGTCGTGGCGGGGGTTCCTGCCAGATTTTTGCACTGGAGGGAGGGTTACGAGTCACAAAATTCTGATGAAAAGTAAACGTGCACTGATCACAGGAGGCGGCGGACTAATTGGCTCGCATATTGCCGATCAACTAGTGGCCGGTGGAGCAAAAGAGATCCTGATTCTTGACAATTTTGTGCGGGGGCGGCGAGAGAATCTCAGCTGGGCCGTTGCGCATGGACCGGTCCGAATCATCGAAGGAGATATTCGTGATCCCACGATCCTGCAGGACGTCATGTGGGGAGTGGATGTCCTCTTTCATCAGGCGGCTATTCGTATTACCCAGTGCGCTGAAGAGCCACGTCTGGCCTTGGAGGTGCTGGTGGATGGGACCTTCAATGTGCTGGAGGCTGCTGTGAAAGCAGGTGTGAAGAAGGTGGTGGCCGCCTCCTCGGCTTCGGTTTACGGTCTAGCCGAAGAGTTTCCTACGAGCGAAAGCCATCATCCTTACAACAACCGCACCCTTTACGGTGCCGCCAAGGCCTTCAACGAAGGCCTCCTGCGCAGTTTTCACGAGATGTATGGCCTGAACTACGTCGCTCTCCGCTACTTCAACGTCTATGGTCCACGGATGGACGTTCACGGCGCCTACACCGAAGTGCTCATCCGTTGGATGGAGCGGATCGTCGCTGGCAAGCCTCCCCTCATTTTCGGCGATGGCTCTCAGACGATGGACTTCGTTTTCGTAGGAGATATTGCCCGCGCCAATGTCCTGGCAGCATGTTCATCTACCACAGATGAGGTCTTCAATATTGCTAGCGGCACGGAGACCAGCTTGAACGAGCTGGCTGCCGCTCTGGTCCGAGTCATGGGCGCGGACATGAAGCCTGAGTATGGGTCCGAGCGAAAGGTCAACCCCGTCCCCCGCCGGCTTGCGGACACGGGCGCGGCTGAGACAAAGCTCGGATTCAAGGCGCAGGTTTCTTTGGAGGAGGGGCTCGGGAGTCTGGTGGACTGGTGGCGAAAGGAAAGGAGCGGCGCGTGATCCCTGTTGCCAAACCCTGGCTGGGCGAAGAGGAAATCCAGGCAGTGCGCCGGCCACTGGCGTCTGGCTGGGTGACTCAGGGACCGGAGGTCCTGGCCTTCGAGCAGGAATTTGCTGCCTTTGTCGACGCGCGCCAGGCCTGTGCTGTTGCCAACTGCACCGTCGCTCTCCACCTGGCTCTGAAAGCCGTCGGGGTCAAGCCTGGCGACCGGGTGATTACGGTCAGCCATTCTTATATCGCTACGGCCAATGCCGTCCGCTATTGCGGAGCCATTCCGGTCTTTGTCGACATTCAGCCAGCAACCTTCAATATCAATCCCAAACGTGTCGAAAGTGTGCTGACGCCCCAGACCAAGGCCATTCTGAGTGTGCATCAGATGGGAATGCCTTGCGACCTGCGAGCGCTTTTGGATCTGGCTCAGCGTCATGGCTTGCCCCTCATTGAAGACGCGGCCTGCGCCATTGGCAGTGAGATTCGATGGATGGACAAATGGGAACGAATCGGCAAGCCCCACGGCGACATTGCCTGTTTTTCTTTCCATCCCCGCAAGCTGCTGACGACCGGCGACGGCGGCATGATCACCACTTCCAATTCCGAATGGGACCGGAAGTTTCGCCTGTGGCGGCAGCACAGCATGGACGTTCCCGACACCGTGCGCCATGCGGCTAGGAAGGTCATCTTCGAGTCTTATCCGGATCTGGGATTCAATTATCGAATGACGGATATTCAAGCCGCCGTTGGGCGGGAACAGCTGAAGCGGGTGCCGGAGATCGTCGCTTGCCGGCGCCAACAGGTGCAGCGCTATCGGGACCTGCTGTCCGGCATTCCCGGCTTGGTGCTTCCTGAGGAGCCTCGGTGGGGCAGCAGCAACTGGCAGAGTTTTTGTATCAGGCTTCCCGGGGGCCTCGACCAGCGCGGGGTGATGCAAGCAATGGCTGACGCGGGTGTGGCCACTCGCAGAGGCATCATGTGTGCTCATCGCGAGCCGGCGTATCAGCAGGAGGCTTGGTCTTGCGGCTCCGGGCCGGAAGGGTGTGGATGCCCAGACGGCCGCTGTCAGCAGTTGACCGAAAGCGAGCGCGCTCAAGACCAATGCATCCTGCTCCCGCTGTTTCACCACCTGACCAAAGCCGAGCAGGAGCAGGTATCCGGGGCGTTGCACGCTGCTTGTTGCACCTGACTAGCGAGATCCTCTCCCACTGATGGGAAGAGCCGATGAGGAGGACGAGGTGAAAAACCCACGGTCAGCAGAAGGCGCAGACCTTGGGCCACCGAACTTGACACGCGAACTTCAAGGATTCTAAGACTGCTTCGATGAGAGATCCCGCACCAGTCGTTTCGGTTGTCACTCCTGCCTACAACGAGGGCCGCAATCTGGCCTTGCTCTATCAAAGGCTCTGCCAGACGCTGGGTGAGCTCAACATCAGCTGGGAATGGATTGTGGTGGATGACCACTCGGCCGACGAAACATTTTCCGTTGCCGCCGAACTGGCTCAGCGAGATCCGCGGGTTTATGTCCTTCGCTTTTCCCGCAACTTTGGCTCGCATACGGCCCTGATTTGCGGACTCCAGCAGGCTTCGGGCGACTGTGCCATCATCATGGCAGCCGACCTGCAAGACCCTCCAGAAACTTTGCCAGTGCTGATGGAAAAATGGCGCCAGGGAATCCAGGTGGTCTGGGCTGTAAGGGCAGTGAGAGAGGGAGAAAAGACCAGCACTGTAGCCTTTGCCAGGATCTATTATTCCCTGATGCGCCATTTCGTGGGATTGAAGGAGATGCCTTCCACAGGAGCTGACTTTTTCCTGATGGACCGGCGGGTCGTGGAAGCGCTCCGCGAGTTTCGCGAGAGTCATGTCAGCCTGTTAGCATTGATCACTTGGATGGGGTTTCGCCAGACAGCGATCACCTATGATAAGCAGGCCCGCCTCCATGGCCGTTCCGGTTGGAACCTGGAAAAGAAGTTGAAGCTGGTTCTCGACTCGGTGACCTCCTTTACCTATCTGCCGATTCGCCTGATGTCGTACGTTGGATTTCTGGTCGCTCTAGTTGGCTTCTTTTATGCGGGATTGATCGTTCTCAATTATCTGACCGGGCACCCAGTTCAGGGATGGTCTTCGCTGATGGTCGCAGTTTTGGTGGTGGGAGGAGTTCAGATGCTCATGATGGGGGTGCTGGGAGAGTACTTGTGGAGGGCGCTAGACGAATCCCGGAGGCGCCCGCGCTATATCATTGAGGACACGAGTCAGCGACGCTTTCCTTCCGAAGAAACCAGAGAAAGTAATCGAGTCCAGAAAGCCCAAGGGTGATTTTCCTGCTCACGTAGGGGCGAAGGCACAGAGTTGATTTTCTAGGGTGGGCGGTCCAAGAATCCTTTCAGACGCTGGGTTCCTGGACCTGACTCACGCCATAGGATCCCCCTCCGTCGGGAAGGTCGGGGAGGGGGAGCCTAAGGCGCGGTGGGCCAGCATGAGTCCACGCAGGCAGAGGAAGTGGCACTATAATCTGCAATGTTCAATCAGTACAAAGGCTTCAGAAAACGAATTCGTTGAGCCTCTCTCTGATTCTTGCGGTCGCCACCCCCTCACGGCGTCTATTCCGCGTCAGTCCTTCGAGCCTCGGTTTTCATTTATTTTATCACTCAGTCCGGAGATCAAGGAAATACGTCCCTGCGATTGCAAATGACAGTACTAAGCTGCTCCGCAAAAACCTCTCTTGGTTATCAGCTATACAAGACTATACCCTCCACTTAAAGGCACTAAGACTACATGAACAATGGTTGGAAAATTTTCAGGTTGCTGGTCACGCTCTCGCTGATCGGTTTGGTATTTTTCAAAGTAGATGGGTCCCAAGTGTGGGGAAACTTTAGGAAGGCGAATCTTTTTTGGTTGCTTTTGGCTTTGCCTTACCCGCTGATTACTTTGGCTCTTGGTGTAACACGCTGGCGGCTTCTCTTACGGGCGTTGTCCTGTGACATTGATTGGGTGTACCTTTATCGAACCCATCTGATTGGACTTTTCTTTAACAACTTCTCGCCAGGCGATCTGGGAAGTGATGTTTATCGCACCCTGAGGGTATCTCGAATAGCTCCTCGGAATGATGTGGTGAGAGCCGTGATCTGCGATCGATTCTGCGGATGGTTGAGTCTGATTGTGCTCGGGCTCTTTGCCATCCTTCAGCTGCGGCTCGGCCGTTCCGTCGATTTCCTCAGAAGTACTTTCTTCCTGCTCATTGGCGTCCTGGCTGGATTCACTGTTGTGATGCTTGCCATCATTCTCTTGTGCCAGTGCAGCTTACTGACTAATCCGCAGTCTCGATGGTTGAGGCGGGCCCTCGAGTTTCTCAGGCTTTACGAAAAGCTTCTCAGTTTCCGCATCTTGTCACGAGCAGCCATGTTTTCCGTCGCTGTCCATGCAGTGGTCATCAGCGTGGTTGTGCTTCTGGCCAAGGCGTATGGTGTGCCCAACGAGACCCTTTGGAATGTTGCCTTGGTGGCCCCAGTCGGGCTGGCGATTACAATGCTACCCATTTCTATCGCGGGTCACGGCATCAGGGAATCCTCCTTCGTAGTCCTCTTTCCTCTGATTGGCGTCTCGTCGGAGGTTGCTCTGGCCATGGCACTGACTCTTTTTGGGTGCATTGCGATCTCCAGTCTTTTCGGTGGGTGCCTGCTCCTGGCTGAACATTGGAGATCTAAATGGGACCCACTACCAGCGAATGACTTTGACCACTGCAATGTGAAATCGTCATGAAGGCGGTCCGATCCGATAACACCCGCAGGCTTTCCGGTTACTATCTTATCCTTCTCCTAATCCTATTGATCGGGATGCTTGGAAGGGGTTTCCATTTCTATTTGACTCTCGGATCGGATGATCAGCGCTGGATTATCGCGGCCCGCGCGCTCACAGGCACTGAAAGCGTATCCATCCCTGTCCACTTTTACCCAAGAATTGTTTGGAGGTGTGTTTTGGCCCTCTGGGGCCTGCCATGGGGGTTGACACTCGAGATCAGCGCGATCCTCATGTTCTTGCTCGCGGCGATCAGTATCGTGCTGGTGGCTCTTATTGCAAGACTCCTATTTTCTGAGCGGGCTTCATTATTGGCCGCTGCTTTCCACGCCACGTATCCGATCAATGTGCAGTTTGATCCGACGACCCTCCCCGACGGCCTTGCAGTACCCCTGATGCTGTTGGCTGTTTTCCTTTTTGCCAGGTTCCTCAAAGACCGGAGGACAGGCCTGCTGGCGGGATCTGCTTTTACAGCGGGAGTGCTGTTTGCGGTTAAGGAATATTTCGTCTTGATTACGGTGCCGTTCGGGCTGTGCCTTCTGTTCAGCCAGCTCGGTTTCAAAGAGAAAAAGCGATACTTGACTGTGCTCGTTCTATTCTTCACGCTCGGCTTCTCGGTGGATTTTCTGCTCCACGCTGTTGAGTCGCAAGATCCGATTGCTCACTTTCGTCCGCTGCTCACCTATTCCGCCCGGTATGAAGCGTTCCTGTCTCAGGGTCAAGCGAACCCGTCCACACTTCACCGGATTTACTACTTCGTCAATGAGCGTTTTGACTGCTTCCGCTGGGTGCTGTTCGATTACGGAGTGGTAGGAGGCTTCTTGATGGCATTTGGGGGGCTTTATCTTGGGTTCTCCTCCCGCAAAGATCAAGGCTGTCTCCTCTTGTTTGCCGGGGTAGTTACGTTTGTCCTGTTCCTATCGGCCATGCCGGTCAGCTTCTTCCCGCCGCGTTTCGTCGAGACACAGTCCCGCTACGCGATGATCTTTCTGCCAATGCTGGCAATTGGGGCAGGCGCGGCGTGCTCGTCTGCCTGGACGAATCTGTCTGACAAAGCACTCCGTTTCAGTTCGGCGGCATTGCTGGCGCTCGTTTGTCTCTGGAATCTCTGGGTCCCGAACTCCATGGCCCAGCGTTCCGGCAGACGGCTTGAGATGGTGGGTATTCGGAACTGTCTCGACGGGGCTGGCAAGTTTGGTTTCTCCCAGTTGGTGCTGCCAGCTCACTATGATGAGTTGGTGCCGGACTCCTACTATCAACGTGGTGTGAAATTGACCTTCGCCCAAGAGGATCTCAACATGCCCTTGGCGGCCTACGGCAACGTGGACAGCTTTCTCGATGAGCCGCAGGCAACTGCCTTTTTTGTCCCGCTGACGAAAGATCAGAGCATCAGCCAGAAACTGGTTCTGCTCGGGTTTGCTCCGGTCAACATTCAAGTTCCGGAGACCTCACTGCGGTCGTGGCTGCACAAGATCGGCATCCGCGGTCAAGGTCAGTTGGTGGGCTGGTTGTATATGAGAAATGCTCGCTGAGGACCTGACACACTGCCCGTCGGTTTCTTATTGCGTGAAATAGAGACGCGACTTTAAGAATAATGGATTGATTCTCTCGACATGCGCCTTCGTTGCCATTTTTTGCTCCTTGCTCCGGTCTCCGAGTAGAGCGGCGAGACGCTTACGGTCAGGTACTTGATGGTCATTAGTCGGGCGTTCCAAACGTCATGCCCGAGCAGGCGGGCATCCAGGCCAGCGCGTTGCCGTCCTGAGGATCCGAACAATGTTGCTGGCGCCCGTGGCCATTAATTGGGGCTTCAATTTCAGGTGTGTACTTCAGAGGCCATAAGTCCCTAATTGTTTGAATTTAGGATGACGTTTTTGTAATTCCCCGTTCGAAATTGGCAAGAATCGGCTTCCGTACGAGAAAATCCAGCTAGCAGAATCTAGAGTTATCCGGACTTGAATTGGTGGCAGTTCTCTTGCTTTCCGAGGTCCAAGCAACGATGAGACCATTGCGAAATGGTTCCTTCACAAGTTCGGCAAAATAGGGAGTACATCTTGTCATGAAAAAAGCAACTTTGGGACTACTAACAATGGGTCTATGGCTGGGGCTCGCCGGTACATTGGACGCCTCCACTCTGGGTGATCTGGCCGCCTCAATGCAGCCGGGAACGTGGGCGGAACTGACCACAACTAACATAGTGCCAGCGTTGGTGAACGCGAGCGGCGGTATTCTTACGGTCTATACCGATGATATGGTCTGGGATCCGAATTCTCGGCAAGCATTCTTCATTGGCGCATATCATCTAGCACCGGAAGGCCCCCAATTCGTTTCCTATACAGAATCCACCAATAGCTGGCAGCGTCTTCCTCGGCCAAGCTGGTTGGCAGCTGCGGTATTTTTCCACGGCTACGACCACAGCGCTATTGATCAGGCGAATGGGATCGTTTATCACCGGGGCTATAACTCCGAGACGGTCCATCGCTACAACATTGCTTCTCAAACATGGAGCCAAACGCCGGGTTTGCCCTTTGGCGATCCCGGAAATTGCTGTGATGCCTTGGAGTATTTCCCAGAATTGGGAGGCCTTGTCTGGGTGAATGGAAGCGGATACGTGTACCTCTATCGCGAATCCACCAATCAATGGACAAAGCTAACTACCATTCAGCAATCCCAAAGCAATACATGGCAGCAAGCCGAGTATAGCCCAGTACACAAAGTCATGGTCTTCCTGTTGGGGGGCAAGCTCTACAAGCTTTCCAGTTCAGGCCAGGTTACGCAAGTGGCTAATCCTGCTGTATCGCTGTACAGCGGTAGCGGTTATAACGGTGTCCTGACCGTTGACCCCGTGAGCGGCAAGTATCTGATCCTGACCCCCGATTCCCGCCAGTTCTATACCTACGACGTCCTCACGGATACCTGGCAAGCGCAATCCAGTCCTACTAAGCCGGACATGAGTAACCGAGGGGTTACCGCCACGCCCGTAAACACCCACGGTGTCACGTTCTTTACTTCTTGTTCTTCTGCAAGCAATTGTCGTGCTTATGTTTACAAACACGCTGCCGGGGGAGGAACCCCGCCTCCCTCTGACTCTACTCCTCCCGTCATCAGTGCGGTGACCACCTCGAACCTCACCTCCTCTGGTGCTGCCATCACCTGGACCACGAATGAAGCGAGCGATACCCAAGTGGAATACGGCTCAACCACCAGCTACGGCTCCCAATCTGCCCTTAATTCGTCTCTGGTCACTTCTCATAGCCAGACTCTTTCTGGACTTACAGCAAATACTTTGTATCACTTCCGCGTCAAGTCCAGAGATGCCGGCGGCAACCTTGCCACCTCGGGAGACGTTGTATTCACCACCACGACGGTTTCTCCGCCGCCTCCACCGTCCGGAGGAACCACCTTTGCCCAAAAATGCGCCCAAGCCGGCGTCATCAACTGTTTTGGGTTTGATGATCCCAGTCAGCTTCTCTACGCCTGGCAGACTGGCACGGTCTGTGACACAGCCCTTGCTGGCAAGACCAGATACAGCCTAACAAATGCCCGCGGAAGCAATGAGGGTAATACCGTGGCCACTATTCAAAATGGCCAGTGTGTATACCCACAGTTTGATTCAAGCCTCAAAAGCTCTGGCACCGGATCCGTCAAGTTTACTATCCCATCCAATAGCAGCGCTAACTCGAGCGGCTTCTTTAGCGAACCATTCAAGCGCAATGCTGATGGCACTTTTCAATACGTCGCCCCCGGCTCTCCGCTGGGCAATGTCGTATACTGGCAATTCTATCAGTACTTTGATCAAACTTTCCTAAATACCACTTATATATGTAACGGCGGAACCCTGACCGACCCTGGTTGCGGCGGCTGGAAGCAGATCATCTGGTACGGAAATCCCCCGAACGGGTCAAGTGCCAGCAACATGGAGATCACTCATGTCAACGGCTGGCAAAGAGGTATACCTATGATGTACGGCCAAATTGGATACGATGGATATGGTTGGCAGGACGTGCGCGGTTGTACGTACAATTTCAACGGACAACATAATTACACCGAACCGCCTTGTATTCGCTACAAGGCAGGACAGTGGATGGAGTTTACCGTGAGAGTGGAAGTTCGTGGCGCGCCCAACGCCCCCGAAAGCCGTGTCCAGTTATGGGTAGATGGTCAGCTCGCGATTGATAAACCCGATGCCAAGATCGATTGGTCAGGCACCGGCAATGGTTTAGGTCAGTTCCAAATCACTCCATACCACACCAACAAAGATTCAAACCAAGTTCACCCCACCGGCTACACCTGGTACGATGACGTCATTGTTTCTACCCAACCGATTGCTATGAGATCCGGCTCTACTCCGCCTCCCTCTGACACCACACCACCGGCCCCTCCTACCAGCTTAAGTGCCAATTGAGAGGCGGTAGGCACTTGCCAACCGCAGACATGGCATTATCGGCCTGTCTGCGTACCCGTTGTCGTTTTCAGCTTGATTCCACCTAGGTTTTAGCAGTGCAGGGCTGAGGGAAGTCCTTGTAACAGTCTTCGACCTCCTTGACAGTTAGCTGCCTTGCTTGGCACTTGATATCTAGGCTACACGTTCGGGAGACCCCTCCTGTAGTCCCCAAGCTCTGTCAACGGGACGCTCTAACTAACTAGCCAAAGGCTTCGCCCTTGATATCCCCATGGCAGTGACCTTGAAAGCCCGAAGCGCCAGCGAGGGTAATTGCGACTGGCCCTCGCTGGCGCTTCGGGCTTTCAGACCTCGCGGAAACGAGAACAGAATTCTCGTTGTAACGCACATAACCGCCTAGGCGTTTTCGGCGACTGCGCGCCGAAAACGTGGCCTTTCGGGCAGCGGGTGACAGACGGCTTTCGAGCGAACAGTGAGCGTGTCACTGAACACCCGGCGTCGGATTTGCCATTTGCCATTTTCAATTTGCCATTTGTGGCACTCTAATTAATTGATTCTTCAGGCAGTTTCACAACTTGAAAAACATTCTTTTCAAGTTTGCGCCTAACGGCCTGACCTTGGCTTTGGTGTTTTACTTTGTGTTTTGACTGTTGCCGATCATCGAAAAGTGGATGAATCTGACCCCTCATATCACCAAGTTGTCGCTCAGCCGCCAGACCTCCCTGCAAAGCCCAACTAACATCTCCGGCTTGGGAAGCCGATCCTTGCTCTGACCAGAAGACCGGGAAGACTCTTCGCCCGCGCACGCATCCAGAAACGGATCCTGCGAGGATGAACATTTACGTTCGGAAAAAAGTAAACGGTTCAGCTCGCTTGCCGACTTGAGCAATTCCTTCCGCCAAAAAAATTCATGGGACGCCCATTGGCTAAGAAATGAACGGGAAACGCCCTCGTCGGTACGCTCATCCGGACAACATCTACCATTACATGGCTTCGAATAGGATTAGCGAGTCCCTGGTTCGCCTGGCAATGGAACCACCTTTCCGACTGTTCGCGCGCGCCGCAATCAAGCGGTTTCCTTGTTCAATTCGAACCAAAGCAAAGTGGGATGCCGTTGATCGGCCGCAATACTTGGTAGGGGTGATTGCTGCGGCTGACGAGGCGATACGGGAAGGGGTCGGGGACATATCGGTCTTCGAGTTTGGAGTTGCCGGAGGCAACGGTTTGCTGGCTCTCGAGAACTATTCAGAGAGCGTCGAGAAGGAAACGGGCGTCCGAATCTCTGTGTTCGGCTTCGATACCGGCACAGGCATTCCCGAGTTGTGCGGAGACCACCGAGATCACCCCGATCAGTGGCGACCCCAAGATTACCCGATGGAAGAGGAAAAACTCCGAAGCCGTTTGAAGCCAAGAACCACTCTGCTGATCGGGGATGTCGCAGAGACAGTTCCTCGTTTTGTGCGCGAGAAACAGGCACCATCAGTGGGGTTTGTAGCAGTAGACGTGGACCTCTACTCTTCGACGAAGCACGTCCTGCAATTGTTCTTGCTTCCCGAAAAGAGAATGCTTCGCCGGGTGACTATGTACTTCGACGATACCGACTTCATCTTCAATCACCGATTCGCGGGAGAGTTGCTAGCCATTCACGAATTCAATTCGGAAAGCCGGAACGTAAAGATCGATCGCTGGCGTGGGATTGCAAACAGAAGGGTCTTTGCGGAGAGTCCCTGGCTGGAGAAGATGTATGTGGCTCATGACATCGAAGCGATCGGGAGAACGCAACTAAGGCGAGCGGTCGCCTCTGACCTTGGCCTGCTCTGACCGAGAGTCCGAGGTCTCGTCAGCAGCCTGGGTTGCGCTCGACCTGAGTGCGCTGGTAAAGAACCGAAGCAACCGAGCAGCTTACGGTCGTGATTGAAACAGATCCGGAGCGGCTCCTGGAATACCTACTTGTCGTCGGCCCCCAAGGACTCCGCTCGTCATTGCGATACCTACTAAAGGATTTGCTGCAGCGAAAATTAGGTTGAAACCGAATACCAGCGCGGCGGAGCCTGGGTGGACTTGGCGGCTTGGGATGTGCGTCGCGCTAGAGTGTTCGGTCGTTGTGAAACCAGCGATGTCATGTCCAGCGAACCCTATCGTTGGATTGGGCGATCTCGACGGTGTCCGAGTAAGGCTTTTTTTGAGCTATGTGCCGAAAACCTTCCACTTTACATGGTTCCGGATGCCTTCTCATTTCAGGAGACTCTTCCCAGGAGCTCGATGGCCAAGGTCGACTACCAAAGGCTTAAGGAGATGGACTAATGGACTTTTCGCTAACTGATGAACAGAGGATGCTGAGGGAGAATATCATCCGTTTTGCCCGCCAGGAGCTGAATGACGGAGTGGCCCAGCGGGATCGCGACCAGATCTTTCTCCGCCGACTCTGGCAGAAGTGCGCCGAGGTTGGGATCCAGGGCCTTCCGGTGCCTGAAGAGTCTGGAGGCAGCGGGCTGGACCCCTTGTCTTGTGCGATCGCTCTCGAAGCGCTCGGGTATGGATGTCACGATGGAGGCCTCGTCTTCTCTCTATGTGCGCATTTGCTGTCCTGCGTGGTTCCAATTTGGAAGTTCGGAAACGAAGAGCAGAAGCGCCGCTATCTAACACGGCTCTGTGACGGAAGTCTCGTAGGTGTTCATGCCATGACCGAGCCAGAGTCGGGGTCTGATGCGTTTGCTCTTCGTACGCGTGCTGAGCGGGACGGCTCTGGTTTCCGTTTGTACGGAACAAAAATGTTTATTACGAACGGCCCAGTTGCTGACCTGGTGATCGTTTTCGCCATGACAGATCCAAAAAAGGGGTATTACGGCGGTGTGACTGCTTTTTTGGTTGAAAAGGGGACTCCTGGCTTCAACCAGGGGCAGAAGTTCGAGAAAATGGGGCTTCGCACTTCTCCAATTGGAGAGCTGGTTTTCGAGAACGTCTATGTCTCGGCTGAAGCCGTCCTCGGAGGAATCGGCGGAGGATCTACCCTGTTTACACACGCCATGGACTGGGAGCGTATTTGTCTATTCGCCAGTCATGTCGGGACGATGGAATATTTGCTGGACAAAGCCATCGAATACGCCAGGAGCAGAACTCAGTTTGGACAACCGATTGGCAAGTTTCAGGCCGTCTCTCACCGTATCGCCGAAATGAAGGCCCATCTTGAGGCAGCCCGCCTGCTCACCTACAAGGCAGCGTGGAATCTGGACCGGGCAAGGAGCGTTTCCTTGGATGCTGCCATCACAAAGTTGTTTGTGAGCGAGAGCCTGGTGAAGGCGGCGCTGGCGACCGTGCAGGTCTACGGCGGTTATGGGTTCATGACCGATTACGAGGTGGAACGAATCTTGAGGGATGCTGTGGGCAGCACGATCTATTCAGGCACCTCGGAGATGCAGAAGAACATCATCGCGCGTTGGCTGGGTCTCTGAACAGTCCGTTATCACCCCGGTCCCTCGTTCCGGCTTGCTTCCCAACCCCAGTTGCCATGGTACTTTCTAACTTCTTTAAGAATACCGTTCTGTTTGTGTTGTCCTTGATGGGCTGCCTCGTCTCTCTAGAGCTTGGTTTGCGGCTGTATTCAGTCTTCTTTTTTCCAAAGATGATGGTCCTCGATGACAAGCTGGGCTGGCGCCACGCGCGGAGGGTCGAAAGGGTGTTTCCAAACGAGCTCGGCGAAAAGGTTCTGGTCGTACAGAATTCGTTTGGAAATCGAGGAACTGCGCACAACTATCAGAAGACGCAGGGCAAGTGCCGGATTCTGGTTCTCGGGGATTCCTTCACGGAGGGAGTTCAGGTTGGCGAGGAGGACGTCTTTACCCGTGTGCTCGAAAGGAAGGATCCAGCACTGGAAGTCATCAACGCAGGGGTCGGAGGTTACGGAACTGTCCAGGAGTATCTCTATCTTCGGTCCGATGGGCTAAGGTTCAATCCCGACGCGGTCCTTCTGATGTTCTTCGAGAACGACCTGACGGATAATTGCCTATCGTATTATCCGGGGTTTGGCCCTCGACCCTATGCCAAAATGGTCAATGGAGAGGTTCAAATTGTCGAACGCCTGAATCTTTCAGAGTATCGAAAGTTCACGCTTCCCGCTCCATTTCAATGGACATTGAATCACTACAGTTACCTTTATTACTTCCTTAACTCACGGATATACCATAGGTTGCGGTCAGATCAGATGAGAAATCTCCAGCAGGCCGATATGCGGCGCTTCGGCGAAGAGGAGAGATACAAGATCTTTTTCCGAGTTCTCAAAGAGATCAAAGGGCTACTGAGGGAGAGGAGGATCGATTTCACGCTGGTGCTGATTCCCTCACGCGAACATGTGCGAGAGGGTGACCTGCGAAAGCTCAATCCCATTGTCAACTATTGTCGGGACAAGGGAATTGACTGCCTGCCGCTTTACGATGGGTTTCGAGCGAAAACAATCCGAGGGAAGACGCTTTACTTCCCTGAAGACATGCATTGGACGAAAGAGGGACACCAAGCAGCGGCTCAGGAGTTGTCCAAACTCTTCCCCTGTCGAAGAACTGTGTCAGGGCCTGCAGCTCACTCTTCACGCTTAAGTTACGTCCCTTGAAGCCCCACGGGCGCCAAGGGTAAGTTGGCTGACGCGATTTAAGAGGTATAGCGACCTGATCATTTTCAGAGCTGTCCGCGTCACATGATTTCGCCGACTTTGCAGCGAAAAAGATCAATTACTAAATCCGTTTGGGGGCTTGGATAGGTCTTCCGAAGCAGCATCCCTCGAACTTTCAGGTGACTTCTCCAAGCCATCCTTGGTCCCCATAGGTTGCAGCTTCCTCAGTTCCTGTGTCGCAAGCTGTGCGAAATCCTCACTAGGCTTTGAAGCAAGCAAGTTTTGAAGGACTTTGATCGCCCGTTCTTTCATCCCTACCGCAGACCAGACTCGCGAAAGTTCCAAATAAGACAGGTAATTCTTGGGATTCCACTTAATCGACTGTTCAAAATCCCGCTTCGCCAAGACATGCCTTCCCAGCCCTGTGGCATGATAGAAGTAAATCATTCCACGTGTGTAGTGTGCAGTGCTCATGTACTCGCCCTGCCGGGGGTTCATGCTGGTGTACGTAGGACGATCGATGAAATAATCCATCTCACTCTTAGCCGAAGTGAAGTAGCCGTGCCTGTAAGAGTTGAGCCCTGGAAAATAGTGAGCGTTGAGAATACCGCCCAGGCCTGGTCCAGCATCAGTAACGTTGGTCGCTCGATACCCTGTGTAGCCCCGATTCTGAATTGTGATCTCCTCAGCCAGCGTGAGCTCACGACTCTGTTCTACGATAAGTCCCAGGATTGCACACAGAACCATGATTGCCAATCTTGCAGTTCGCTTCATGCGGATCCACCTCCTTGTTCCGCCGATGATATAGCAGGCCACGAAAGCGAATTGCCGTGCCTACCAGGGCGAAATTATACTCCCAGTCCGCTGCAACTCCACAAGCATTCTCAGACTCTTTTAGAGACTCAAGCAAGCTCGACGCCACAAGCTTACAAATTACGTGATTTAAGATGTGAATGAGAGATAGGAGCCTGCCCAGTTCACCTGTTTTGCGGCTAAGGTTCGAGCTGAGACTCGATTCATTCCAGGTTTTTTCGGTTCTTGTACTGAGGGTGTAAACAGTGTAAACAAATGAGGGCAACAAATGTTGATGTTCAGCTACTCCACCAGTTGGCAATATCCAAACGATTTGCTTCGGAATTCCGAGAAAGACTGTTTATGTCATCTGGAGCGTTTGGTCTTTGGTTCATGATGAAGGTTTCGCCTGCTTGATCAGTCCGCACATTCAAAGTAGCGAGCGAGGAGTTCCGGAGAGATTCAGTCACTTTCGAGAGAGTGCTTGAAACAGATACCGTCTGTTCGGATTGTCGATGTGAGTGCCTCCTGTGGGAAAAGCGGCAGGTACTCTCGTAAAGAAATGTTTCCGCACAAATGGGTAGAAAAGGGTCGAAATTGGGTAATTCAATTCTCAGAGAAAGACGGTCCTCAACCGTCGAATGGGCTCGGACAACTCTGTTTCCATCAGGAGCTCGAGGGCCGAAATGCTCTCTTATGCCTCGGAAGAGCAATAGCTGCACCCTCTTTGGAAGCGTTTGTAAATGGGTTTAGCGGGGATTGCTTTAGGTTACCTGGCAAGACAGGCCAGAGTCGTGCACGCAACGATCTAACTCGGTCGAATTTGAATTGTGTTTTTCCACGGATTAGGAAGGCTTGATATGGCACTTCAGCAGTCTTGCTGGATTCTGGGAGTTTCTGCCTTTTATCACGACAGTGCGGCCTGTTTGGTCAAGAATGGAGAGATTGTCGCGGCAGCCCAGGAGGAAAGGTTCACTCGCAAGAAGCACGACTCAGGCTTCCCCGCCAACGCTATCACGTACTGTCTCCGCGAGGGCCGTATAGCGGTCAAGGATCTCACGCATATTGTTTTCTACGACAAACCTTTAGTAAAGTTTGAGCGGCTTCTCGAAACTTACCTGGGGTTTGCTCCCAGGGGACTTCAATCCTTCGTCGCGGCGATGCCGGTGTGGCTCAAAGAAAAGCTGTTGCTGAAGAACCTTATCAAGGAACGATTCGCCAGGCTGTCTGGCGTTGAGAAGTCCACGCTTCCTCCCATACTTTTCACAGAGCATCATGAATCCCACGCAGCCTCGGCCTTCTACCCCTCTCCCTTTGAGACGGCAGCGGTTCTGTGCGTAGATGGCGTCGGCGAATGGGCAACGACATCGGCGTGGTTGGGCGAAGGAAACCAGCTGAAGCCGCTGTGGGAAATCCAGTTTCCTCATTCCTTGGGCCTCCTCTATTCGGCTTTCACTTACTTCACAGGCTTCAAGGTGAATTCCGGTGAATACAAGGTGATGGGGTTGGCACCTTATGGCCGGCCGAAGTACGTTCAAAAAATCTATGACCACCTGATTCAGCTGAAGCCCGATGGGACGTTTCGACTGAACATGGAGTACTTCAATTACTGTACTGGCCTGACCATGACCAACGGCCGGTTTGAGCCTGTCTTTGATGGCCCTCCCAGGAAACCTGAGTCCCCTTTGACGCAACGGGAGATGGATCTGGCCAGATCGATTCAGGACGTGACCGAAGAGGTCATGCTGCGTTTGGCCCGCACCCTTTATCAAGAGACTAAGGCCGAGAGCCTTTGTCTGGCTGGGGGAGTGGCTCTGAACTGTGTGGCAAACGGAAGGATCCTGCGCGAAGGGCCGTACAAAGGAATATGGATACAGCCGGCCGCCGGCGACGCAGGCGGAGCCTTGGGGGCGGCTCTGGCAGCTTGGCATCAGTTCGAAAACAAGCCAAGGAGTGTTAGTTCTTCGGACCACATGCGTGGGAGTTATCTTGGACCCTCTTATTCAGACGAAGACATTGAAGGGTTTCTCAAAACGAGGAATGCTCCCTATGTGCGTCTCGGGGAGGAACTCTTCGAACGAGTGGCTGCCGAGATGGCGTCGGAAAAGGTAGTGGGTTGGTTCCAAGGACGAATGGAGTTCGGCCCACGGGCCTTGGGTGGGCGAAGCATTATCGGGGACGCCCGTAGTCCAAAGATGCAGTCGGTGATGAATCTCAAGATCAAATACCGGGAATCTTTCCGGCCCTTCGCGCCCTCGGTCTTACGCGAGCGCTTGGCGGACTATTTTCAGATGAACGTGGATAGTCCTTACATGTTGCTGGTGGCTCCCGTGGTGGAGAAGCGATGCGTTGGCCTGACCAAAGAACAGCAGTCGCTGTGGGGAATCGATCTGCTCAACGTGCCGAAATCTGATATTCCTGCGATCACCCACGTGGATTACTCCGCTCGGATTCAAACTGTGCATGAGGAGACCAACCCTCGCTATCACCGCCTCCTAAAGGCGTTTGAAGCTAAGACTGGTTATGGAGTCATCGTCAACACTTCCTTTAACGTGCGGGGAGAACCCATCGTCTGCACTCCTGAAGACGCCTACCGATGCTTCATGCGCACCGAGATGGATGTACTGGTGCTGGAAAACTGCGTTCTTTCTAAAGCTGACCAGAAACCTCTGGAAGGAGACACGGACTGGAAGAAGGAGTTCGAGCTGGATTGACGAGGTCGCGATGGTACCGGAGAAAGCTTCAGCAAAGCAATTGAGATCGTTTGGACTGCTGGTGGGAGGCGTATTCGCAATCCTGGGCGCCTGGCCCGCACTTTTCCGCGCGGCCAATCCCCGGCTGTGGGCTCTGCTGACCGCTGCGGCCCTGGTAGTACCCGCAGTGGTCTTCCCGTCCGTTCTGCAACCGCTGTACAGGGGGTGGATGTTCATTGGAGCCATGCTGGGCTGGATCAATACCAGGATCATTCTCGGATTCATTTTCTGCGTCGTCTTCACACCGGTCGGGTTGTTGATGCGACTGTTTGGCAGAGACACTTTAAATCTTAAGTCAAAGCCCACCATGGACTCTTATCGTGTGACCAGGGAGCCCAGGCCAGGTTCGCACATGAAACATCAATTCTGAAGCTAAGGAGGTTTTCAATGGGGGAGTTTGTGCTTGAGCTTTGGTCCTTTCTGAAGGTTCGCAAGAAGTTTTGGCTTCTGCCTATTATCGCAGTCCTGGTGCTTTTCGGCTCGCTGCTGGTGCTGACAGAGGGATCGGCCTTGGCGCCGTTCATCTACACGCTGTTCTAAGTGGTGTGGCGAGGGGTCGTCAAGGGTTTAAGCCCTCCGTGCCATCCGAAACCGTAGCCACGATGAAGGTGTGGTCTGCGTTCGTCGTGGGCAGTTCTGCGATCTTACTCACGAACAACGCAGGGTCAATTCAAAGCAAATTGACCGCGGCTACCAGCATGTTCGCCGCGCACGGCTGAGGACAGGCGCCTGACCTAACCTCAGGATCTTCATTCCGGCGCTGTCGGTGCCCGGAGCAGCATTTCGTTTCATTTGAGTGAGGACAGGGTGTCTAGAATTCCCAAGGTAAGGCCTTCCGGGTCAGCAGAGGAGGTCTCATGATTAGTACTGAGCCGAGCTGCAGGTTGGTGCTCGAAGACGGGAGTGTCTTCCCGGGCCGGTCATTCGGACTCCAAGGATCCGTGTCGGGCGAAGTGGTTTTCAACACCGGGATGGTAGGTTACCCGGAGGCATTGACGGATCCCTCCTACCGCGGCCAAGTCCTGGTTTTGACCTACCCGTTGGTAGGCAATTACGGGGTCCCCCCGAGCAACAACGGCCATAATGATGATTTGTCCTCCGTCTTTGAATCCGGTCGAATCCAGATCTCGGGGCTCGTAGTTTCAGAGGTTTCGCAGGAATACAGCCATTGGAGCGCCAACAGGGGGCTCGGTTGCTGGCTTGAGGAGCATGGGGTCCCCGGTGTCGCGGGCATAGACACCCGAGCCCTGACGCGGCGCTTGCGCGAGAAGGGAACGATGCTCGGTAAGATCCTACAGGATGGGGAGGATCTCGAGTTTTATGACCCCGGCACGGATAACCTGGTTTCTCAAGTGAGCGTGAGCCAGCCGGCCATCTATGCTGGCAGCAGAAAGCGTGTTCTGCTGGTGGATTGTGGGTGCAAGCTCAGCATTGTTCGAGGACTGTTGAGCCGGGGTGTGACTGTCATCCGCGTACCTTGGGCTTACGATTTCTTCAGCGAACAGTTCGACGGGGTTGTCATCTCCAATGGCCCCGGCGATCCGAAGATGTGCCTGCCCACGATCGCGAATGTGAGACGGGCCGTCGAGAATGACATTCCGGTCTTTGGAATCTGCCTGGGTCATCAGATTCTAGCGCTGGCTAGCGGTGCTGACACTTACAAGCTCAAGTTCGGGCACCGGAGCCAAAACCAGCCCTGCAACGAGGCTGGAACCAAGCGTTGCCTGATTACTTCGCAGAATCATGGATACGCCGTGCGCAATGAGAGTTTGCGAGACGGCTGGGAACCTTGGTTTATTAATGTCAATGATCGGACGAACGAAGGTCTCCGGCACCGCTCCAAACCGTTTATGAGCGTTCAGTTTCACCCGGAGGCGGCTCCGGGGCCGGTTGACGCCGGGATTCTCTTCGATGAGTTCCTGAAGCACCTATGACCTATCTCAAACCCAGGAAGGTGCTTGTTCTTGGCAGCGGTGCGCTGAAGATCGGCGAAGCTGGAGAGTTTGATTACTCGGGCAGCCAGGCGATCAAAGCCCTTAAAAGCGAGGCGGTCTCCACAGTCCTTGTGAATCCCAACATTGCTACCATTCAAACTTCCGACTATTTGGCGAATCAGGTGTATTTTCTGCCGGTGACAGCCGACTTCGTCGAGCGGGTCATCGAGAAGGAGAGACCTGACGCGATTTTGCTGGGGTTTGGCGGCCAGACCGCTCTCAACTGCGGCATTGAACTTGATCAGAAGTGCGTCCTCAAGCGTTATGGTGTACAAATCCTGGGAACCCCCATTCAGGCCATTCGCACGACAGAGGATCGCGATCTGTTCGTACGCAGCCTTGCCGAGATCGGAATCAAAGTGCCCCGCAGTTCGATTGCAACATCGGCCGAAGAAGCAGCCACGGTTGCCAGCGAGATTGGCTATCCGGTGATGCTTCGAGTGGCTTACGCACTCGGCGGGCTGGGGTCGGGTTTATGCGTCAACGAACAGCAGGTCTTCGAACGAAGCGCCAAGGCCCTGGCGCACAGTCCTCAGGCCCTCGTGGAAGAGTACCTGACAGGGTGGAAAGAGGTCGAGTATGAAGTGGTGAGAGATCGCTTCGACAACTGCATCACCGTGTGCAACATGGAGAATTTCGATCCCATGGGAATTCACACGGGTGAAAGTATTGTTGTAGCGCCCAGCCAGACTTTGACTAACACCGAGTATCACGAATTGCGCCAGATTGCCATTCGTGTGGTGCGGCACCTGGGAATCGTCGGAGAGTGCAATATTCAGTTTGCGTTGCACCCCGGCTCGTTCGATTACCGTGTTATTGAGGTCAATGCGCGTCTTTCGCGCAGTTCGGCATTGGCTTCCAAGGCAACCGGATATCCACTGGCCTTTGTTGCCGCAAAACTGGCGCTCGGTTACGGTCTCACCGATCTCTACAACTCTGTAACAGGCGTCACGAAGGCCTGCTTTGAGCCCGCTCTAGACTACGTCGTGGTTAAGATTCCTCGTTGGGACCTCCAGAAGTTCCGGATGGTCTCAAGAAGAATTGGTTCGGCGATGAAATCGGTGGGCGAGGTTATGGCCATCGGGCGCACGCTTGAGGAGGCACTGCAGAAAGGGCTCCGGATGCTGGAGATCGGCGCCTGGGGATTGATGGGAGGTCGCAGTTTCCAGTGGGACGATTTAGACACAGAGCTGCAAGAACCGACGCCCGAGCGGGTCTTTGCCATTCCGGAGGCTCTGAAGCGCGGTTACTCCATCGACCGAATCCATCGGCTTTCGCGAATTGATTGCTGGTTCCTTTATAAGATTCGAAACGTGGTCGGCATCGCGGACAAGCTACGGAATGCTACGGGCCCCTTTTTCGATCCGCAAATGTTGTTGGCAGCCAAACAGGCAGGCTTTTCGGACAACCAGATTGGAGCATTGCTGGACCTGCAGGAGGACCAGGTACGGCTGCAACGTGCGCGCTGTGGAATCGTCCCCTGCGCAAAACATATCGATACGTTGGCAGCTGAGTATCCCGCTCAGACCAATTATCTTTACCTTACATACAATGCAAACGAAGACGAGACGGTCTGCCAGGAAGGAGAGTCGGTCATCGTTCTCGGTTCCGGTGCTTATCGAATAGGCAGTTCGGTAGAGTTTGACTGGTGCTGTGTGAATACGGTGCTGGCGCTAAGAAAGCTGGGCTACCGAACGATCGTATTGAATCACAATCCGGAAACAGTCAGCACCGACTATAACGAATGCGACAAGCTTTACTTCGAAGAGCTCAGCCTGGAGACCATTCTCGCAGTCTGCCAGAAAGAAAAGCCAATTGGGGTCGTTATTGCCATGGGAGGGCAGACCCCGAACAATCTGGCGATGAAGTTACATCAGGCCGGGGTGCGCGTTTTGGGGACGTCTCCCCTGGATATCGACATGGCGGAGGACAGGCACAAGTTTTCCCGGCTGCTGGACAGCCTTGGGATCGAGCAGCCTCAATGGAAGGAACTCGGCACCCTGGAGGAGGCCGTCGCGTTTGGCCGCAGCATCGGCTATCCGGTCATTGTGCGCCCGTCTTACGTTCTCAGCGGTGCCGCCATGGCCGTGGCTTCCAATGATGGCGAGCTGGTGCGATTTCTGCAGAAAGCAACCGACCTCTCAAAGGAGCATCCGGTTGTTATGAGCAAATTTGTCGAAAACGCTAAGGAGCTCGAGGTCGATGCGGTCGCCCAGAATGGCGAATTGGTCGTGTCGGCCATTTCCGAGCATGTTGAAAACGCCGGAGTGCACTCCGGTGATGCGACTCTCGTATTTCCGCCGCAGCGGACTTACATCGAGACCATGCGTCAGATCAAAAAGATTTCCGAGAAGATCGCTCGGTCTTTGCGCATCCACGGTCCGTTCAATATTCAGTTCGTCGCAAAGGGGAACGAGGCGCGAGTCATCGAATGCAACCTGAGGGCTTCGCGCAGCTTTCCCTTTGTGTCGAAGATCCTGGGTGTCAACTTTATCGACATTGCGACCAGGGTCATTCTGGGACTTGAAGTGCCCAGATACAGCGATCTAACTCTCGGCGTTGACTATGTGGGTGTCAAGGCACCGCACTTTTCTTTTACCAGGCTGGACGGGGCAGATCCGACGCTGGGAGTGGAAATGACCTCGACCGGAGAGGTCGCCTGCCTGGGAGAGGACTTTGATGAGGCTTTCCTCAAGTCTCTGCTCTCGGTTGGTTACCATCTCCCCATTCGAGACATTCTGCTTTCTACCGGCCCTGTCGAAGCCAAGGCGGCCTTCCTCAGATGCGCCAGGATTCTGAGTGATCTTGGCGTGAATCTCTTCGCCACCCAAGGAACTGCAGACTTCCTGGCAGCCGAAGACATCCACGCGACGGTCCTACATTGGCCTTTGGAGCAGGACACGCCTAATGTCAGGGAATACCTCCGTAAGGGAAAACTCGACCTGGTAGTCAACATACCCAAGAATTACCAGGAAGAGGAGCTCACCAATGACTATACTATTCGCCGGCTCGCCGTAGATTTCGGTGTCCCGCTGATAACGAACATTCAGCTAGCCCAACGGTTTGTCGAGGCCATTGCCAGGAAGTCCATGCAAGACTTAGCAATTAGAAGCTGGGCCGAATACCAAACGAATGTCGACAAGGCCGGCCACGTCGCTTGAGTCTTGTTGAAGCTGCCCCGCTTTCCAGGTCACTGTGTCGTGAGAACTAGAATGTCAGTCAAGGAAGTTCGCCTTTCGCTGCGCAGTACCATGAAGGTTGAGAATGTCGGAGGCGCTCTCTGAATGGCGACAACGGTTGGCGGTGACCCAGATGGCGGCGAGCTCGTGAGCCTTAGAAGTTCAGGCTGGTTGAACAAAGCAATGCGGGTGCTATCCAGTCCAGCAACGGCAAAGCACCAATTCATTTTTCGCTGGTCGATTACAAGACTGTCCTTCATGGGTTCTTCAAGAACCGGTGACTCTGCGCCGAAGCTATTGCGTGGGTGGCGGATTCCTTTTTCAGGCTTGGCATTGGGCTTGCAGGGCCAGTGCATGACAGTAGTTTGGATAGAGCCTCGGAGGGAATCATAAGTCTAATGTCATACTTACGCGCAAACTTCATGACAATGCTATTTCTGGCAGTAGTATCGCTGCTGGGCGGCACACAATTCATTGCTTACGGTGCTGATGTCAGTCTCTCATGGAGCCCCAACAGCGAGTCCGACCTTGCAGGTTACAAGGTGTACTACGGTACCAGTTCTCACAACTATTCAAGCTCGGTGAATGTGTCCAAGGTTACCAGTTATACATTGACGGGTTTGAATGCAGGAACCTATTACTTCGCGGTGACCGCTTACGATACGGCTGGGAACGAAAGCAGCTTTTCAAATGAAGTGCCGAAGACGATCAGCTCGAATTCGAATCCGCTTCCACCCCCTCCGCCCACCTCCAACGGAACGCTGCTGGTGGATTTTGGCTCTGCGAACGGTGGTGACGTTTTTGGCGTGTCCGGCTGGAACACGGTACTCAGGGACGTTTATACGGAGAACCGCGCGTTTGGACCTGGCGGGGCGACTATCGTCGTTGGGGACAATCACTCTTACAATTTCCAGGGTGTCAGCGGGACGACGCGGTCCTTTGTCTCAGGCGAAAAGATCATTGTGACTTGGTATAACAACTCTGGTTCAGCCATTACCTTCAGTCCCGGAATCAGCTTCACTGACCCAGATCGTCGGTATTCCGCCCAGGCGGGTGTATGGTACGATATGGCGACTGTCACGATTCCGGCGAATGCCACCGTGCAGAGTCAGTTTCTCTTCACGACCTCCAACGCGGGCAGTTATTCCCTGGTCAATGTGAACAACAATTTTCAGAATACCCAGGTCCTGATTTGCGACAAGATGGAGTTGGTTGGACAAACCCAACCGCCGTCAACATCACTTTTGCCTGCGCCGACCAACGTAAAGGTCAAGTAGTAGGGTAAACACCGAGCGAGACGTCATGAACCGACCATGCCGGGAGTGGAAGCTTCCCTGTCGCTTCCACCACGGCGATCGCGTTCTGTGATCGCAGCGGGCTCGTACGCCTATCTGAGCTGGTTTTTTTCCTTTCACTATCCCTTCTTTGCCTTTCAGGGTCAGACCTTATTCGTATTCGTAAGGGAATTTCTCATCCTGCCTGCCGAAATCGCCCCAGAGAGTGCGTGAGAATTCTTTCAGCTTAGGAACCCAGTTCAGTGAAGAGTAGACCATCGGGATACTGACGAGAGCCGAAGGAACATATCGAAGCTTCTCCTGATTCTCTCTGCGTGGTTACTCGAAACTGTCGTTTTCTTAGGCTTATTTAGAGGAACAGATAGCCCGTGAGCGCCGTGATATGCGACGGATTACTGAGACTAGTAAACTTGGAAACGCGTGTTGATACCAGGGACCTCGATAATCTATTGAAGCTCGAATATGATCCGCTGAAAAGGCACCTCTCTCATAGCCGGCGAGAATCGCGACCGCGTTGGAGATTGGCCCCTCGCCGGAGCTTAGGAACTCTGACCGGAGAAGGTGGATCATTCTTGACTGCTTCGTGAACGGCAGCGAGTGAAACCTAAGAGTAAGGAGATCTTCGGTTGAAATGGGAACAATCCTGGTGACAGGTGGGGCGGGCTACGTGGGTTCTCACACGGTCAAGCGTCTTCGCGATGAAGGCATCGATTGCATCGTGTTAGACAACCTGACACGTGGACATCGAGAACTTGTCAAGGATGCAAGACTGGTCGAGGGTGATTTGGGCGATGCTCCACTACTGAAGTCAATCTTCAAAGAAAATGATATTCGGGCCGTTATGCATTTCTCTGCGTTCGCATATGTCGAAGAATCCGTTAGTGACCCTGCAAAGTATTATCGAAACAACGTTAGCTCTACGGTGACGCTGCTGAGTTGCATGCTCGAAGCAGGGCTGTCTAGTCTCATCTTCTCGTCTACGTGCGCAACCTACGGAGTTCCACTCCGAATCCCAATCACGGAGGATCACCCTCAGAATCCGATCAATCCCTACGGCGCGACGAAGGCAATGGTTGAGCGAATCTTGAAAGACTTTAATAGTGCCTACGGATTGAGCTACGTTTCCTTTCGTTATTTCAACGCCGCTGGAGCCGACCCAGAAGGTGAGATAGGTGAATGGCATGAGCCCGAAACACATCTGATTCCATCGGTTCTGGAGACGGCCTGCGGTCTGCGGGATTCTGTGCGCGTCTATGGGGCGGATTATCCTACGCAAGACGGGACTTGCGTGCGTGACTACATACATGTCTGCGATCTAGCAGACGCCCACATTCTTGGTCTTAAGTACCTGCTGGGTGGTGGCAGCAGTGATTTCTTTAATTTGGGGAACGGGAATGGCTTTTCGGTCAAGGAAGTAATCGAAATGGCCAGCCGGGTGACAGGTTCCACAGTTCCCACAGTCTACGCTCCGAGGCGTCCAGGCGATCCTCCAGTTCTGGTGGGGAGCTCAGAAAAAGCCAAGAAGATTCTGAACTGGAAACCTAAATTTTCCCAGCTCGACCAAATCCTGAGCACGGCCTGGATTTGGCAACAGAAGCTCAATGCTCGGCGACAGCAAGCCAAGTGAGAGGAATCGCTGATTTCATCGGCAAATTCGACGACAGCGTTGTAAACTGAGCTCACTTCTTACTTACGGCGGCCTGCGCCGGATAACGTGGTGCACCAGAGCCGAGAAAGGTTGTAGTCGCCGGTAAGGCACCGTTCTGACCACGGGATACCGCCAAAGGAAGCCGTGGCCTGCGGCCACGGCGAGAGTGGTTCGTCGCCACCTCTTGGCAGCAAGGCTGACCCGCTAGC
>JAKEER010000101.1 GCA_022616615.1 Acidobacteriota bacterium
CAAGGTTTCCTCCGGCGATTATCTGAATGCTAATAAGCAATCAGATAATACCGCCAGATCAGAAAAACCTCAACTCACCCACAAATTTGTCGCACACCCCGGACTGATCATGCTATCGCGGAGTCAAACAGCCTTGAGCTATAATCAGAATTCGCACATCGGTTAAAGAAGCGTTGGCCGCGCTTCAGTTAGGCGCTTAGGCGCGTTACAACGAGAATTTTGTTCTCGTTTCGCCGAGGTCTGAGAGCCCGAAGCGCCAGCGAGGGTAATTGCAACTGACCCTCGCTGGCGCTTCGGGTTCTCAAGGTCACTGCCTTGGGGGATATCAAGGGCGAAGCCCTTGGTTAGTTTGAAACCTAATCCCCCTACCAACCGAACTTCAGCGCGAACTGGAGAATGCGAGGGTCGCGCGCCTTTAGAATTTCAGCAGCATTGATCGCCGACAAGCCTCCTGCTCCCAATCTCACCGGCGTCATGAAGTGCGGAGTGTTTGTGACATTAAAGAATTCGGCACGAAACTCCACCGTATATCTGTCTCGCTTGAGCGGAATTCTTTTCAGTAAGGCAAGGTCCAGATTATTGAAACCCGGTCCACGCAGGATATTTCGGCCACTGTTCCCGAAAGTACCCAGGGCATTCGGCTGGAAAGCCTTCAGGTTGAAGTATTCCTTCACCATCTCTCCGCGCGTGCGGTCCCCTTCGAAGTAGGGAGAGACACCAGGAACGCGGTCCGCATAGTCCGGGCCGGCGCCACTAAAAGAGTTATCGAGCCCCGAAAAGACGCTAAAAGGTTGGCCGACCTGCCAACTCCAGATGCCGGACACGTTCCACCGGGAAATTACATACTTGAGAAAGAAGTTGTCGCTCTTCGGGGAGGGCGTCTGCCAGACGGCCGAGGTCGAGAAGCTATGGGTCAGGTCGAAGTCAGACGGGCCGCGATAGGCATAGATATTAAAAGGATTCGAAGGGATATTGGCTGAGGCGCCTAGCAGGCCGACGGCATGGGTTGAAGTGTAATCGAGCGACTTGCCCCAGGTGTAATTGGAAAAGAGCGTCACTCCACCGCTCATCCGTCGCTCCGCGCTCAACTGAAGGGCGTGATAAGAGGAATTTCCGGCGCCCTCGGTTATACGAATCGACGCAAAGCCCGCGGCAGCGTATGGACGCCGGGAATCTGTATTTTGGTTGGTCGAGCAAGGGACACCAGCACATAGACCAGGGATGTAAATAGCCGCGTTCGAATTCCGCATCAGGCTCAGGTGCGTTCCTTTGGTCCCCACATAGGAGCCTCGCACGACGATTTCCCCCCGAAGTAAGCGTTCTAGAATCAGATTCCACTGCTGCACATTACCCAGCTTGAGGTTGGGCGCGAAGACCGCCAGCGTTACAGGTCGTGCAAAGGCGGCGTTACTGGGTCGCGGCTCGTCATCGGCCTGAAAACCGCCAGCAAACGGGTCGCCGCCCGGATAGCCACCCCAGATATCGGTGATAGAGTTAGGGAGGGAGCGGAAAATGGTTCTGATGTGAGGTGGCTGGTTTGCAAAGGGCAGGAAGCTTTGCATGGGGAATTGCATCGTGTACATCCCATAGCCGCCCCGGATGGAAGTGTTCCCTTTCTGGTCCAGGCTATAAGCAAACCCGAACCGCGGTTGGAAGGTACTCAAATCGGGGTCGGTTCCCGATTCATTGCAACCAGGGTCCCCGGGAGAGAGCAGTCCGACGGGCGCATTAGCAAAAACTGTCGATTTTTGTCCGGGATTGAAGCATGCCATGCGCCCGTTTAGAGTGTGGAAGGGCCAGAAGGGGTCCCAGCGTAGCCCCAGGGTCAGGCTGAGCTTGGGACTGACTCGAAGCTGATCGGTGACGTAAAAACCCCACAGCGTCCCTCGAGCCCGTGCCAGCAATCCATCGCTGGCCGGAAAAAGCGTCACCTTGCCCAGCAGAAAATCGGCAATGATGTTTCCACTCGTGAAAGGCGCCTGGGGGGGAAGGTTAGCCCAGATGGCGGCGCTGGATTGCAGGTGGTCGGTGAACTGGTTGTTTCGAAGGCGTGAAATCTCGGTCCCCATCGAGAGCTGGTGGCGCCCACGTATGAGGCTCAGGCGATCGGACCAGGTAAAAGTCTCTCTGGGAAAAGTGTTGCGACTGCCACCCGGGATGACGAACTGCCCGGCTACCTGGATGAACTCGATGAACGGAACTTGGGGTTCCGTAACGTTTGCGCCCAGCTTCGTGAAGCTCTCACCTTTAAGGCCGGAAATGACGTCAAAGGCATTTCGCTGAAAGGTAAAGCGAAACTCGTTCACCTCTCTAACACTCGCCCAATTGTGCCCCAACATCGCGTCCTGCCAGCGGATGGTGGGTCCCGGGCTAACCCCCAACCAATTGTCTGGAGTCACAGGGGGCTGCGTAAAGTCACTGAACAAATAACGCGCAACGAAACTATGCTTCCCGAGCTTGTAGTCCCCCTTCACGGTAACTTGCTCCTCGCTCTGTGAAGTGGGGTGGACTACCTCGATCCTGCCATCCGGTGCGGAGCTGCGGGGAAGATGAGCCAGGATCTTGGCGGTGACCGGGCTGAAGTCGCTCAGCGGGATTCGATTGTTCGGATAGGGCGCTTGGTTGTAGGGGTTTTTGAGTGGAATCGAAAATGCCGAGAAATCACCAGCTCGTTGGGCGTCGGTGGGAACGAATTGAATGTCGCCACCAACACTGCTGCGCAGCCTTGTTCCCTGATACGACCCGAAGATGAACAACTTGTCTTTACGGATCGGCCCGCCCGCCGTGAAGCCAAATTGGTTGCGCCGGATGTTGTCTTGTTTGGCGGCAAAGAAATTCCGCGCGTTCAGCGCGCCGTTGCGAATAAACTCAAACAGGTTTCCGTGGAACGTATTGGTGCCCGATTTGGTCACGATATTGACGACCCCCCCTGGCGCCGACGGGTATTCAGCCCCATAGTTGCTGGTCATTACCCGAAATTCTTGCACCGCATCGGGATTAGGAAACGGGCCGCCAGTTACCGCGTAAGCGTCCACGTTGTTGGCTCCGTCCAGCGAAAAGTAGACGCCTCCAGATCGAGTGCCGTTCACCGCAGCAATGAGTGCTCCTTGCTGGACGTCAGAACCGCCAATAGCAGAGGGGTAAGCAAATTGAAGGGAAATTCCTGGTCCCTGGCTGAAGTTGTTCATCATCGGATTCGCCACGCCTGCCGCCAAAAGCAACAGCTCTGCCGGGTTACGCCCGTTCAGCGGCAGATCAAGCACTTGCTGCTGATCGATCAGCCGGGATAGTGTGCCGGTAGTGGTGTCGACTGCTGTAGCGTCAGCGTTTACCGTAATGGTGTCGGCAACCTCCTTAAGCTGCAGCACCACAGAAACTCTCGCTACTTGATTCACCGTGAGCACAATTCCGGTTTGACGGTGAGTTGCAAAACCTGGTTGTTGAACGACCAGAGTGTAGGGACCTACTGGCAGCACCGGTAGGGCAAAGCTGCCATCGTCGCTTGACACTCCGGTTTGTGAAAAGCCGGTATCAGTTTGAGTGACGACGATTTGGGCGCCCACAATGACTGCCTTGCTCGAGTCCAGCACGGTCCCTACGATTGAAGCCGTGGCTGTGCCCTGCGCGGTGGCTCTATCTGGCAACAGCAACATGCCCCAAACCAATGCGGTCACCCCAGCAACCAGCAAACTGCCTCGATACGGCTTAAGAAACATTCTGATCGCGCACATAGATTCCTCCTACATTCAATCAATTTTCCTCTTACTAGGACGGCCCGGGCCGGCTCCGATGTCGGTGAAGGGCGAGCGCTCGAAGGTCTGGCCATCGCCGGTCACCCGCGGGTCACCGGCCTCAGTCAGAATCTTCATCAGCTGTTCGGCCAGCTTGGCTTTCTTGGCTTGGTAGGCTGGATCAGCCGCTACGTTGTTTACCTGGTCGGGGTCCTGGTGCAGGTCGTAGAGTTCCTCGAAGGGACGCTTCCCAAAGGCATAGTCGTAGTGCCATTTCCACTGCGGGTCGTGGCGATGCGCCACCAGCCAGGCTTTGGTTGGGCTGGCGCCCATGTCGGGGAAGTACGCGAGCGTCTCGCTTACAAGATCAAGCCCTTCCGCCGGAGGCGCTGAGGTTGCGGTGACGGCGTAGGGCGCACCCATCGGCCAGCGGTCGGGCTGGAAGTTGCGGATGTAGAGAAAATCGGCGGTGCGCAAGGCGCGGTGCGGGTAGGGCAGGTTACCCTCCCGCGCCGCTCCCACATGGCGCTCCCGTCCGGTGACAACCCAGGTCCGGGTCGGGTCCACCAAGCCGGAGCGTTTCGATTGCAACACCTTGACTAGGCTGCGACCGTTCATCCCTTCGGGCGGCTTGACCCCACCCACCTCAAGGAAGGTGGGCGCCAGGTCCATGAGGTTCACGAAATCGTCTACCACCCGCCCGCCTTTTTGCCCGGGCCACCAGACCGCCAGCGTCACGCCGACGCCGAAGTCGTAAAGGTTGCACTTCCCGCCGGGGAAGCCCGGCGCGCCGTGGTCGCCGCTCGCGACGATGAGCGTGCGCTCCAGCTCGCCGATCTCCTCCAGCTTCTTGAGCAGCACCCCCACCCCCGCATCCCAGGCCTGGATCTCGCCGAGATAGTCGGCGAAGTCCTGGCGAACCTCCGGCACGTCGGGCAGGAACCGGGGCAGCTTCCCCTTCAGCGACTCGGGCTCGATGCCCCACAGAGCTCTGCCCGAGCCCTTCGCCCAGACCCGATGCACGAGCGTTGGCCCGAACCAATAAAGGAACGGTTGCGCGGATTTCCGGCGCGCCAGAAAGGCCTCGAAGTTGCCACGGACCTCGGCCAGCAGCTTTTCCTTGGCGGCGCCCAGCGGCGTGCCTTCACCCACCATGCGTGTGACGTTCTCGGAAAAGTTGTTGAAGGCGCCGCCGGCTTTCTCATAGGCGTACTGGCCAGCTCCGAAAGGCGCGTCGTTGGGTGTTCCCGGGCTCCACACCTTCCAGGTCTCTCCGATATGATAGCCCGCGTCCAGCAGCAGTAGCGGAAAGCTGGGGATGCGGTCGTCCCACCGCGCTCCCTGGAGAATCGCCCCTCGTCCCGTCTTGAAGAAGTATCGACCCGAAAGCAGCGCACTGCGGGAGGGCGCACAGGAGGGGGCATTGACAAAGGCGTTGCGGAACAACACGCCGTTGCGGGCGATGCGGTCAATGTGGGGCGTCTTGACCACCTGGTTCGGCGACGGGTGAGACTCGATCGATGCATAAGCGCTGGCGTAACGACCCCAGTCGCCGGCGAAGCAGAGGAGGATGTTGAGCCGGTCCTTGTCCCGCGAGAATCCAGGAGCGCGCAGCAGACACAGAAGGAGGACGGCCAGGCAAACGCGCTGCAGGCCCAGAACCAAGCAAGTGGTTGTGGGCCATAAGCTCCGCTCCTTTGGAGGCAAAGCGAAATTAGCCTTTTTCGACTCGGTCGGCGGCGCCGCTTGGCCAGACTTCGGCCGTGAATTCATAGTCAAGAACAGGAAAATGAGTCGAACTGTTCGGTTCACTGATATATATAGATTGGACATTTTGATTCCCCGCCTCGGCTGAGGAGGGGCGGGCGATGGCACGGGACGGCGGTCCCACGCCAGCGCCGGGGTGGTGCGACCGGCCCTTGTAGAAACCTCCAATCGAACGTTTCGTGCCGCAAAGGCTCTTCCTCGATACGAAGCGCTTGAATGACGGTTCTCGGTGCATCGCTCACACCACCCCCTTGCCGCGGCGCGGCACATCCCCTCCTGATCTCAGGCGAGGAGCCAGAAAAACGTCCAATTCGCATATATACACCCCCTCTCACTTGAAAGAGGTTGCGCTAAATCCGAAAAAGTGACAGGAACAGGCTCCCTGACGCTGGTGTCGTTTGTCGTAGAAGAAAGTAATTATTCTGTTATTTTATAAATCCGCGTCATGGCTGTCAAGACAAAATTTGCGTCCAAAGTTGTTTAGTTACGGGCTGAAGCCGGAAGCGGGCTACGGTGTTGACTGGCTCCCCCCTGTCGGAGGCGAGGCACCCGGCCCGCCGCGGCAGGGCAGGCAAGCGTTGGGCGAGCCGCGCTGCTCATGCCGCATTATCTTTTGCATTCGTCTGGGTATTGTATTTCTCCACTCCAGCCCATACCTCACTTTCCGTGGCCGGCTGGTCTGGCTGCGGACTTGGATACGATTCAACAGTTCGTTTCCAGTTGGGCCCCCGGGAGTCACCAAACCCCCGGACTGTTGGTGAGCGCATTGGATCTGCTGCTTATCCTGCCCGTCGTCGAGAAGAGCCCTCGGTCCCACAGACTCTCATCTGTGAAGTTTCTCGGCCATCCCACGGAACGTTCTCCAGATGGTATCGAATCCCAGATTCTTGCTTGACGCAAAATTGCCGATGTGATAAAAAACAAACTAGTCTGTCTTTTATTATTTGGAGATTGGACATTTTCGTTCCCCTCCTCGGCTGAGGAGGGGCGGGCGCTGGCGCAGCCAGCGCCGGGGTGGTGCGACGGGTGCTGCGAGAAGCATCAATCGAGCGTTTCGTGCCACAGATGTGCCTATTCGATAACGAAACGCTCGATTGATCATTTTCGGGTCATTCCCCAGACCACCCCCGTGCCGCCGCGCGGCACTTCCCCTCCTCATCTGAGGAGGGGAGTCCGAAAACGTCCAATCCCGAGTTATTATCTAGAATGAAGTCTCTGCCCCAGCAATGCCACCAGTTCTTAGGTTTCCTTAATCAAGTGATTTTTGAACGCTCTTACGGATCACCTAAATTATTGAGCACCTAAAGTTGGGAAGAAGGATTAGGGGAAGTAACAACATCGCGAAATGGCGGAAAATGCTGACGCCAAAATCGCGTGAATCGATATGCTTTCATCTGAGAGGGACTAACCAAATGACAAGGACAGTTTTCGTTTGCTTCCTGCTTGCGTTTTGTAGCGGAGATTTAGTTGGCCGCAGTGAAACGGTCCCCACGAATGAGATGGGGATCCAGTATCTGGGTCACGTCGCTTTGGGAGTTACTGACTTGGACAAGGCCTTGCGCTTTTATCGCGATCAACTGGGTCTCACGGAAGTTTTCCGCCTTAACAAACCTAGTGGCTCGCCGCTGCTGGTCTATCTTCGGCTCAACAACAATAATTTTATTGAACTTTTCCCCGGGGCCGAGAAGCAGACGCAAGCCGAAATAGGGCGCACAGGTCTCCTACACCTGGGCTTTTTTGTGAAGGATCTGCAAGCGACGCTGCGGACCCTGAGACAGCGAGGCTATCATTTGGCGGATGATGCCTTCAAGCAAGCGGCACAGGTCCGGGCCGACGGCACCTTTCTGTATTTCATTAAAGACCCGGATGGCAATTCCATCGAGTTAAGCCAGATAACCCCCGATTCCAAACAGGCAAAATCTCGGCGCTGAGAAGGTCTCGGTTAGCTGAAAAAATCAACTTACCCAAACATCGACAACGTTTTTTCGATGTTGCTCGGAGAAGCGGCAACGAGCGCCGATGACGCGCGAGCTCAAGTTTCCGGTCACGAATCGGAAAGAAGTCAGTTGGTTATGCGAAAGTTAGTTCGTTCCGCGGTGTTCGCCGGCTACGCACTTGGAGCGATGAGCCAATTGCACGCCCAGCGGGGTGCGGACTGGATGACCATCGGCAACGATGGCCAGCGGTCGTCCTGGGTCCGGGGTGACCCGAAGATTTCCGCCGAGACGATGGGGAAGCCCGGCTTTGAGCTTGTATGGAAGGTCAAGTTGAAAAACCGGGCCAGGCAACTGAATTCGTTGACGCCGCCGGCGCTGCTCGATTTCTACATCGGATACCGCGGCTTCCGGTCGCTCGGATTCGTGGGCGGCAGTTCGGACAAAGTCATCGCGATTGACGTCGACTTGGCGCGCATCGAGTGGGAGAAGAGTCTTGCATCGAAGTCCCCCGCCGCCACGTCCATCCGCTGCCCCGGTGGAATGACGTCGAGCGTTACTCGTCCCACCTTCGCCGCATACCCGGCTGTCGGCGGCCTCGGCGGCTTTGGCTTTGGGCGGGGCGGCCCGGCAAAGTCGGGAGTTGGCGAGCCCTTCGAGGGTGCAGTCACTTTGAAAGAGCGGCCATTTCAGTTTCCTGCTCCGGCGCCACCCCCGACGACCGGGCCCGGCCGCAGAACCGCGCCGCCGCCGAACCCGTTCGCCCGCGGTCCACAGTACGTGCACGCAGTCACGGGTGACGGAAAGTTTCATTCATTCTATGTATCCAACGGCGAAGAACCAAACGCGCCCATCCAGTTCCTGCCGCCAAATGCGAATTCCCTGGGCCTGATCGTGTTTGATAACACCGCGTATGTGGCCACGGTAAACGGCTGCGGCGCTGTGGAGGACGGGGTTTGGGCGCTCAATCTGGAGTCCAAGAAGGTGACTCACTGGAAATCCAGCGGCGGCGTGGCCGGATCGGCCGGTTTCGCGGTGGGTCCGGACGGAACGCTCTATGTGGCCGCCGGGGGCGGAGAACTGGTGGCGCTCGAGCCAGGCACGCTCGCCGTCAAGAGTTCCTACAAGGCCGGAAAGGACTTCGCTTCTTCACCCGTCGTGTTTGATTACAAAGGTAAGGACCTGATCGCGGTGGCTACCCGCGACGGCCAAATTCAGTTGCTCGACACCGCGGCGTTGGGCGGTCAGCCGCTGGCAGTAACGCCGGCTTTTTCAAGCCCAGATTTCGCCGCGGGCTCGTTGGCCAGTTGGCAGGGCTCCGGCGGCGCACGTTGGGTGTTGGCGCCGGCGGCTGGTCCGGTCGCCACAGGCGCGGGATTTTCGTCCGGCAACGGCGACGTTAAGAACGGTGCGATTGTCGCCTTCGAGGTGGTGGAGGAGAACGGCGCTCCCGCGTTGCGGCCCGGCTGGGTCTCGCGCGACATGGTCTCCCCGCTGCCGCCTGCGATCGTCAATGGCGTGGTTTTTGCGCTCTCCAGCGGCGAGTTTCGCTCGAGCGATCCTCAACTGACCGCCGCGCAGCGCGCACAGCGCTCCTCCACAGCGGTCTTGTACGCACTTGATGCCGCCACCGGCAAAGAGCTGTGGAACAGTGGCAGCACCATCACGTCCTTTGTACATAGCGGTGGACTGGCGGCAGGTGGAGGCCGCGTGTATGTGGGAGGCCACGACGGAACACAGTACGGGTTCGGCTTCCCGATGGAGCATTAACTTATAGTGTGCCAATGTGGCGGGGAAGATCACCATTCAGTTCATTGCCAGCATCTCAGCAGCTGCCACTGTTGAAATGACTAATGACGAAGCTCCAATGACGAAAGAAGGACGAAACCCGAAATGTTAAGACTGTCCTTTCGTCATTCGGATTTTGGGCTTGTTTAGTCATTCGAGCTTAGTCGTTTGTCATTCTTCCATGGGCCCGGAAGGTTGACCGATTTTGAAGCTGCCCTGCGCCTGGAAGCTTGGAGCACTCCAGGGGTGTTACACGCCTGCGGGTTGCTGTTTAGTGCGGGGTTCGAGGAGAAGAGTAAAGCCATGTTGATTGAGCTGCGTCGTTGGAAAGGCCTGCCCGTGAGAAGATTCCTGATTGTTGTTCCGTCGCTCCTGTTGCTGTTTGGCGTCATCGCCTCGGGCGCTGACTGGCTGACTGACGGCGGCGACGTGATGCGCACCAACTGGCAGAAGGACGAAAAGATCATCAACACGAAGAACGCCAAGGACATTAAGCTGCTTTGGAAGATCAAGCTGGATAACCAGCCGCGCCAGATGCATTCGCTGCTCCCTCCGCTCGTTATTGGGAGCGTCAACATCAGCACTGGGCCGATGCAGGTCGTCATCCAGGCCGGCGTCTCGGACAATCTCTACGCCATCGACGTCGCTACGGGTGAACTCCTCTGGAAGAGGCATTTTGACAGCACCTATGAGGACCCCTCGGGCAGCCGGGGACCGAGCGTGCTTTGCCCCGGGGGGATGACGGCAAACGTGACGATCGGCCCCGGTGGAGCGCCCGGCAGGTACACCATCTACGCTGCCTCTTGGGATGGCCGCCTGTGGCAGGTGAACGCTGCCGATGGAAAAGATCTCGCCCCACCCGCCAAGTTCATGCCTCCCAACGGCAAGCCCTATGCAATGAACTTGTTTAACAACGTTCTCTACACCCATAGTGCGCAGTTTTGCGGCGGTAACCCGAACGTCGCTTACGCTTATGACCTGGCCACCAACAAAGTGGGGAGTTGGGGACCGGCCGGCGGGGGCATGTGGGGTCGCTCCGGTCCCGCCATCAGTGCCAACGGAACAATGTATACGGGAACGGGCGATGGGCGTTGGGATCCGGAGAACGGACTCTACGGCAACGGCATCATCGGCGTGAAGCAGAATCCTGAGACCAAGAGTCTGGAGTTGGTAGACTACTACGGGCCTTCCAACGCCGAATGGCTCTTCAAACGCGATCTGGACATGCAAGTGACGCCCGCCATTTTCAATTACAAGGGCAAGGAGTATATGGTGGATGCCAGCAAGGAGTGCCGTCTCTACTTTATGGATACAGAATCCATCGGCGGCGACGATCATCGGACACCGGTGTACCGCACTCCCCTCATCTGCAATGAAATTGTGGACTTTGCGGAGGCCGGCATCTGGGGTTCTCTGGCCACCTGGGAAGATGCGAAAGGGACCCGCTGGGTGTTAACACCCTTCTGGGGACCAAAGCACTCCCAGTTCAAGGCGCCGGTGGAACATGGCGAAGTCAAAAAGGGCGCCATCGCAGCGTTCAAAGTGGAGCCGAAGAACGGCAAAGTGCAGTTGTCCCCGGCGTGGATTTCGCGCGACATGGATCAGGCCGAACCGCCCGTGATCGCCAATGGCGTGGTTTATGCCTATGGCAGCGGCGAAAACACGGCGCAGGCATTTCCGGACGTGGGCATCGACTTCCGGATGGAGCGGCGGATTCCGAAGTCGACGCACGCCGTGCTGTACGCCCTGGATGCCCAGACGGGCAAGGAGCTCTGGTCCAGCGGCAAGCAGATCGCCACTTGGAACCATTGGGGCGGTCTCGCGATGGCCAACGGCCGGGTCTACATCAACACCTACGACGGCGTTCTGTACTGCTTCGGCATCAAGAAATGAACCTATATGGAATCGGCACTTCAGACAACCGCAGAGACGCTGAGACGCAGAGAGAAAGAGGACTGCGGCTTGCGTCACACTGTGGCAACAAGAGGCGGCAGTGAGTTGCTGCAAATCTTCGAGGGCAGGCTGCCCGCGGCCCGGTCCGAGAGGCGTAGCTCAGGCTTCCCCTACAACCACCCATTTCTGCGCTCGGCTGGCCGCAAGCACCGCATCGCACACAACCTGGGTCTGCAGAGCGGCTCGGAAGTCCGGTTGTGCTGGTTTGCCGTTTTCGAGACCTTCGAGAAAATCGGCCAGTGCGTTGATAAAGGAATGCTCGTAGCCGGTGGTTGTTCCGGGAACCCACCAGTGTTTGTGGTAGGGATGCTCAAAGGCACTTACGTGAATGTTCCGCCAGGCTTGTAGATGGGCCGGGTCGCGGTGGTCGAAGTATTGGAGACGATGAGGATCTTCGAAGTCGAAGGCGATCGAGGCATTTTCGCCGTTGATCTCGAAGACGTTCTTGGCTTTGCGGCCCCGTGCGTAGCGCGTTGCTTCAAACGTGGCCAGAGAGCCGTTGCCAAAGCGAGCTAGGAAAAGACATGCGTCGTCAATTCCAACCGGGTGCATCTTGCCGGTATTCTGGTGCACGCGCTCCTTGACAAACGTCTCAGTCGCGCCGGCAACTGACAGGATCGGTCCATTCAGCCAGATGGCGGTGTCGATCGCGTGCGACAAGAGATCACCGAGAACCCCCGAGCCGGCGGCGTCCACGTCCAGGCGCCACAGCGCTGTACCGCCCTGAGGCAGCTCTGGATTGATCGTCCAGTCTTGGAGGAAGCTGGCCCGATAATGGAAGATCCGTCCCAGCCGTCCCTCGTCTAGAATCTGCTTGGCCAAGGCTACTGCGGGCACCCGACGGTAGTTGAACCATACGAACGTGGGTACCTTTGCTTTTTCCACTGCCGTTACCATTTCGCGTGCCTCGGCGCCTGTGCACGCCAGCGGCTTTTCACAGAGGACTGTTTTCCCGGCTTGGGCTGCCGCGAGTGCGATGGCGTGATGCGTATTGTTGGGGCTCGAGATGTCGATCGCGTCGATATCCTTGCGCTCCACGAGCCGGCGCCAGTCAGTCTCAGCCGCTTCCCATCCCCAGTTAAGTGCGAACTTCGCCAGCGTCTCCTGATTCCGAGAACAGACAGCCTTCAGTACTGGGCGGTACTCCAAATCGAAGAAGCCGTTCACCTGGCGGTACGCATTCGAATGCACCCGTCCCATGAAGCCGGAGCCGATCAGTCCGATGCTCAATTGTTTAGTCAAATTCTTTATATCTCCTCTATCTCTCCTCAAAATCGTCCCCGTCGTCGTCCTCGTACTACTCGTAATCGAAAAGCCGGCGACGAGAACGACAACAAGGACGAGCACGATATTTTCATCCTTCGGTGGCGCCGTCAGGCGGCATGAATGGCTCCTCTGGCCTTTTGCGCTTTACAGAGCACCGCTGGAATTCAAAGATACCGGGGATATCGGGCTACATCCTTACCTGCTGGCAGGCTCAACGAACATTTCAACGCGCTCTCCTTCGCACATGACAGCAACAGCGCTGTTTCCGCTCACAGGAAGCAATCGTCCAGGAGAACCTGTCAGCACGATGGCGCCTGCATTTAAGACTTCCTTATCTGGCAGGAGCGAAGACACAATCCAGCGGAGCGAACCGAGCGGACCGCCTTCTAGTGTTGCAACGTTCTTTGTCTCCACAAGGTCCCCGTCGATTTCGATTTGGATCTCTGCATGAGCCAACGCAGCAACATCATGGTTCTTGGAACAAGCAGAAGCGACGAAGCCCGCATGCATCCCGTTTCCGGCGACGAGTTCTTGACTCGTCGGCATCGCCCCGCGGAAGACGTAATTATGAAGTTCGATGACAGGAAACCAGCGCGCGACACAATCAGAAAGGTCGTCGCCGGAGCATTTTGGAAGGTCACGGCTCAAGCACAACGCGATTTCTCCTTCAATGGCAAGGTTCGCAAAGCTCGTCTGGGCGAGATGGCACCTTGAGATGCGGGCTTCGCTTTCCCAAACATAACCACGCACGG
Organism: Acidobacteriota bacterium; assembly: GCA_022616615.1. GTDB lineage: Bacteria > Acidobacteriota > Terriglobia > Versatilivoradales > Versatilivoraceae > VFZK01. The sequence goes on from JAKEER010000101.1 coordinate 13,192, forward strand.
GCTGAAAGAGTCGGAACTGCTTTTGAATTGCAGGGCTGAGGCAACCGATTTTGTAACCGGCGCAACGCTCGCCCCGAGCCTTCCGCAGTTCGGCGACCGCGCCCTGTACCGCGTAGGCGTCATCCAGCGTCAACCAGTCTGTTCCACGCTCGGCGAAGATTTCATTGGGGCGATGCGCGTCGTAATCGGCCAGCATCCGTTCGGCGACTCGCTGAACTTCGCCAGGACCCAGAAACACTTTCTCACCCATCCGCCATTGAAGATTGATTTTGGAAGGAATCGCTCAGCCCAAGGGGAACAATCATCTATTGAACATGTAATGCGTTAGTTATGGGTCGCACCCGCCAACCGCTGGCGTGAGCCAGTGGCAGCTGCTCACTCCGCCACCTCTTTCTTGTGCCAAGCTGCTCGCGCCGCGAGCGGCGCGGGCAGCTTGGCACAAGGGCAAGGGGACTTGTTGGACGCCCTGGCCACCGGCTTACGCCAGTGGTTGGCCCCCCATAACTAACGCATAACTTGAACATTGCAAATTATAGTGACAGCCCCCGTCTATGCATGTTCGCTGCGGTCGTAGGCTGAATTTGGTTCCCGTCGCCCCAACGCGAAAGAGGGGTGGGTGAGGGGGAATCCGATAGAGTGGATCAGCACGCGGAAGCAGCGCTGGATGAGGAGTCTGGAGACTCTTCCGGATTAATCAGCCGCGTGCTCGCCCACTCACCCCATGAAGGCTTCTCAAGCCTTCATCCCCTTCCCGTGTTGGGGCGAGGGGAACCGAGGTCGATTGAGTTTCTCGAGAGACCCCGAGTTTCGTCACTGTATTCTGCGCAGTAAATTAGCTAATTGCTTCAGGTTGGCCAAGACGCCGATCAGCATTGGTAGAGGCAAGTTCGGATGCACCTGGTACGCCAGCGCGAGAAGGCCCCTTCCTTCGCCATTCGGGAAGCCACAAGTACGGGTTAGCTTTGTGTGAAGTAGGCGAGGAACCGTGGTTCAGCGATTTTCATGACTCTCCTGCGTTCTCACTCGCAATGCCTGCTTCAGATGGTCCTTGAGCTGGTTGATGTGTTGTTTCATCATTCGAGTGTCCTGGCGCGTACGCGCCAGCATAATCGAGCCCTCCACGACGGCGACGCAGTAGCGGGCTAATTCCCATGTGTCTACGCTCCGAGGTGGAGAATTCTTCTTGACGGTTGCATCCATATAGGGTTTGAGTTCCAGAGCCATTTCGTCGAGGCATTGCGCCAGTCGTCTCCGAAACACGTCGTGTGTATCACTGAGGGCAGTGCTGAGATTTCCGATGACGCACCCTCCGCCATGCTTGTCCCGTTGGCGCACCATTACTTGTATGGCATCCAACCGCCTGAACAGCTCTTGCATTGGGTCCGCCTGGTTTGAAGGCGGTATTCGTCCTTCAATCTGTTCCAACTTTCGACTGCGTTCTCTCATGTGAGCGTCAATCACCGCCAAGCCGAGATCCTCTTTGCTGCTAAAGTGATGGAAGCAGGCACCCGTTGTCGACTGCGCGGCTCTCACAACCTCCTCCAATTTCGTGTCGTGGTAACCCTTCAACGCAAACAGCCGCGCTGCCTCACGAATGATCCTCTCGCGCGTTTCCAGTGCCCTTCGTTGTTTGAGCTCTCGCATCTGTTCATATCTCCAACAAAATAAAATAGAAACTTTGTTATTCTAAGATGGGAGGGCCGCGCCAGTCAAGCAAGGCTAAACCAAGCCCAAACACTGGGAACCACCACGGATTTCTTTCCTGGAGTAGCAAGGACCCCTCCAACGTTGTTACTTTGCAGCATTTTTGCGCGCCATCAATTAGGTCGAACCCGCCTGGCTACAGAACCATCAGAGCCTTAGACATCGTCTGCCGACCGGCAACGGAGTCATTCACCTGGCATTCATCGGGAACTCACCAAGAAGGTCGTCCGAACGCAGCCTTCTCATGATTTAAATTGACCCGATTCCTCAACTTTTCCGGCAGCAAACGGGACTAGGTTCACTTGGTGGCGACGAAGTTCACAAAACAGTCAAGTTTGAACCGCCAAGAACGCCAAGGACGCAAAGCTCAGAGGCAACCTTTATCAAGCCGACCATAAGCCGGATTCGGACGTACTCTTGGGGCTGCCCCCGGGATCTCATCTTGGCGTTCTTGGCGGTTCAAACAAAATGGGATCAACCAACCCTTTCTTTCTTCTCGGCGGTAGGAGGTCGCTCCCTTACGACTAGGCGGGTTGCGCTTCGACCGCAACTTCGCAGGTTCCGTCAGCACAAGAGGCAGCCACTGCTTCATGCGTCGCCTCGAAACCAGCTGCAGCCGTGCGAGCGGCGACTCCAGCGTTCACCGCGGCTACCACTCGAGTCAGGGCGTTAAGGACTTCGTCCGATAAACCGAATTCCCTCGCCTTCTCGATTCGACGGGTCGTGCAGAAAATGCAACCCCGGGTCATCGTGACCGCCAGCCCAATAAGATGCTTTTCGCTTTGGGAGAGGGCCTTGGTGGCGTGGGTGCTCTCGATGAAATCCGTCATGAAACTTGCATCGTATGCCATTCTATTCTCCTCTACGTTGGTTAGTGAGCTGATGGTAGAAGCTCCAATAGATCTCTTCACAAGAACCCCAGTAATCTCGCTTTCGTAGCCCCTATTCCACGAGTCCAGATAAAAGAATAATTACTCTGTTGTTTTATATTGCAAGAGACCAAGTCTGTCAAGTAATAAGTCAGGGGCCCGTCAAAGTCATCGCTTTGACCCAACCACCGGTGTCAGCCGGTGGGCCAAGCTTCCACTACAATCTTTCCCGATGCCGCAGCCAGCGCGCCAGGCGCGCTGGCTGCGGCATCGGGAGCAAGAGTCGGCCCAGTACCGCCACCACTGGCTTACGCCAGCGGTTGGGTACGCCTGACCTTGTAGGTCTCTAGCCAGTGCAAGTCTGGCCCCCGTCGATCGCTCTTGGGCGGGGTAGTCAA
>JAKEER010000709.1 GCA_022616615.1 Acidobacteriota bacterium
CCCGAATACGACTGAGAGAGTTGGCAACAGCTTCGTCCGCACTCCCTTCCCGAGCAGCCGAATCCCAGCAGACCGTTTCCACGCCGTGGCTTTGCGCATGCCGGAAGAGGGCTATCCGTTGCCGAACAATTCGAATCAGGCAAACAACTTCATCGCCAGCGGTGGCTGATGAGTTACGTCTTTGCCCGCACCAAGGATCCATTCTTTCTCGTGGTTCCCCAAAAGTCATTACTAGCCGGATTCGGCGAGCAGCCGGAGCCCTTTGGCACTCGTGCAACCGGACTGGTGTTCAATTACCTGCCATGGTTTCTGCAGACACTCAGCGAAAACGGGGATCCCCAGCCGGAGCGGTGGCTGGAAGTGCGAGCTCAGCCCGATCAGTTCACTGTCGCCAAAGGGGGAACTCTTCGTATTTGTTTCACCGTTAGAAACGCCGGTAGCAGCCCGGTGAGGAATCTGCGAGCCTCTTTCCATTCACGTCTGGATTTCAAAGTAACCGCCAAGACACCCATGCCGGAAGTGCTCATACCCGGTCAGATATTAGAAGTTTATTACGAAGTTCAGGCTCCAGAACGAATCAACTTGACTTGCGAATACAACCGCATCGCTTACGGCCACTGGAGCGCATTGTACGAGCGGGAAGGCAAGTGGCAAGCTGCCCACGACGCGGTGAGAATCGGCATTGACTGAACCCTCAAAGACGGCAACACGCACCAGCACTGCGAGGTCGGTTGAATACATGACTTTCTAGTATTACTTTGTTAAGTCTGTCTCTGGGTGGCGCATACATCGTGCTTCTGGCGATGTATGCGAGCGATACGATGTATGCGAGCGATACGCACACATGGCAAACTGCGCCATGTGTGCGCCACCCAAGGAATCGACACGAGACTTAACAAAGTAATGTTAGCTTGGGCTCGGCCTGCCGCTCTGTGAGGCTGGTATTTACTTTATTGAACTCAACTTCGACCTGAGCTAGAATCCACGCACCTTTCAAGCCCGAGCAGTTTCTGTTTCTCTTAGAACCACACAAAAGGAGACACGACCATGTCGAAGAGATGGCGTCGGTGGATGCTTTTCATTCTGGGATTTGCGCAGGTGTGGGCCGCCTCTGCGCTGGCGCAGGAGTTTCGCGGCACGTTGCAGGGAACGATTACAGACCCGAGCAAGGCCGCCATCGTTGGGGCCGAGGTCTCATTAAGGAATGTGGATACTGCGGTCGAGCGGCAAGCCACGACGGACGGCGAGGGGCATTACATCTTCCAGTTTCTGCTGCCCGGCAGTTACTCGCTCACGACCAAAGCCGCGGGGTTCAAAACCATAGTGCGCGAGGGTATCGCGCTGAGCGTCACCGAAAACCTCCGGCTGGACGTGGAATTGCCGGTGGGTGAGACCACCGAAACCGTGGAAGTGCGAGGGGAAGTGGCCACCGTGCAGGCCGAGTCTTCTTCGCTCGGCCAGGTGATCCGGCAATCGACCATTGACAGCCTGCCGCTGAAAGGGCATAGCAGCTTGTTCATGTTCACGTTGGCGACGGGAGTCGTCAACAACCGCTACGGTGAAGACACGCGGCCCAACGACACCGTAACGAACATCCTTTACTCTGCCAACGGATCGCCGCCTGCTTCCGGAGACGTCTCGGTGGACGGCGTCTCGAGCACCGTCAACGTGAATCGGGGCACCGCATTGTCTCCCTGGGTGCCTGCCGTCGATGCCGTGGCGGAATTCAAACTTCAAACCGGGACACTGCCCGCCGAGTATGGGCGCTCCGGCGGCAGCATCATGAACATCGTGATCAAGTCGGGCACCAACGATCTGCATGGCTCCGTTTACGAGTTTTTCCGCAACTCGGCGCTGGACGCCAATCTGTTCTTTCCCCGAGGCAGGGGCCAGAAGCTGGCCGCTTTCGGCGCCAACACCTTTGGCGGCAGTGTCGGGGGTCCGGTGGTTCTGCCTGGGTTATACAAGGGAAAAAACCAGACATTTTTCTTCGTCAACTACGAAGGCGCGCGCGAAGGCAACGGACTGAGCAACACCAGCAGCGTGCCCACCGCCAAGATGCGGGCGGGCGACTTTTCAGAAGTGCCGTTCCCCATCTACAATCCGTTCTCCGTGCGGATGGTGAACGGTGTTCCGACCCGCGATCCGTTTCCCAACAACATTATTCCCCTGGAGCTCCAAGATCCAGTCGCCAAGCGGATCATGACGTTTTATCCTGAACCCAACGCCACCGGGCCCAACCCGGCGAGTCCCTGGGTTCAGAACTTCGTCTTCGCGGGGAAATGGCCTCGAAACTACAACGCGTTGGTTGCCAAGGTCGATCACAACTTCGGACCGCGCCACCAGGCGTTTGTCCGCGTGAACTACGGGACGGCGCTTCTGGTCTTTCCGCATCAGTTCAACGGCATCGCCACGCCGGGACGCAACGTCGTCAACCGGCCGCATTTCGGCATCGCGCTAAATGACACATTGACCCTTAGTCCCCGCAACATTTTGGACGTTCGGCTGGGTTACAACCGCGGCAAGGAGCAGAACCGGCCGTGGTCGGACGGGTTCGATCTCACCTCGCTGGGCTTGCCCGCCTCGTACCAGAACTTGGCACAGAGCCGGGCGTTTCCAACCATTAGTGTCACGGGATTCCAGGGCCTGGCGGGCAGCCCGTATGTGGAGCAGCCGGGCGAGACCTGGTCTCTGCAGTCGAGCATCTCGCTGCAGCGCGGCAAGCACCTGATCAAGACGGGCGGCGAGGCTCGCCTCATTCGCGGGAACTTCTTCACCAACAGCAGCCCTTCCGGGACCTTCAGTTTTGGCGTGAACCAGACGGGCGGCCCCCGGGCCGATCAGCCGTCAAACGGATTTTCCATGGCGTCGCTACTGCTCGGTTACGGCAGCGGCAGCATCGACTTCAACAGCGCCGTGTCTATCCAAAACCTCTATTCCGCCTTCTACTTTCAGGATGACTTCCACGTCACACCCAAGTTGACGCTTAACCTGGGGCTGCGCTGGGAGTACGACACGCCCCGCACCGAGCGGTACGATCGCACCACGCGGGGTTTTGCCTACAACACGCCCAACCCGCTGCAGGCGCCGGGGCTGAGCCTGCGCGGGGGCCTGCTGTATGCAAACGCCGGCGGGCAGCCGCGCGGGCTCTACGATCCGGATCGCAACAACTTCGCCCCTAGGTTTGGCTTTGCTTACAGCTTCTCGAAAAACATGGTGATGCGCGGCGGTTACGCGCTGAGCTATATTCCTGTCATCGGCTCAGTCGATGCGACCGGGTTCAGCAATCAGACGCCGCTGGTCAGCTCCACCGATGGTGGAATCACGCCGAGAGATCTCCTGAGGAATCCCTTTCCAAGCGGACTGCTGCCGCCCGTCGGCAACTCGCAGGGGCTGTTGACGCTGGTGGGACAGAGCCTCACTTTCGTGGAGCCTTCTGACGTCGTGCCTAAGTTCCACAACTGGCATTTTGGCATTCAACGGGAATTGCGATGGGGCGGCCTGATCGATGCCGCTTATGTGGGAAGCCGCGGCATCAACATCTTTGGCATGCCGCCAGGCTTTGCCACCACCAATCCTGCAGAGATCAATCAGCTGGATCCTTCGTTTCTCTCCATGGGATCGGCCCTGACGCAGACGGTTCCCAACCCCTTCTTCGGCATCATCACCAGCGGATCTCTCAGCGGCCGCACGGTGCAGCGGCAGCAACTGTTGCGCCCGTATCCTCAGTTCCTGAACATCCGAAGGCAGGTGCCGGCCTTTGGCAACAGTGTTTATCATGCCTTGCAGATGCGCTACGAAAAGAGCCTGTCGGCTGGCGTGACCTCGATTGTCTCCTACACCCTTTCTAAGAACCTCACAGACATCCATCCGCCGCAGAACCACTACAATCGCCAGGCCGATCGCGCCGTTTCCGATTTTGATGCGCCGCACCGCCTGACCCTCAGCGCTGCCTGGCAGCTGCCGTTCGGCGCCAAGCGGCGCTTCCTGAGCAAGGTTCCGAAAGGCTTGGACCTCGCCGTGGGCGGCTGGCAGCTCTCTACCTTCACCACCTTCCAGTCCGGTTTCGCCCTGGCGTTCTCCAATTCCCGTCAAGGCCTGTTTGCTGCCGGTGCGGGGACACAGCGGCCGAACGCCGTAGGCGATCCCCTGGAAGGCATTTCCGGCGGCCACAGTTCACGGTTGGGGCGCTATTTCAATACCGCCGCCTTCGCCCAACCGGCGGACTTCACCTTTGGCAATGTCGCAGCCCGCGTCCACACGGTGCGTAGCCCTGGGATGAACAACATCAACCTGACGCTCTCGAAGAACTTCCCGGTGAACGAAAGGATGCGCATCGAATTCCGCGGCTCTTCGTTCAATCTCTTGAACCACCCGGTCTTTTCAGGTCCTAGCACGACCTTCGGAGACGCCAGCTTCGGCCGGGTCTTCAATCAGGCGAACCTGAGCCGCCAAACCGAGTTCGCGCTGAAGATTGTGTTCTAGCAGGATGCTGAAAAACTCTCCAGATGAGAGGCCAGTCGCCGCTTGCTACCGCGCGCGGTACCGTAACTGCTTTGGAGTCAGAGCCTGGTGTTTCCGTACCGCGACCGGTAGGGAGCGTCTTTCGAGTTTTTCAG
>JAKEER010000710.1 GCA_022616615.1 Acidobacteriota bacterium
GAGATCGAGTCGTTAGGCAAGGCCACGGTAGCGCGTTTCCGCGTGCGGCCAGGCGAAGACAGCAGTTGTCTCAACCTCTTCCAGCCGAGAAACCCGCGCATTGTGGCGCCGGCGCCGGAGTTTCTAGCAGAGCAGCGCTTTGCCTTCCAACAATCGCTGGCCAGCGACGACACCGAGCGCCGGAATCCGTGGTTGCTGCTCAACAAAGGTTTTCCAGATGGCGCCATTCCGGTGATTGGCGGCGCAAACTCGCTGGCCTACGTGCTTCACTTGAAACTAGGGGAAGACTGGGTTCTCCAGCGCGAAGGCTTAAGTCCCGTGCGATTGCGCGTTGTCGGCGCTCTGGCCGACAGCTTATTCCAGCGCGAGCTGCTGATGTCCGAGGAGAACTTCAAGCGCCTCTTTCCGGATCAGCAAGGATACCGCTTCTTTCTGTTCGATCTGCCCCCCGGGCAAGGAGCTGAAGTCACGGAATTGCTTGAAACACGACTCGCCGATTATGGGCTGGATGTGTTTTCCACCGCCGACAGGCTGGCCAGCTTTCACCGCGTCGAGAACACCTACCTTTCGACGTTCCAGGCGCTGGGCGGCTTTGGGTTGCTGCTCGGCACGCTGGGACTAGCGGTTGTGCTGGTTCGCAACCTCCTTGAGCGGCGCCGCGAGCTGGCTCTCTTGCGCGCCGTCGGATATACCCAGCGACATCTCGCGGCGATGGTTCTGGCGGAGAATGTGTTTCTCCTTTTCTGGGGAATCGCAACCGGTGCATCATGCGCGTTTCTTGCGATTCTCCCTGCGCTATCTGCCCGCGGCTGGGCCCTGCCGGTATTCTCACTCGGCTGGTTGTTATTGTTCGTATGGCTGGGCGGGCTGTCGGCTTCACTTCTGGCAACGCGGGCGGCGTTGCGCTCGCCGCTGCTGGAGTCACTTCGGACGGAGTGAGATCGAATTTATGGCGTCGTTCATGAAGGGCGACAGGTTCCTGAGCGCTGGACGTTTTATATTGGCAAGGATGGACAGATTCTCTATGTTGACCGTCAGGTCAAGGCGGCGACAGCCGGTCAAGATGTCGTCGCCCGCTTGCAGGAGTTGAAGGTTCAATAAACGTCGTGGCCCGCTGTCCGTTGTCAGCTGTTCACGGTTGACGACGGACAGCGAAGGTTGACAACAGACCACGTGCAGCGGACGACTGACAACGAACCAGTGACATCCGCCCAGACAACCCCCTTCATCCTCACCGATGTTCTTTTCTCCCATTGCTAATTCCTTTCCTCAGGCGCTCAACCGTCTCTATCAGGCCCGAGACGCTGCGCTGCAGAATGGCAAACAGGTTGTCGATCTCATCTCTGGGAACGTGAACCAGGCCGGCATCCAGTACCCGGAAGCACTGTTGCGCGCGGCTTTGCTCCAGGCGCTTCCGGAGACACGGTGCTATCAACCGGATTCTTTTGGGCAGCCGGCTGCCCGGCAAGCTATATCCAGCTACTACGCGGAGGCAGGAGTGACACTGCCTCCGGACCAGTTCTTGCTGACGCCCGGAAGCAGCATCTCCTACTTCTACTGCTTCAGACTGCTGGCTGAAAGCGGCGATGAAATTCTTTGCCCCAGCCCGTCGTACCCGCTGTTTGAAACCATCGCGCAGCTTGGCAATGTCCGCCTGACTTCCTATCTACTCAAGGAGTCGCGGAACTGGGAAATAGACCTGGACTACCTCGAGTCGCAGCTGACTACCCGCACCCGTGCCATCGTCCTGATCTCGCCGCACAACCCGACCGGCGCTGTGGCCGGATGGACGCAGTTGCGAGGCTTGGCGGAAATTGCGAGCCGTCACGGCCTGCCGCTGATTGCGGATGAAGTTTTCAGCGAGTTTCTGTTCGCAATGGAACAGCTGCCGCGACCCGCGCAGACGGCCGCTCCACTGGTTTTCACCTTGAACGGACTTTCCAAGATGCTGGCGCTGCCCGGCATGAAACTGGGCTGGCTAGGAGTGAGCGGCGACCCCGCTCTAGTCAAGAAGTCGATGCGCGCACTCGAAATGATTTCCGACACATTTCTGCCGGTGAACGAACTGGTGCAATTTGCCGTTCCGGAGATCCTGCGCGCTGGACGCCCGTTCCTCTCCGATTATCGCAGCCGTGTGGCCGGCTGCCGGGATTTGGCCGCGCGCTCCCTGTCACAATGCAGGAAGCTGGCTCTGGTTTTGCCGTCTGGGGGCTTTTATTTGACAGCACGCTGGCTTGACCCTGACCGTGACGAGGAGTCCTGGGTGATTGATCTCTTGAATCGTTGCGGAGTGCTGGTGCACCCTGGCTACTTTTACGATGTTCCAGAGACGCACCTGGTGATGACTTTCGTGCAGGAACCGCAGCTTCTCGAGAGTGCGCTGCAGCGGCTGGCTGAGTTTGTGGATGGGTAGTATTACTCTGTTACGTTAAGTCAGGGTGGCGCAGATATCGCGCCCTTGGCGATGTCTGCGAATCGCACCGCACACATGGCAAACCGCGCCATGTGTGCGCCACCCAAGAGTTTCTTGTCGGTCCGGCGGTGATGCGCTTCAAAAGGAGCCCTAAACAGACGCCGCTGCGATGACGCTGAAAACAGCCTCCTCGTTTTCCTGCTCGGCTTTCATCGAGGACGAAGGCAAGCTCAAGGGCGATAGTTAAAGAGGATTCGATGTCTTTATTCCAACTCAGAATGGAGCTGCACAGCCACACGGACTTTGATCCCCAAGATTGGATCGAACACTCTGCTGAGCAACTGATTGACGAAGCAGCCCGCCAGGGAATCAGCGTGCTGGCGATTACCTGTCATCGCGCGCTGCAGTGGTCTCCCGGACTGAAGGCCTATGCGGAGGCTGCCAATGTGCTCCTCATCCCCGCCGTTGAAGCCAGCATCGAAGGCAAAGACGTGCTGATTTACGGATTGGAGCGCTTTGAGCATCCGATCAGCTTCGATCAGTTGCGGGAACTGCGCCGGCAACACCCGGAAATTCTGACTATTGCGCCACACCCTTTTTATCCTAGCAGCAGCTGTCTAGGTCGCAGGCTTTTCCTGCACCAGGATTGCTTTGACGCCATCGAGTACTGTCACTTTTACACGCGCCAGGTGAACTTCAATCAGAAGGCAGTTGAGGCCGCGCGCAGGCTGAACAAGCCCTTGGTGGGAACTTCAGACATTCACTTTCTGTCCCAGGTAGGGAAGACGACTTCCACAGTTTCCGTTGGAGCGCGATCCTTTGCAGCCGTATCCGCTGCCATCAAGGCAGGGCAGATGGAATTGCATACAAAACCGTTAAGCTTGGGCCAGCTTGCTTTTCAAGTGCTGCAGATGTTCTGGATGAATCTCAGGAGTTCCTTGCGACGACGAGGGCTGTTGGTGCGACCCTCTGTGGCGACTTCAGAATCTGAGCACTGACGAATGTTTTCAATTCTCCAAGGAGACTGCATGCCTAAGAAACTGCCCCTGTTTCTCGTTGCAGCCAGCGTGTTGTTCTGTGGCGCTCTGGCCGCTCTTCGCGGCCAAGCTGTGGTGGCAAGACCGAAACTGGTTCTTGTGCTGTCCATCGACCAGATGCGGTTTGACTACCTGACGCGCTTCGGCGATCTTTACAACGGAGGCATTCGCAGGCTGCTCGACCAGGGTGCCGTGTTCACGAACGCCAAGTATCGCCATGCGAATACCGAAACCGGGCCAGGACATTCGGTGATTCTTTCCGGACGCCATGCTTCGCACTGCGGCATTGTGGCCAACACTTGGTATGACCCGCTTCTGAAGAAGAGCATTAACGTCGTCGACGATCCGGTTCAGCTTCCCATAGGAGGAAATGGCCGCAGCGCATCGCCCGCGAATTTCATCGGTTTTACGGTAGGCGATTTCTTGAAGCGTCATTCGGCACAGTCCAGGATCGTGGGTGTGTCGATGAAAGACCGGTCGGCGGTCCTCATGGGGGGCCGCCGGGCCGACGCGGCCTATTGGTTCGAGAACGAAGGCGGCAATTTCATCACGAGCACCTACTACATGCAGTCAGCGCCCGAGTGGCTTAAGCGGTGGAACGCCCGTAAGTTCGCCGATCAATATTCAGAGAAGCTCTGGGAGCGACTGCTGCCCGACGCCAAGGTTTATGAAAAATACGCCGGAAAGGACGCCATCGAGGGGGAGTGGGACCGCAAGGATATTGTCTTCCCGCATCGCATTCGCCATGCGCCCCCAGTAAAGGAGTATTACGAAGATTTTCGGCGCACGCCATTTGCTGATGAGATGGTGCTGCTGGCCGCGCTGGAAGCCATGAAAGCCCACGGCCTGGGCGAGGATTCTTTCACAGACATCCTGGCGATCGGCTTTTCGGCCACCGACGTCGTCGGTCACACTTATGGTTCCGACAGCCAGGAGGCGATGGATCAATTGCTGCGGCTGGACCAGACGTTGCAGAAGCTTTTTGAGGAGATCGACAGGCGCGTGGGCTTTGCGCAGACCTGGGTAGTGCTGACCGCCGATCACGGGTCGATGCCACTGGTGGAGATGGCGCAGAAGAGAGGACTTCCAGCGAAGCGCGTTCGGGCTGATGCGGTCGAGGTTGTCGTGAAACAGGCGCTGCACGCGAAGTTTCCCGGCGCATCGGGCCTGATTGCAAATTACGACGCGCCGAATTTCTATCTCAGTGAAACGGCCCTGACCGCCAGCGGCCTGAAACAACGCGCTGTGGAAGCCGTGATTGTGAATGCGCTGCAAGCAACGGGCTGGTTCGAATCCGTTTACACGCATGCAGATATCCTGAACCCGGAGACACAGGACGACCCGCACTTGCCACTAATTCGCAACTCCTTCTTCGCGCCGCGTAGCGCCCATATCATCACCACGCCAAAGCCTTATGTTTACATCAGCGATAATGTGGGCGGCACAGGGCATGGCACGCCGCACGATTACGACCGCCACGTTCCGATCGTTTTTCTTGGATCTCCGGTCAAGCCAGGACGTTATTCTGCGGAGTGCGGGCCGGAAGATATCGCGCCAACCCTGGCTGAAATGTTAGCTCTGAAGGGCTTTGAGAAGGAAGCCGGCGCAAGAATTCTGCGGGAGATGTTGAGGTAAGGGGACGGGCTTTTGCGACACCTCGGGACGATTCAACCGAGGGCGGCGCCCTCGGCTACGATGTGAAAGCCCTTCGGGCCAGGCAACCCTCCGGATTGTAGGCTTCGGCGCTGATGACCATCGATGCAAAAGTCGACCAAATCCTTTACGTTTCCAACCTGGTACCGCTCAGCCTTCGGATCGCACCCCCTGCTTATGAGTGCGCAGGCGGTGCGGGCGGGCTCTTAGGCAGCGGAGGCGCGCTGTCGGCCCCCGTCCCTTGCCGGATGACATTCATGGCCAGCGAGATCATCGAGCCGACGTCACTCAGTGTCGCCGGCAGAATCAGCGTGTTGCCCTCCTTGGCGAGATTGCCGAACTGGCCAATGTACTGTTCGGCCACTCTGAGCTGAACCGCTTGATAACCGCCGGGCGCCTGAATCGACTCGGCAACCTTGCGGATGCCCTCTGCTGTGGCGGAGGCTACGCTGAGGATAGCGGCTGCCTTCCCCTCTGCTTCGTTGATCTGTTGCTGCTTGCTGGCCTCAGAGGCTTTTATGATCTGCTGCTTCTCGCCTTCGGCTTGATTGATGGCCGAGTCGCGCACGCCTTCAGAGTTCAGGATGGTCGCGCGTTTTTCACGCTCGGCGCGCATCTGCTTCTCCATCGCATGAAGCACGTCCTTCGGCGGCGTAATGTTCTTGATCTCATAACGCAGTACCTTGACTCCCCACGGTTCCGAAGCCTTGTCCAGCTCGTGCACCACGGAGATGTTGATGTTGGTACGCTCTTCGAAGGTGCGGTCGAGCTCGATCTTGCCGATTTCGCTGCGCAGCGTTGTCTGCGCAAGCTGGGTAATGGCAAAGATGAAGTCGCTGATGCCATAGGAGGCGCGCTGCGGATTGAGCACCTTCATGTAAAGCACGCCGTCGACGGCCACCTGAACGTTGTCGCGAGTGATGCAGACTTGTTCCGGGATGTCGATGGCCATTTCCTTCAAAGTATGCCGGTAGCGAATGACATCCATGAAGGGAACGAGAATGTGAAAGCCGGCATCCAGCGTTCCGCTGTACTTCCCTAGCCGTTCGACGATGTAGGCGCTCTGCTGGGGAACCACGACAGCGGTTTTGGCGATGACAATGACCACCAGGACCGCCAGCACGAGGACAACGATCAAACCGCCGGTCATCTCTCCCATAGATAATGTCCTTTCGCGTGACTGAGAATTAGATACTGAAGACAAGACTCTGCGCGAACCGAAATCCGCTTCTCGTTTGGCGCCAACGAAGGCTGGATTCCAGGCTTCACCGAAATGGCTCGTGCCTACGTCATTCCGGCCAAGCGCGGCGCGAGCCGGAATCCACTTCCCGCCTTAAAAAGAACGGTGACACGGCGCCGGTGCCCAATAACGCAGGACGCAAGGCTCAGGCCCGCACGTAGAGCATCAGTCCGTCGACTCTTTCCACCGTGCAGCGCTGGCCGCGCGCCAGCGGGTTTCCGCCCACGTTTCGTGCGCTCCAGGCCGAGCCGCGCAGCTCGGCTTTGCCAATCGCGTCGATCGCCATATCTTCCAAAACGAGAGCCGTCTCGCCGACTAAGCTGTCGACTTCTTTGCCTTGCGTTGCGGGACGCAGACGCTTCATGAGCGGGCGGCGGAACAGGCTCAATGCGACAATCGAAAGCACGGAGAACATCAGCCACTGCATCCAGGGAGGGCCGCTGAGACTCAGTCCGCCCAGCATACCCACGATGATGGCGGCAGCTCCGAAGAAGAGAAGGTAAAGGCCGCCTGGTGTTAAGAGCTCAACGAGCAGCAGAAAAAAGCCCAGAAGAATCCAAATCCACCAGAGCATGGCGCGAATCTCCAAAGCAAACTTGTGTCAGGGATTCCAGAGATGACAAAGGGCAAGCGCGCTCAATGGTGCCCGTTTGCGGGATTGAATTCAATGGGTTTCTTGCGGTCTGGTAGATTGGAATGAAAGGAAAGACAAACCGCAGAGACGCGGAGGCGCGAAGGCGAGTGAATCGGCGAGCCGGAGAGACGGCGAGAGTTCGGAGTCGTTGAGCAAGTTCGGAACTTCTTGTTTTCTCAAATAAGAAGCTCTTGGCCATCGGTTGTCTGGGATTCGGACGCAGTCTTTCATCCGCACTCATCTGCGTTTATCTGCGTCCCATTCTCCGTGTCTCGGTGGCCAGTTTGGTTGCTGCCCGTGCCATCGCCGTGCTCTCTGCGGCGCAACTCAGGTTCGAACCCTGTTCCTGGTTTCGAGATCGCTGGCCAAGTTGGGCGGCAGCGCGAAGTGGACATTCTCCTTAGTCGTCTCGAATTCTTCGACTGTCGCGGCGCCGCGCGCCTTGAGGTGCTCGACAACCTGCTGGACCAGGATCTCCGGAGCGGAAGCCCCCGCAGTCACGCCGACGACGCGAACTCCTTCAAGCCAGCTCTCCTGAATGTTGCGGTAGTCATCGATCAGGTAAGACTGCGCGCCAGACTTCTGGGCTTCCTCGACCAGCCGGTTTGAGTTTGAACTGTTGCCCGAGCCGACCACGAGAATCAAGCCTGCGTGCCGGGCCATTGCCTGAACCGACTCCTGGCGGTTTTGCGTGGCGTAACAGATGTCTTCTGAGGGAGGACCTACGATATGAGGAAATTTCTGGCGCAGGGTTGCAATGATCTCGCGCGTTTCGTCGAGGCTCAGCGTGGTCTGGGTCAGATAAGCAATGCGATTCGAGTCGGGCGGGTTCAGGTGAGCAACTTCCTCTCTGGAGCTAATGAGAACCATGTGCTGCGGCGCTTCGCCCATCGTGCCGACCACTTCTTCGTGGCCCTTGTGCCCGATGAGAACAATGGTGAAGCCGTCCCGCGCATACTTGACAGCTTCCAGGTGGACTTTCGTCACCAGCGGACAGGTGGCGTCGATCACCTTGAGATTTTTGGCTTTGGCCTTTTCACGAACTTCGGGCGAAACACCGTGGGCACTAAAGACCACCGTAGCGCCCGAAGGAACTTCAAGCAGGGAATCGACAAACACTGTGCCCTTGGCGCGCAGCTCTTCGACCACGTGCCGGTTGTGCACAATCTCTTTGCGCACGTAAAGCGGTTTTTCATAGACATCGAGCGCGATGTTGACAATGTCAACCGCGCGGACCACGCCCGCGCAGAATCCACGAGGCTTGGCAAGAAGGACTTTTTCTAGAGGCATGGCGGCAATACCTGAGGGCGTCATTCCAGCGAAAGCGGGAATCCAGTGCCTTCGATGCAGACGCATCGCTAAATGCAAACGCGAGCAGTGTAACACAGTCGGACGTGAGCCGCGGCAATGTTAGGTCACAGGGCGCACACATGGGTCTGCTTGTAGCTGTAGAAGGGTGTAGCGCAGACCGGCGCTTCTGCCGGTCTCTGCGAATTGGACGCTTCTCTGGCTCCCCTCCTGAGATCAGGAGGGGATGTGCCGCGCAGCGACAGCGGTCGCGCAGCGGCATGGGGGTGGTCTGAGGATGCACCGAGAACCGTCATTTCAAGCGTTTCGTATCGAGCAAGAGCCTTTGCGGCACGAAACGTCCGATTGGAGGTTTCCGCAAGGGCCGGTCGCACCACCCCGGCGCTGGCTCCGGGACCGCCGTCCCTGTGCCAGCGCC
>JAKEER010000711.1 GCA_022616615.1 Acidobacteriota bacterium
ATGCCAGCCTCGATGGTGCGTTTGAGCGCGGGCCGGCTTTCGCTGTCGGACGAAACTCAAGCGCTCTGTTTTATCGCAGGCGCGAATTCAATTTTTATGGGGGAAAAACTGCTGACGACCCCGAATCCAGCAACGGACAACGATGAACGGCTGCTGGGGAGGCTGGGTATGCGGCTGCGGACTCTGGCGTAAGGCAACAGGTTTCAGCGGGCCGGCTCAGGCGGCCAGACAGCCCCGCCCACCTGGTTGAGCGGCGGAGCCATGCAGCGTGTCAGCCTCTTCGTTCCTTAGCCATGGAGGGTTTTGCCACTTTGCCCTCCGACTTCGATTCTTTGACGGCTGAGGCATTTTTGCTGAAGATTTCTTCAAAGATCGCAGCTTCTTCAGGATTCTCCCAGTTGTTAATCAAAGCGCCGCTTTCTTCCTTCGAGAAGACGAGTTTCTCGTCTCCTTCGTCATAGTCAACGTTCACGAGGTCGCCGAGTGACACTTGGTTCGTCGCCACGAGGTTAGACAACGGATAGACCAGATAGCGCTCCAAGGCGCGTTTCAAGTGACGAGCGCCATACTTCAAGTCTGTTCCTTCCTTCAGCAGAAACTCCTTCGCCTTGCTCGTGCACTTGAAAACAAACTTGCCCTCGCCGCGTGAATTCAGAATTCGGTCCTGCACCATGCCGAGTTCAATGTCGAGGATCTTCTGCAGATGCGAGGCCTGCAATGTTTGAAACACCACAACCTTGTCAATCCGGTTCATGAACTCGGGAGAAAACTTTCGCTTGGAGGCTTCCAAAGCGGTCTTGTAGATCTTGGCGTCAATCTCACTCTCGCGTGAGGTCGCAGAGGCCGGTGGCGCAAAGCCCAGCCCGCCCGTAATAAACTCGCTCATCTCTGCCGCGCCGAGGTTGCTTGTCATGAAGACGATCGCCCGGCTCAGGTCCACGCGGCGATTGTCGCCCAGCGTCAACGTTGCTTTGTCAAGAATTCCCAGCAGGAGCTGCCAGAGGGCATCGTTGGCTTTCTCAATTTCATCGAACAGCAGCAGGGTCAACTTCAGCTTGTCTGTGTGATATTGGTCCACCGCTTCCTGGGTGAGCAGGGGTGGTGTCTCGCGGTGCCCGAGGTATCCCGGCGGCGAGCCGATCAACTTAGCAATCTCGTGGCTGTGTTGAAATTCGGCGCAGTCAATCTTCAAAACCGCTTTGGAATCACCAAAAAGGATTTCAGCAGCGGCTTCGACAACACGGGTCTTGCCGGAGCCTGTTGGGCCGAGGAAAAGTAAGTTGCCGACCGGCCGGCCTGCAGAGGCCATTCCGGAAAGATAGACCTGATAAAGACTGGTCAGCTTGCGAACCGCCCGATCCTGTCCGACGACCTTGCTGAAAAGTTTGTTCTCAAATTCCTGCGCTTCAAAACTTTTGATCGTCGGATCTAATAAGATTCGTTCGCTCATATTTCTTTCACCTCACCCGAAGAACCCAGCTTCAAGTGGCTTCCTGCGGACCCAAAACAACATCCTGAATTATCGGTGCCCAAGACTTTTTCTTTAGCAAACTAAAATGAACTTTCAAGAACCTTCGGCGCTTCAAGCATTGCGGATCCTAAGTGCTCTCTGCGCCGCGGATATTCTCATTCTAACACCGACATTCTGCCAAAACACAACGCCGTATTGATTCAGCTCACTGCCGCTTTGGCTACCACGTGTCGCGGAACAAGATATCCTTGAGCCATTTTTCTCATTGCCTTGACATGTCAATTGATGCAGAATCTCGCGTGTCCGATTAGTTCCTTTCTCAAAAATTCTCTTCACTGTCTGCCCAGCCCTCGGCAGACATTCTTCTGCTTGGCTTGGATGTCACTCCAAGGATTTTTGATGTCTTTTCTGCAGGGCTCTCTAATTCCTCAACTTGAAAGGAGTTTCCATGAAGAAGACAATCTGCAGCCTGTCGGTCATGCTCTCTAGTGCCGGTCTCTGCCTCGCGCTTCTTGGCGCGGCTCAAGCGCCGGAGAAACCTGCAAAGGCCAAGGATCCCGCAACGGCAGATAAGTCAGTAGCTAAGAAACCTGAGAAGCCGGTCGACATCAACAACGCAACGGAAAAAGAGCTTATCACCCTTCCGGGAGTTGGTGCCAAAGTGGCGAAGGAAATCGTCGCAGGCCGTCCGTTCAAGAGCGTCGAAGACCTGAAGAATGTCAAAGGAATCGGCGACAAGACCTTTGCGGCGTTAAAGCCCCACGTCGTCTGCAACCCTGCCAAGAAGTAATCGCGGGCGGGCGGA
Source organism: Acidobacteriota bacterium (assembly GCA_022616615.1). Classification (GTDB taxonomy): domain Bacteria; phylum Acidobacteriota; class Terriglobia; order Versatilivoradales; family Versatilivoraceae; genus VFZK01. The sequence continues at coordinate 2,277 of JAKEER010000711.1, forward strand.
CCGCACATTGCGGTTCCGCCCGCTTCACGACAAAGCATGTGCCGGTCAGCGAGCAGCAAAGGAAACGAAGCAAACGAGCCGAGGTTCCAGCACCGGACGCTTCCGCGCGCGCACCCCTTAGTATTCGAACGCAGCCCGGGCCGCAGGAAAACCACCGGCGAGCTACAGACGCAAAGCACTCCTTAGGGTTTCCCCGCCCCCAGGGAAACATCGGTTGCATCAAACTTGCCTTTTTCCAAGGCGATGCCAATCACCATCAGCTCGAGATCCTCTGGCGCAACGTTCTCAAAAGCGTGCGCCTCCCGTAGACGCACCGGCACGGCATCTCCGGCCGCAATCTCTGCAGTTTCTCCGTTCAGAACGACGCGGCCCTTTCCAGCGATGACGTAATAAATCTCCTCCTGAAGGTCGTGCCGGTGGTAGCCCAGGGAGCCCGCCGATGGAATGGCGACATGATCGACGTAGCCCCAGTTGCTGCGAAATACTTCCGGCCCAAGCGCACGGCGGTACCGAACTGTTCCCTTCCCTCCGTGCATCGCTGCCACTGGCTTCAACAGCGACTTGTCCAGTTTCATGTTCATGAAGATGGGCTTTGCGTCCAGTAGCACACCGACCCGATCGTCACCCAGATCGAAAGCGTCATAGCGGCCCCGCACAGAGCCCACGGCGATATTCATCCACTGAGTCGGCGTATCCGTCGGATTGTAGATCCCATGCGAGCTGCCCAGGCGGCAGGGTGCGCCCGCAGGGCCGGTCAGCTCTGAGGTTCGCCCGTCAATGGTGAATTGCGCTTTATTGTCGAAGATGACAAACATCTCTTCCATTTGATTATGGAAGTGGTGCCCGATACCTGACTTCGGCTGCAGAACACCGCGATGAAGGAAGATGAGATTGACGTTAAAATCCTGCGGGCCGAGAAGACCGGTGTAGCTGAGAGTTCCTGCACCGCCATGAACCTTCGACGCGCTCCGATACTTCGACGGGTCAGAGTGAACAACGCGGTTCTGCAGGCTGCCGTCTCGGGCCGAAGTCTGAGCCTCTAGGCGAACCGCGAGCAAAGAACAAAGAAGGATTGCACCCACCCAGCACTGCTTCATTGCGATCATGATTCTCTCCGTTGAAAATCCCCTTTTTTGGGAGGGGGTGAGGGCTTAAGAAGCCTTCACCGTGGCGCCGGGGTGGGTCCACTTGGGTCCACTCCCTGCCGCAGAAGACGCGGCGTATTTGTTTAGCGGAGTGACACTGCCTCTGTGCACCTCAGGACCCGCTCGCTACCGCTCGCGGTACTGTTCGCCTTCGCCTCAGGGTCCAGGCGCTGACAGTACCGCAAGCGGTAGCGAGCGGGTCTTCGCGCAGTGCTGCTCGACGAAGCCTGCCACGAGCACTGGTCGTGCCACCCCGCTAACAAATACGACGCGGCGTCCCCCTTATCAAGACTTATCAAGGGGGAGTGCCGCAAGGCAGCATTTGTCCCCATTGTCTCCTCAGGGGGATGACAACATTTTCATCTTGGGTCGCAGCCACCCTGTCTCTCTGAACTGTGCTATTATGCGCGCCGTCTCTGCACAACGCTGAAAACCAACGGCCTTCAGTATAAGCGATTTGCAGCGGCTTCACTTCTCCATCGCCGCGAGACCATCGCTCTCATGAAGAAATTCTTTGCGGTCGAAAACTGGCTGAACTGGCTGCTCATTTTTCTTCCCGTCGCCGCGTTTCTCGAATTCAACCACGCAGCGCCTGTCGCAATCTTTGCCACGTCCTGTCTCGCCATCATCCCTTTGGCTGGCCTGATGGGCAAGGCCACTGAGCATCTAGCGGAAAAAATGGGCGCTGGAATCGGCGGCTTGCTCAACGCAACCTTTGGGAATGCAGCTGAGCTCATCATCGCTGCGCTGGCACTCCACAAAGGGCTGCACGGCGTGGTCAAAGCTTCCATCACCGGCTCTATCATCGGCAATATTCTTCTTGTCCTCGGGCTGAGCGTGCTGGCTGGAGGAGTAAAGTTTACGCAGCAACGATTCAATCGTACTGCGGCCGGCCTGGGCTCGACGCTGCTAGCCCTAAGTGTCGTTGCTTTGTTGATTCCTGCTGTCTTCCACTGGGTGGCTGAAGAGGAGCTGCGGAGCGGCACGATCACTCATACGCAGGAAACCTTGCTGGAACGCGGCTTAAGCCTGGAGATATCGATCGTTCTCTTTTTGGTCTACGTTCTGAGCCTGATCTTCTCGCTGAAGACGCACAAAGATCTTTTCCTGGGCGAGGAAAGCGAACGGCAAGCCCATGAAGAGTTCAAAAAGGGCTGGAGTCTCAAGCTCTCGGCCACCGTGTTGCTTCTGGCAACTGCCGGAGTGGCTGTAGTGAGCGAGTTTCTAGTAGGCGCAGTTGAGGCAACCGCGCATGCACTGGGCCTTACAGAAGTCTTCGTCGGAGTCATTGTCGTGGCTGTTATCGGCAACGCCGCCGAGCACAGCACTGCCATTCTCATGGCCATGAAGAACAAGATGGACCTGGCCATCAATATCGCCGTCGGATCGAGCATCCAGGTAGCGCTCTTTGTCGCTCCGGTCCTGGTGTTTCTGAGTTATGCGTTCGGAAATCCGATGGATTTGCGCTTCACCCTGTTTGAAGTGATGGCCGTTGCGATGGCCGTTGCCGTCGTGAATCTGGTGGCTCAGGACGGAGAATCGCACTGGATGGAGGGAGTTCTGCTCCTTGCGGTCTATCTTGTCACCGGCATTGCCTTTTACTTCCTGCCTGCCTAACGAATAAGATTCTTTGCCGGGTCTCGCCGCGACGGGACCTGAGAACTGGGACGGGAGTTCGGCGAGCATCCGACAAAGAATTCGTTGGACTGAACCGGTGGAACCGGTCCAAGAATCAGCGCCGGTTCGCTATGGGGA
>JAKEER010000712.1 GCA_022616615.1 Acidobacteriota bacterium
GCATTTTGCGGGTCGGTTACCGTCCCCTGCACCGTCCCGGTTGTCTGCCCCGCTGCCGGTACGCTGAACAGCAAAACCCAGACGATCAAAAGGGGAATACTCCGCATGTTGCTCCCTCCCGGCGGGCAGGGGCTCCTGGTATCACCCCGCCGCTCAGATCGTGCCCGATCCCTTCCGACCCCTACGACCCTAGATTGCCTTTTCATGAATACCTCCCTGAATGGTAAGACGAATGGTAAGAGAGTTACTGTAAGGGATTTTTCCCTTTCAGCAATGCAATCGATTCACCCTGTACCCGCTTCTTCCGCTTTGGCCTTGGGCAGCGCAAAACCGCCATCACGACCTATTCGCATTTGCCGTTTCCCATTGGCCGCAAACAGCGAAACCCTTCTTCTCAAAGCATTCGGCTACCGTCTAGCCGGTTATGTAGAACGCAACGAGAATTCTCTTCCCATCACGGTCAGCGCTTCTTGTTGGCCATGGGCTTTTGAGCCGACCAAGCAGCTCCAGCTCCGCCTAAGGGTTGTCTGAGCCCGGCTTTCGCCCCTTTAAGCCCCCGGAGAAAACAGTGCTTCTTGAGACTCTTGAGCCCGAGCCGATAATCAAAAGGCACAGGGCCGGGCTCAATGCGCTTTTGTCCACCCGCTAGCTGCCGGCCTCCCACTTTTCCGCTTCGGCCACCCTCTCGCCCCAGCCGACCCAGCGCGGGAGAGGAGGTTTTGGAATTTGACCGAAGTTTGAACCTTGCCGCAACCCAACCCTAGAAGTAGTACTTTAGCCCAAACTGGATCTGGCGCGCCGGGGCGGAGCCGAAGATGCGGCCCAGATTCGGCGAGTCGAAATCCGTGTTTGGATTGTTGAGATTCACGTGGTTGAAGGCGTTAAAGAACTCCGCACGGAATTGGAGCCGCTGGGCTTCCGTGATCAGGAAATTCTTGAACAGACCCAGAGTCCAGGTCTGGTTGCCAGGGCCATTGATGATGTTCCGCCCGGCGTTGCCAAAAGTAAAAGGCGCTGGTTCAGAAAAGACCGTCCTATCGAACCAGCGTTCAGAGGTGGGGTTCTCGATATTGGGATTCCCGCTCACGTTGGGCCTCTGGGCGCTTGTAACAGCCCCAATATTGGCGATATCGCGGCGGATACGCACTCCAATCGGTTGTCCTGAGCTTGCGGTGATGATGCCGTTGAACTGCCAGCCACCCAGGATGTGGTTGGCCGCGCCCGACAGGTCCCTCCCATAGCGCTTGCCTTTTCCTAAGGGGAGTTCGTAGATGAAGTTCATCGCGAAAAGGTTTTTGCGGTGGAATGCCGAAAGAGCCCGGTCACACTCGAGACAGGTCGGGTCCTGAGGCGTGTTGCTCATCCCAAATCCGTCTCCTGCGGTGTTGATATTCCGGCTGAACGTGTAGCTTCCCATGAACGCCAGCCCCTCGGAGAACCGCTTTTCAGCCTTCAGCTGCAAACCGTGGTAGATGGAGCTGGCAGTGTCGGTCAACGTAAGCGTCGCACCAAGAATGGGGAACGGGCGGCGCGGTCCGACAGCTCCCGGCCCTGCAGGCGCCGTATTGGCGTTCGCGAAAACGGAAGCCTTGGATCCCCTGGTTCCAACATAACCGGCTTCAAGCAGCAGGTTGCCGGCGACTTCACGTTGCAGATGCAGATTCCACTGCTGCATGTAACTGACGCGGCGGCGGCGATCCGCGATGTGCTGGGCACTCGGCGGAACGTTCGTACCCGGTCCCGTAGAGGTTTCGGTGGAAAACGTGGTCTTGAGCGGAGAATCGATCGTGGTCGAATTCAGGTTGGTTTTATTCTCGCTGATGGCAAAGGGCCAGTTGCCGCGAATGCCCTGAGTTTCCCAGAGAAAGAAGGTGTTGTAGAAGAGCCCGTAGCCGCCGCGTACCGTCGTCCGGCTGTTCAATAGGTAAGCCATGCCGACTCGAGGAGCCCAGTTGTTGCGATCAGGGTAGATTACCTGCGGAAACACGTTAGGCGGTTCTCCGGTAATCGGGTTCGTGGCCGCCCAGATAAAGTTGCCGGTTTCCAGATCGAACGAGCCCAGTTTGTTGTCGCGATGGCGGGGCCACTGCGTGTAGTCGTAGCGCAGCCCCAGATTCAGCGTCAGTTTTGAATTGACCTTGATATCATCCTGGAAATAGAAGTAGTAGCCACTCCAGCGCATCAGTGCCGCCGTGTCGCCAACGTTGCGCCGAGCCGTGGTTGGCAGGCCAAGCAGATAGGAGGCCACAGCCTGACCGGTGGCTGCCACATTCTGCGGATCCACCGTCGGCGTTTTTGTGAAATCGATCAAGGCCGAGAACAAGCCATCGCCCGCATTCCGCCGGTTCTGGTAGTCCATTCCAAACTTGATGAAGTGCCTGCCCTTGATCTTGCTCAGGCTGGCCAAGATCTGGTAGGTATCGTCGGACGTTGGGCCACCTTGCTGACTAGGGCTGGTGAACCCGTCGATCAAGAACTGCGGGTACAACGGGATATTGTCATTTTTGATCGGCACGCCTTGAATCCCGGTAGAGCGCAAGAACTCCCTGACCCCTTCCAGACCGCCTGGGGCACTATTCTTGGACGGGTAGTTGTTTCGATGGTAGGCCAGCTTCACGTCCAAAATCGTTGTGGCATTGAACAGATGGGTGTCGCTGATCATGAAGTTTCGAAAAGCATTGATCAGTGAATGACTATGAGTCTGCAGAGTGAGGGGTGTAAGTTGTTCGGCTTGCACGTAAGAAAATCGGCTGAAGAAGCTGTTGTTCTCACTAATCTTGTGGTCCATTCGGATCGTAAACTGATCGGAATCGAGCGCAGCCGATTGGGTGTTAATAATGTTGGCGGGCTGTCCCGGGCGATTCGGGGCCGGGTAGAAGGTTTGAATGTAACGCTTGATAATCGGGTCAATCCGGTGGGGCGGAATGATGTTGCCAGGGAAAGCATCGCGGATCAAACGACTTGGGTTGTTGGGGTCCGGACGGGTGGTTGCGGGGTCAAAGATCTGTGCGGCCGGCCGCCCCAAGTGGTCAAGAGCCAGGTCTCCGTTAAACATTTCTGGAGTCGGAATCGTGCCCAAAGCCGTGGCTGCCCTGCGAAATCGGAATCCCTCATAGTTGAAAAACCAGAACGTTTTGTTCTTGATCACCGGGCCGCCTGCCTGCCCCCCGAACTGGTTCTGGCGAAACACCGGTTTGGTGGGCGCAAAGCTATCCCGTGCATCGAAAGCATTGTTGCGCAGGAACTCGAACAACACCCCATGGATGTCATTGGTCCCCGATTTCGTAACCACATTGATATTCGCCCCCGCAGCCTGTCCGAACTCGGCTGAAGTAATGTTGGTCTGGATCTTGAACTCCTGAATCGCGTCGATTGACGGCTGGATGGCGAATTGCTTGACGAAGGTATCGTTGTTGTTGACGCCGTCGAGAGTGTAGTTGTTATCCTCCGCCCGTGCGCCGCTCACCGCCACACGGCTCCCGCTGGCCTGAGTAAAACCGCCGGCCTGACGAACACCGCCCGGAATCAAGTAAGTCAATTCTGTGAAACTCCGACCGTTGAGCGGCAGCTCCACGATCTGCTTGTCATCGATCACGGTACCCACCGTTGAGGATTCACTTTGAAGCAGAGGAGTTTCGGCCTCCACCTCGACCGTCTGCGTCAGTTCTCCGACCTCCAGCGTCATGTCAACCCGCAACGATTGATTCACCTGCAAATGGAGCGCGGAACGAACGACTTTCTTGAAGCCCTTGAGTTCCGCAGAAAGCGTATAAGTGGAGGGGGGCAGCGAGGGAACTATATAGTTCCCGCTGGAATTCGTCATCGCCTGCCGGCTGAGACCTGTTTTGTCGTTGGTCGCCGTCACGGTTGCGTCCGGCAAAACCGCGCCGGAAGAATCTGTTACAACACCCGTGATGGTTCCAAACGACGTTTGGGCTCGCAGGGGAGTCGAATACAGAAGGACCAAAACCAGCAAGGATCCTGCGAGAACACTCATTCGTCTCATCTTTTTCTCCTTTCATGACCAAAGCCATGCGATGTGCCAACTGATCAGCTGAGCTCAGACTGCATCATCCACTGCCGGCCCGCTTGGGTACGATGGCTAGACGCCGGCAAGGAGACGCCGTGGATTCTGCACCGTGATTTCGTCGATCTGTCCGGCAGTGACGCCTGCCGCCCGCAACTTCGGCAGCACATTGCGAATGATATGCGCATAACCATAACCGCCGTTGGCAACCAGTTGCTTCAGGCTGCATACATCCTGGGAGAACAACAAGTTCTTCAGGAGACCCTTATCGATCTGCCGGCGAATGGCCTCGACGTGCGTGTCGAGCGAGGTCTTAGCAAGCTTTCGTATCCAGACTTCGATTCCGAAGAAATCGTACGCCAAGAAGCAGCCGCGGCGCGCCAACGCTTCGAGATGTTGGGGACCATTGTCCGCGGGAAGCAGGTGGCTGATGGCCACCCGCGTGAGACTCGCGCCTTCGGATTCGAGGATGTCCAGTGCCTCCATGTGCTCTGCCAGCGGGATTGCAATGTCAAAGTGGACGATCATCCCCACTCCGGTGGCCCGCTGCGCCCTGGCGGCGGCGCGCAGCACCCGCTCCTCGAACTCGGTTCGGGGATGGCCTACACCAATCTCGCCTAGAACGCCCGCCCTTACCTCGGTGCCGTCAGCTCCCTTTTGAAGATCGCGCAGCATGATTTCCAGGAGCGCCTCGGTCGAAAGTGCGCGTGTCTCGGGCGTCTGCCACTTGTCCTTGTAGAAGCCAGCTCCCATGACTATCTGCAGGTCCGTCCGGTCGCTGATCCGCCGCAGGGCCGGAGGATCACGCTTGATTCCGATGTTCGTCATGCAGACCAAGGTGCGCCCGCCGGCGGCCCGGTAAAGTCCCAGCTCACGTGCGGCCAAGTCCTCATCGGTGAGGTCGACTGCAGGACCTATGTGGGTAATCAGCACGTGCTCATGGGGAAGGGTGAAGCCCAGTTGTTTCGGTTTAACCGGCCCGCGGACTGTCATCACTGAAGACAGGGCCGGAACCTGTTGAGCCGCGAAGCCGGGTACGACACGGCAGGCGGCCGCGCCTAACGCGGCGACCAGCCAACGGCCAGCCTCACGCCTCGTCAGCCCCTCCACCGAGGACTCCGCCTCAACCGGTTGCTGTTGCGTACTCATCGGGGCGACACCTCCTGGGTTAGTGGTTTCAGCGAAACTCTCTCCTTCGTATGCTTGGCGGATTGCACTGCCAACCCTTAGGCAAGAGGACATTGTTGGAGAAACGAAAGCCGCCATCCGGCGCCGTTCCGGAAGGCGGCTTTCGCCTCCGGGATTAGAAGATCACCTTCACAGACAACTGAACGGCGCGCATGGGAAAGAAACTGCTCGCTCGGCCAAACGCAGTGGAGGTCAGGGACGAGGAGACACCCGAAATGTTGACCTGGTTCAAAACATTGGAGGCCTCTGCCCGAAACTGGATCGTCGCTCTCTCGTGGATGGGAAACCTCTTGGCGAGGGAGGCGTCGATCCGGGCGTAACTGGGCCCGCTGAAGTAGTTACGCGGCAGCGTGCCGTTTCGGACCGTGTTAGGCCGCGGGAAGATAGACGCGCTCAGCGCCCCTCTCAGCCATTCTTCCTGGCTGTAAGAGCGTGGGACACTGGTAGTTGGGAGGTCAGGCCGGTCGCCGGTCTGTCCGTCGGCGTTGAAGTCCCCTCCGGCTCCAAATATAGCAAAACTGGCGGGGTTGAAGTTGAAACCCGACTCGAAGTTCCAGATGCTGCTCAGTTGCCAGCCGCCGAGCGCAGCAGCGAGCCTCCCGCTTCGCCCGCGGAAGAAGGGCAGCTCCCAAACGGCGTTCATCTTGGCGTTGTGCGTCGCGGGCTCGTCGCGGGCCCAGTCCACATCCGGGTTGAAGGCTTCGGTGCCGCCGAAGTTAGTGCGGCCGTTGTGGTAACTGTAGGAAGCATTCAACTGCCAGCCTTGGGCCAGTCGCTTGCTCGCTTCGACGACCAGACCGTGATAGATTGTCCGACCCCAGTTCACGTTAGTGCTGATTGCCCCATAGTGCGGGTTCAGCCGATCCAGGCGCCCGTCCACGAGATCGCCCGAGAACCGGTTGGCATTAAAGCCGAACCCGTCGTTCGTCATGCGCCGGTAGTGATACGAGACAGTCACTGCCAAGTCATTGAGCACCTGGCGTTGGAATGCTGCGTTGGCATCGTACACCCGGGGCTGTGAGAAACCCTGGACCCAGCCAGTAATATTCGGCCGCGTGCCCACGAAGATGCCGAGCTCAGGATTGATGGCTGGCCCTACCAGACCCGGATTGATGGGGAAATCGCGCGTGCCCTCAGGAGCAATACCATACACAATCGGGATTCCAAACTGCGGGCCGGCGTTCAGCAGCGATGAGATGGGAGGATTATTATAGTAGGTGCGAGTCACCTGCGTCCCATCGATTTCGTCGTACAAAACGAAGAATCCCCCCCGGACTACCGTACGCCCGCTTCGGGTGGGATCCCAGGCGAGGCTGATGCGCGGACTAAAGTTATTCAAATCGCGGTCGAACGACCTCTCGACCTTCTGGTTGCGGACCGCGACGATCCCCTGGGGAGTGACCTGCTCAGAGGTAAACACCGGGCCAAACGTGTTTCTAGGCCTCGAGATCCCTGCCAGGGGGAACGGGGGATAGTAGTCCCATCGCAGGCCGAGGTTCAGTGTCAGACCGGGCCGAACCTGCCACGAGTTTTGCGCAAAGAAGGAAAGCAACTGATTCTTAACTTCCACGAAGGTGTCGCGCTGCTTGCCCGTGGCGGCGTCCACGGCCCGAGTTTCCTGGAACGGATTGTCGTTGGCAAAGTCGATGACGCTCCGGAAGTTGTATATGGGGGTGTCCCCGGCCAAGAATGTCGGGTCCGTGAAGTAGGAACGACGGTAGCTGCCGCCAAACTTCCAGGACTGCGCCCCACGGTTCCACGAGAACGTGTCGCTGACGTCATAGGTGCGATTCTCAAACAGCTCCTTGTTAAAGCTGCAGCCGCCGAAAGAACCAGGGAAGGTTAGGCCATCGTCAGTAAAAACGCACGAAACGTTGTAGCGAAATTGCGCGAAGGCATAATCCCACAGCAGATCCCAGGTCGAAAACCGCAACTCATTCAAACTGCTCGGCGTGAATGTGTGGGTGTGCA
>JAKEER010000713.1 GCA_022616615.1 Acidobacteriota bacterium
GCGGTCGCGGAGCGACGGCGGTCGCGGAGCCAGACGGGGTGAGTGGTCGCGTCGAAGTCACAACCCACCCCAGGGCCTGCCGGCCCTTTCCCCTCCCGAGAGGGGATTCGCGGGATTTTCTAACCGACATCACACCGCGCCGAGCGGTGTGGGTGCTCCTCTGAAAATCCCCCTTATGAAAGGGGGAAGAAGGGGCAGCCTTCAGGGGGTTGCCGGAAACGCTGATGCCAGCAGGAACTTATCAGATTGCGGCCGGCTATATATGATTGATGCCACGCACAAACCAGCATGATAGAGGGCGATGCTATGCACACTCTAAAAGGGAAAGGTGCATTCGATTCCGATGCCGGGATATTTGAGTTTGTGAAAAGGAAGCTCTACGTCGCCGCTGTGTGCGACATCCTGGACGATTTGGGGTTTCGGCAGCAGGCGATGCATCACCGTCTGCGACCGCTTCTGCCCGACCCCCAGCAGTGCGGCTTTGTGGGCCGGGCCCGCACAGCACGCTGGATGGAGACCGACTACGTGGTTGATGGAGATCCATACGGGTTGGAAATCGAACTGATGGACGCCCTCAAGCCTGGTGACGTTGTGGTCCATTCCACCGACCACGCGGGAACCAACGCTCCCTGGGGAGAACTGATGTCTACCGTTGCCAGGAAAAACGGCGCCGTGGGGTGCGTTTGCGACAGCCAGATTCGGGATTGCGTCAAGATTATCGAAATGGGTTTCCCGGTCTACTATGCCGGCATTCGTCCTCTGGATTCGAAAGGGCGCGGATTTATGGTGGCCTGCGATGTTCCCGTCCGCTGCGGCGAAGTGCTGGTGAGGCCTGGAGAGCTGGTGTTTGCAGACTTCGATGGCATCGTCGTCGTTCCACGTGAAGTAGAGGAGACGGTTTTGTGCCGGGCTCAGGACAAAGTCAACCGGGAAAACCTGTCGCGAAAGGAACTCATCAACGGTAAGACGCTACGCGAGGTGTATAACAAGTACGGAGTGCTTTGAGACCCGTGACTCGCGGCATTTGACCAGGATGCCGCGCGCCTAGCGATTCGTATAGGCCCTACAGGATCTCGGCGATCGGCTTTCCGAAATCGATTTCCAGCCGCTTTTGGCCGGGCACTTCCAGTTTGCGGGGATCGAGCCCGAGTTGGTGCAGCACGGTCGCGTGAACGTCGGTGACGTAGTGGCGATTCTCCACAGCGTGAAACCCCAGCTCATCAGTGGCGCCATGAGCGATGCCGCCTTTGATTCCACCCCCGGCCATCCACGTCGAGAAGCCAAAGGGATGATGGTCGCGCCCGCCGTTCTCTCCTTCGACTCCAGGAGTTCGGCCAAATTCAGTTGCCCAGACCACGATTGTCTCGTCCAACAGACCGCGTTGTTTCAAGTCCCTGATCATCCCAGAGATGGGCTTGTCCACCTTGGCGCACAATTCCGTGTGATTCTTGCGAAGCTCTGAGTGCGCGTCCCAGGCGTTCTTTCCGCCTCCGTGGAAAATCTGGACAAAACGAACGCCCCTTTCCACCAGCCTTCTTGCCGCAAGGCACTGCTGCCCAAATTCCTGCGTTTCCTTCTGGTCGAGGCCGTACAGTTTCTGGGTTTCCGCATTCTCAGCAGAGAACTTGAGCAGTTCTGGCACCGCCGTCTGCATCCGGAAAGCCAACTCATAAGACTTGATGCGCGCCCGCATTGACGGATCGTCGGGATACCGAACGCTGGCCAGTTTGTTCAATCGCTCGAGGAACTGAAACTCACGCACCTGTTCTTCAGGATAGACATCGGCTCCGGGCTTGGCATAAGGAAGCGGGTTTTGCGGATCGACTTCCAATTGAACGCCGCTGTGCTCCGGTCCCAGATAGTTTCCGCTGACGGTGGCGGTTCCTCCGCAGCACGGACTGGGCATCTCGCCAAGGACGACAAACTGAGGCAGGTTCTCGTTCAGAGCGCCCAATCCATAGTGAACCCACGACCCGATAGAAGGGAAGAATCCCTGAAAAACGTGCCGTCCGGTATGAAACTGCAACTGAGCCGCGTGATCGTTGTCGGTAGTCCAGGTGGAGCGGATGATCGCCAGATCATCCACACAGTCGCCGACGTTCGGGAACCAGTCGCTGACTTCAATGCCGCTCTGGCCGTGCTTGCGATAGCCGACTTGCATTGCATAGAGCTTGGTCATCAGCTTGCGCTGACCTGCCACGAACTCCACCAGATTCTTTTTGGTAAATGGCGAATCAAGAACGCTCTTGTGTGGCGTCTCGTCAATGGTCTTTCCTGCGTATTTGTTCAGGACAGGCTTAGGATCGAACGATTCCACATGACTGACGCCGCCCAGCATGAAGAGCCAGATGACGCTCTTTGCTTTCGGCGCAAAATGCGGCGTGCCATCCGGGGGAACCCAGGCTGCCGCGTGAGCGTCGGCCCGCAGGATTCCGTCTCGCTGCAGCATAGCGCCCAGGACGAGCCCGGTGAATCCCATGCCGCAGTCCGCGAGGAAGACACGACGATTGACTCGACCGCAGCAGCTGGTTTGGTTCATCAACAGTTTGCTTTCGATCATGAATACTTCCTCCAAAAATCCTCTCTTTCGTGCGGATGGCTCGGGGCGCCAGGAACCAGAGCACCCCCAGCCGCAAATGGACGGCATCCACCCTGAAGCTGTGAAACATTCAATGGTAGGGACGCGCTGCTGCGCGTCCAATCTCTGCCCTTCGGCCAGAGGAGATTGGACGTTTTTCGGACTCCCCTCCTGAGATCAGGAGGGGAAGTGCCGCACAGCGGCACAGGGGTGGTTTGAGAAATAACCCGAGAATCATCATTCAAGCGTTTCGTGTTGAATACGCAGTTTCGTGGAACGAAACGCTGGAATGGAGCATTTCGTAAACTCCTGTCGCACCACCCCGGCGCTAGCGTGGGACCGCCGTCCCGCGCCAGCGCCCGCCCCTCCTCAGCCGAGGAGGGGAATAAAACGTCCAATCTCCAGAAATCTCTGCCCTTCGGCCAGAGACTGCCAAGCCGGAGGCTTGCTAGATCAGTAGCCCGACCGTAAGGGAGGGCATCTTGGCCGCGGGGTGACGCCCTCCCTTCCGGTCGGGCTACTGAGGACACAGTAGTTCCTACCGAATCGTCACAAAGTCATTGTGATTGAACAAGACATGCACCAGGTTTTCCCGCGCGCGCAGGCTCGGCTCATCGGCAGGTGGCACGCTGTTCGACGCTGCGGATTTTGCAGGCTCCTCTGCTTTCTTGGCTGCAAACAAGCTTGCCTGCTGGCGCAGGAAGCTTTGGCTTTCTGCGAGTTCCTCCGCCACAGGCTGGCGTCCGAGTGTGGTTTCGAAAGCGGCCCGAATGAACTTTGCGTCGTCCATCTTCTCTTTCATCCCCTCCGAAATCTTTCGCGAAAGCAAGCGGGCTTGGGTGCGGCTCAAGCCGCTGTTGGCTAGAGCAAGCGCCTGCTGCGGTACAACGCTTTCCTCGCGTTTGTAGCAATCCGTAGGGTCTGGAGCGTTGAAGAGTTTCAAAAACGTGGCTTGAGAATCCGGTGTATGGTGGAAATAGAGACTACGCCGATAGACCTGTTCGGCCTGAGTTTCCTCCAGTTCTGGGCCTCCCATCGTCGTGTCCAACTGGCCGGCAACGCTCAGCAGGCTGTCGCGCACAATCTCGGCTTCCATCCGTCGTGAGTTCATCCGCCACAGGTAGATGTTCTCAAGATCGCGAGCGCGGCTCGCATAGCCCGGGTCTGGAGTGAAAGACTGCATGCGGTAGGTATTGCTGGTTACCATCAGTCGGTGAATGGCCTTCATGCTCCAGTTCTTTTCCATCAACTCGGACGCCAACCAGTCGAGGAGTTCCGGGTGGCTCGGTGGTTTTCCGTTCAGCCCAAAGTTGACAACGGTCGGCACCAGCGGCTTCCCAAAGTGCCGCAGCCAGATATGGTTCACAGCAACCCGTGCCGTAAGAGGGTTATCCTTGGCGGTCAGCCATTGAGCCAGCGCCAGCCTGCGACCGCTGCTTGTTTTAGGATATTGCTCGGCAATCGGGGTGTAGTCCTTGCCAGGCCGGGCCAAGGCCGCCTGGGCGGAGTCGACTTCTTTCCGAGCTGCGGCGATTCTTCGGTCGCGGTCTTTCTCGGCCTTTTCGTTGGCAGGCTTCGGCAGCGAGAGAACCTCAGTCAACTTCTGCTGTGCCTTGAACAGGTTTTCCTGGGCTTTGACAAGCTGGTACTGTCGCTCCGCTTGTAGCGCTACTTTGGCCAGACTTTCTGCCTTGGGATTCGGAGGATCCGAGAGCTTGGACTTGTCAGCCTCAATGCGGGCCTCGACGGCCGGTAAATAGGCTCGTGCCGAAGCCAGCTGTTTTTCGGACAACACGGCGGCTGCTTCGGCCTTTCGCAAGGCGACAGCAGGTTCCTCCTCCGGAAGCTGATCAATCCACTTCTGGATTAGAGCGATCTCTGCTGCGGGAAGCGGAGCGCTGCCAAAGGGCATTCGCGGCTTCTTCTTGCCCTGGAGATAGAGGGTCACGGGGCTCTCGCTACTACGACGAGGAATGACGGCCGCGCCATTCAACCTTCCGCCTTCTTCAATCGACTCGAGTGTTTCCAGTACCAGCCCGCTTTTGGCATTGCCCGCCTTGTGACAGGAGAGACAGTTCCTTTCGAAGATGGGCTTGATATCCTTGGCGAAGCCGACTGGAGACGGACCTTCCGAGGTCGCCGCAACTGCGCCCGGCGCGGCGGCGCTGATGGCGGCTGGAGTAGCTGGCGAGTGGGCGGCCAAGCGATGCCGCTCTGCTTCGCGCGCCGCCTGGGTCCTGGCCAGATTTGTCTCGGCCTTGTTGATGTCGTCCTTTGCCTGCTTCATAAGGTCTTCTCGCACGTAATCTCGCAGTGCTGGGAAGGCGGCTTCTCGTGGCAGCTGCACGGCCTGAATCTCGACCCGCCGGTTCCCCAGGGCTTCTGGAACCGCTGGCGACAGGGGATGCTCTTTATCCGGGCTCCGCTCGTCACCGCGAATGAAGCGGTAGGTCTCAGCATAGATGGGGGGAAGGAAAGGATCTTTGGTAGTGGCTTCTCTCGGCTCGGCGTCGAAGACCCGGGGGATGCCGCTCTTGTTCACGTCCGGCTCTCCAGAGATTCTTTCCAAACGCACATCGTAAGGCTCAAAGAAGGCGCGGAACTTGTAGTACTCCTCCTGAGCGATCGGATCGTACTTATGATCGTGACAGCGCGCGCACTTCAGCGTGATTCCCATGAATCCAGCCGCAACGTGTTCGACAGTTTCTTGCATCCAGACGTTCCGGTTAAATCTATACCAAGTGCGGGCCAGATAGCCGGTGGCTCGAAGCGTGCTGAGGTCGGTAGGCGCCAGCTCATCGCCAGCGAGCATCTCGAGAACCATCCGGTCATAACCCTTGTCCTGATTCAGCGATTCGATAATCCAGTCTCGCCACTGCCACATGTGCGGCTGGCTGTTGCGAATCTGGCTTCCGAATCCATACCAATCGCTGTAACGCCAGATGTCCATCCAGTGCCGTCCCCAGCGCTCGCCATACCGCGGGCTGGCCAGCAATCGATCCACGAGCTTTTCATGCGCGTCTGGCGCAGAGTCTGCCTGGAAGGCCTGGATTTCAGCAGGGGTCGGAGGGAGGCCAACGAGATCCAGAGTGACGCGGCGCAGCAGCACATTCTTTTCAGCCGCCCTGAGAGGGACGAGGCCCTTTTCTTCGTGTTTAGCGGCCACAAAGGCGTCAATAGGGTTCCGCACCCATAGACGGTTCTTGACCTTTGGCACGGAGGGACGTGTCACCGTTTGAAACGCCCAGTGATCGCTTCGATGTACTTTGGAAACCACCTCTGGGGCATTGGTGTCGAGGGCACGGTCATAGGGGACGCCCGCGTTAACCCACTCGATGAAGTGAGAGATCGCCTCGTTTGGCAGCTTCTGGCCTTTGTAGGGCATGCCGGGCTCGTGTTCATGACGAATCTTCTTGATGAGCAGGCTGGCGTCCGCCTTGCCGGGGATGACGACAGGACCGTTGTCGCTGCCTCGCAACAAGCCGTCGCGCGTCGTCAGCGCGAGCCCGGCCTGCCTGAACTTTCCGCCATGGCAGGAAAGACATTGCGTCTGAAGAACGGGGCGAACATGGTCCTTGAATAGCTTCAACGGAGGAGAATTTGGGTCCTGAACAGCCGGCGACGGAGCCGCTTTTGTGACAGCCGCAACATCCGGTGTTGTGGGTGCGCCAACGTTGATCCAGACTTCGAGCAGAGCGATCACTTCCCGCGAGAGTTTCGCAGCCTTATGGGGCATTACCGGTTCCTGCTTGTGAGCGACAAGCTTGTAGAGCAGACTGCCGCTTGCGTTTCCGGGAACTACAGCCCGCCCGCTCTTGCCACCATGCAGCAAGCCTTCTGTGGTTGACAGATCGAAGCCGCCCTGCCCGGACTCACCGGTGTGGCAACTCTGGCAATGCTCTTCGAAGAGCGGACGAATGTGCTGCGAATAGAGGTTACGGCCTGCGTCTTCCAGTGCTCCGACAGACGTGCTCTGAGGTTCTGAGGAGAACAATCCCAGCGAGGGAGCCACTAGCGAAAAGATGATAACTAGAAGTAGAGCACCACGTGCCGCTGGGCAGCGCACCAGAGGACGAGGATCCCGGATCAGGGCCACGTCAAAGTCCCCCTTAGTAAAGGGGGAGTGCACTTTCGCAGAAACCGCGCGGGGGTTGTCGCGCCTTCGTTCTACGAACCTGCCAGGACAACCCCCAAGGCCTGCGGCCTTTGCCCCCTTTGTTAAGGGGGACTTGCTCGCCGCCCGCTGCTCTCGGGCTAACTCCTGACTTTGACGGAGCCGTCGGTCCCGGATTCGTCCTTCTTGACAACTAGAACGCCGGGGGCGGGCGTACGCCGGGATCTGCGGTACGAGCTTGACCCACCCCTGCAGTATCCGCTTGCCCCCTTCGACCGAGGGAATTCTTAATGGAAGACTACTCAAACAGCGGCGAATGCGCGTCACGGGTTAGACTCCGGGCAGATCAGAAAAAGAAGCTCGCTAACAGGATATCGGCGGAAAGCGGCTCCGGTCAAGGCCGCAACGCCTTGTCTTCCAGCATTCTGGACAAGAAATGCGTTCCGGGACCTCTGCAGGGATGAGCCCTTGAAGTACACTCAAGCCTGCTCGAAACCACAACGGCTCAAGAGTCGCTTGCAGAGATTAAGCACCTGTGAAGAAATAAAGTGCGCAGTTCCCCTCCTTGGTTAAGGAGGGGATGCCGTGGCCGACGGCCACGGCGGGGGTGGTTCGTCGTTGCGGCCGCACATGATGCCTGCTGCGAAGCCCACCA
>JAKEER010000714.1 GCA_022616615.1 Acidobacteriota bacterium
AAGCCAAGATGATAGTGACAACCGGGAAGCTCTCCCCACAGGCATGGACCTCCTTTTCTCTTGAAAATTCCCAACTTGAGGCGGTGGCGGCAAAGCCGCACAAGCGCTAACTTGCCGCCGAAGGGTTCACCAGTTGGAGACCAAACGCCAAGAACGCCAAGAAAGGATTGTCCAATCTATTCGCGGCCACTAGTCAGCTCCTCGGTATGGTTTCGGACCACGCGCCGGATGCGGGCGCGTAGCAAGATCACGTTCCAGTTAGTCATCAATCCCACCGACAAGCAGCTCCATTTGAGATAGGTCAACAGTCTGCGCAACGTGGATGGGAAGAATCTTTTCCACTGTTTTGTTCTCGACTAAGACTGACTGATTCCACCATCAAGAAGAACCTTAGGGTTTCGGGATAAACGTCAATGGCCCGCTGTGTGGCAGCGTCGAGATCGAAGGCGCCATCGGACAGAACGGCCGCGCACCGGACGCCGGCCGAATGGCGTCCACTCCGTCCCACAACTGGTAACCGTGATCGGAACGGTCGTCAAGGCTGAGATTCAGAGAAGTTAAGGGTATCTTGGCAGCCTCACAACCAAGAGTTTCTGGAGCAAGCACAGCTGATGGCCGACATGCTGCAAGGAGATCCGGTGGCGGCCTGATATTCACTCGCTTCCGGTCTCGCAACAGTGAGTTTCGCTACGAGCCGGAGTTTTGGATTGATCGCCGGTTCAAGGGATCGATTGTTTCAAGATGTACTCATACAGCAGGCTCAGATTTCGGTCGAAGAATCGAACGATGAATTGCTGTGGGTCTGCTTCCAGTACGGAAAACCCGTGAACGCCTTTCGCGAACAAGGAACGGGGTCCGGGCAGGGGCTGGCGAATTCCGGCGCCGCCGCCACCGGAAACAAAGAAGTGCACGCCGCCTTCAGTTTTCAGATGTTGCAAATCGTGGTCATGGCCGGCAAAGAAAATGTCTGCACGATCTTTCAAGACTGGCATGAGCTGTTTCACCAGTCGCGGATTGTCCTCATGAACACCCGCCGAGTAAATAGGGTGGTGACCGTAGACGAGCTTCCAGATGGCGCGGCTCTTTGCCAGCTCCTGCTTCAGCCAGACCAGTTGCGCTTCCGGGATTTCGTTCGTATCGAGCGCAAAGAACTGAACCGCCCCGGCGGTGAAACTGTAGTAGGTGGCGGGCAGCCGCCAGGTCGGACTCTGCTGCGTATAGAGCACTTCCGCAGCGGGGCTGTCCGAGAATCCCCAATCGTGGTTTCCCAAAGACGCATAGAACTTGATGCCCAGCGGGTCATAGAGCTCATCCCACCAGCTCTTCCAGCGGGGGTCCGCGGGGCTCTCCATTCCCAACGAGTAGAAGTTGTCACCCAGAGTGATCGCAAAATCAAATGGCTGCTCTCGATGATACCGTTGCATGGCAGCAGCCACTTCCTTCTGCTCCAGAGATCCATTTCCAAAATCTCCAAAGGCGAGAACGCGGATGGGTTGATCAGTGGCTTTCAGAGAAAACAGCGGTGGAGGTGCTTGCATGAAGCTGGGGAGCATCGTGCCTCTCACCAGCGAAGTCCAGCGCTGGTCTTCGCGTGCGAGCTGGCTTGAAACGGCACCATCGCCGTTCGCCCGGGCCAATTCCATCCGCTTCCAAAGAAGCTGCCGCATTTCTTCGGTTCGCTGCATACGCAGGCCTTCTAAGGCCGCGAGAGAAACGGTGGCATCCGGATCCGAAGTAGCGAAGCGTTCCAGGGCTTCTCTGATGCGAGCATGTGAATGCCGGCCCAGCCGGTCAACGATCCGTTGGCGGACAAGCGGGGAGGTTTCCGTGTCGAGGACTGCCAAGAGAAATTCCATGGTTGCGGCCGGATCTATCCTGGCTAGGTTGCCTGCCAGCCTGGCGCGGCTCTTTTCGTCGGACTGGTTCAACAATTCGGCTCCGCGGTCACGAAGCTGTGGAGCTAACTTGCCCAGGAGCTCCTGACTCGGGCGTACAGAGGTTGCTTGTGGTCCCGCAACCAGGGAACTCCGCTGAGGCAATGGCAACCGTGGAAGCAAAAGGCAAACAATCAACAACGTTTTGAAGCGTCGAATCGTCATCGCAGGCTCCATTCGCATAGAGAATTCCGGCTGCCGGCACGAAGAAGGAAGCGGCTTAAGCCGCCCATAATGCGGAGAGTCCCCTCAAGAGGTGTAACCTCTCCTTAAAGTGCCAATCTTTTCGCGTGGCGCATCTGCAGTTGGGGCTCACCTGTCTTCGCAATGTCTTCCCAACTGAAGATGAGAAAGTTGCGACCGCCGCTGTTCATGGCTGCCATCAGCCCATTGGGAAATTGTGGACCCAGGGCCGCCGAGGAGATCTCGATCCCATCGGTTGAGTCAGCACCTCCACGAAATACCTTCCGAACTGTGGAATGGTCGTGAGGCTTCCCGGGCTCACCTTCTCGCCGATAAACGCGATATTCGCTGCTTCCTGCAAACTGGTCGGTGCAGACGATGTAGCCTTTGCCGCCCGGAAGCACATAGATTGCGATTCCTTCCCGGTCGGCTTGAAATCCGTCTTTGCCGAAATGCGACAGTTCGCGAGCTGCCTCAGGGTGATCGGGGTCTGCGTGCCACTTGTGAATGCCGTCGCCTTCGTCTGCGTAGTACGCGTAGCCAAGTTCGTCATCGATTGCAACGGCCTCGATTTCTCCGGCGCCGCTGAAACGACCGAACTCGCGGACCTTCCGGGCCGCCACCTTACCCGTTCCGTCGTCCTGAAGCCGATACTGCCAGAGATAGCCGTCCGGCGGCCCTTCTTTCCGGCTCACGATGGCGAAGATGGCGCCGTCTTTCGGCCGCCGATACAGAGCAACACCCATAGGCGCCGCTTGCTCACCGGATTGGCCAGCAAAGACTGGCAGACCCTGTGGCGAGAGGTCTTCGAGCTTGCTGCCATCAGGAGCGACGGCAAAAATGCGCAGACGCTTCCGCAACCGTTCTGTTCGCACCGCAATGTCCGTTCGTTTTCCCTGGAGCTTGAACCCGTACTCAACATCGACGTTATTGGGCCGGTCAATGCCGCTGATCGTTTGGCGGATCTTCCCATCGAGTCCAAAAACCAGGAGTGCTCCGCCGGGAACCGGTGTCTTGTTGGTTCCCAGGATCAGGCTTCGATTCGGATCGCCGCGATGAACCCAGATTGCGGGGTCATCGGGATCCTTCGAAACCGCATCGGTAGCCAGTTTCGGATGGATAGTGACGACTGTGTTTGCAAGCAAGAGCAGACCAGCAAGGAATCCGCCGATCGCAATTCCGGTCAAACGTTTCATGATTTCTGCCCCCTCCGATCCTCAAAAATCAAAAAGGTAATTGAGTTTCACAAAGAGAGCTCGGCTGAGTGTGCGGCGGTCCTGTTGGTGAGGATCCAGGTAATCAATCGTAGCCACACGAGAGTTATAAACCACATATAAGCCGGTGCTGGAGGTGGACAGGAGTCCGAGTCGCGCATTAATACCGACTTGATGGGTGCGGCTGTTGTATTGAACAAAGGATTGGAAATAGCTTTTCGGCGTGAGCGACCAGTTAAAGCGGTAGCCCACCAAATCCGTATTGAAATCTCCCTCGGGCAAACGGACGAAGTTGCGAATGTAGCTCAGGGTAAAGGTGTAGCGGTAACCAATGCGGTAGCCCCCATTAAAATTGAGGTTGCGAATCGTTCCACCATAGAAGTCGCCAATGGCGACGTTGCCACCTCCAAAGACTACCGCACTCGGATTGAAATTAAAGTTGCCAACTATTTCGCTGTATTGGTAACCACCCGGACTCACGAGCACACCCGGAAAAATCTCGAACTGCTTATCAATGCGTTCAAAATTGCGGTTCCAGGCGATTCCCAGCCTCGAGCCATTTTGCCAACGGGTGTCGAAATGATAGTGTTCGAAGCCGGATTCTTTTCCACGAGGCTGTCCTTCGCGGGCAATCGTGTGCCATCCCTCCCAGGTAAAGTGGGAGGAAATGTTACGCAGCCGTTTGCCCTCGGGCGTGTAAGTGTAACGGTAGCCAAAGGAGGGTTTGCGATAGCCCCGGCGGCGAACGAAGCCAACTTCGGGGTTAAAATTACGGCCCACTTCCTGGTAAGCCAGGTCGATTCCGTGATGTTGGTTCTCGTATTCAAAGGTAGAAGCAGCCGCTTGATTGCTGGAGTTTCTGCCCGGAGTCAGCGATTTGGCAAAGTAGCTAAACAGATTGGCGTAGCGGCCAAAACCCAGGTTGGCGTCCACACCCATTGTGCGATTGTAAGAGGGCCGATTCAGACCGAAGCGCGAGGAGGTAGCCTGACGACTCACGGCGATGCCACCCAAGGAGCTGCGCCTGCCAAATTCGCGGCTGACTCGTGCCACGCTAAAATTGTTAGCCTGGGTTAATCCCCTCACTTTACGTGTTTGCATGCTCAGCAGGCCAATATTAAATTGGCCCGCCTTGCCGGACAGACGCAACCCACCGTCAATAGGAACTTGCACTCCAGATTCGTCAATACCAATGCGGCGCGAAAAGAAAATCTCTGCCTCCCGGGGCGATCCAAATTCGAAAATGCCGGAATTCTCCAGAAAAAAGGGGCGCTTCTCGGGGAAAAACAGATCAAAGCGCGTCAGGTTGATTTGCTCTTCATCCGCTTCCACCTGGGCAAAGTCCGTGTTGAAGGTTGCATCCAGGGTGAGGCTTGGGGTGAGGCTATATTTGATGTCCAGACCCGCTGTATGTTGGGGTTTAGTTGGATCGTTGTTGATCGAATAATCCTGTTTGAAACCTCCTAGGACATAAGGCAACAACTGCAAATGACGATGTGTTACTAGCTCCAACGCTTCCAGCCTTCCTGCCAGATCGATTTGCTGGAATTCGAAAGCTCGAGATAGAGGCGACCAAAAGGATTGCTCATTGCGCCGGCGCAAATTGCGCTTGAGATTGAGACCCCACACTTGTTCCGATCCAGGACGATAGCGCAGGGTTCGCAAAGGAATTCTCAACTCAGCTTCCCAGCCGCGTTCGGTAATTTGAGCGCGCACCCACCAGACCGCATCCCAGTTGAGGTTGAAGGCAGAAGCACCGCCTCGCTGGGCGCCACTATTGCCACTGGCTCCTCCGGCACGCACGTTTGTTCCCCCGCCACCGCGTGTTTGCCCGGCTTTCGAAACTTGTCCATCGTACTCGATACCAGTCGGGCTAGTGCCGAACACGACCGCATTTTGTTTGTCATTAAAGGTGTCGAGGAGGATCTCAATTGAGTCTGTATCCGCGAGGTTTGCGTCGCGCCGATTTTGCGTCACCACGATATTTTCGGGCTGCCTGTCAAAGCAAATAATCCCTAAGTACAAATCCTTGTCATCAAAGCCAATCCGCACCTCCGTCTGTTCTGTGGCCGGCAAGCCTGCGTTGGGCTCTTGCTGAACAAAGTTTGTGGCAGGCTCCATCTGAGCCCAGAAGCGCTCATCCACTAAGCCGTCCAGTTTCGGAGGAGCAGCTATTCGATAGGCGCGCACCGTGGGACGATGGCTATTGTCAATGCTATTCCCCTCCGAGGTCTTTCCGAATGGGGATGAGAGAGTTGAGTTGGTAGAGAGTCCTCCTAACATGCAAATGAATACTGATACGAGAAGCCGCCTGGAGAGCATTGAGCGTCAACCGTGTAATACGTTAGTTACGGGGGGAATCGCACGGCATTGGGTAGCCACGATGAATGCGCTTCTGCATTCATCGTGGGTTTTTCCCGCACCGGTACAGCTGTCCACGACAAACGCAGACAGCGCGTTTGTCGTGGTTACCAAAGATTCCCCCCGTCACTAACGCATTACAACCTCAACGATTTTGTTTTTCGCGCCAGGTTCCAGGAGAGTTTCCTGCAGGTGACCCAGGGGTGCCACAGAGTGCATCGATGTCAACTTACAGTAAGGCGGTTTCGTCCACGATTGACGCATCGTGGACCCGTCCTCAGGGCCCCCGTCAAAGTCCCGAGCCCTCCCTCACGGTCGGGCTACTGAACAGTTTCGAGGCTGATGTCAGTAGCCCGCGCGTCAGCAAGGGCTCTGCCTCGATCCAATGACTATGGGACTTTGACGGGACCTGGGCCCCGTCCTGCCTTAAGTTGACATCACGCCAGCGCAGCTGCGTGCCGTTGATGCGGGCCCGGCTTCTCCAAGAGTTGGTTTAAACGAGGGTTTAAGCGGAAGTTGCCCCTTATCTTCGTCAGCCGCAAAACCGCCTTTGGCCGTCCGAGATACCGCCTTTGGCGGTCATTTGGATGGTGCACGTTTTTCTGAGTACCCGCAGGAAGCAGTCGATCTGATTCAGTCAGAAATTGACCCTCAACATAAACTGCATCTGGCGGTTGGTTCCCGTCCCAAAGGTTCGATTAAAGGGAGAGGTCACTCGACCAAAGCTGGCCAGACCGTCACTGATGTTGGCCGCAGGATTCCCGAGTTGAGTGCGGTTAAATAGATTGAAGGCCTCCCAGCGAAACTCCACGTTGCGATTTTCCGAGAATGGAACACGCTTGGTCAGGCCCACATCGACCTGCACCAGCCCTGGTCCGGTCAGGATGCTGCGTCCGGCGTTGCCCCATTGTCCTCTCGCTGGGACTGCAAAGGCGGCGAAGTTAATCCAGCTATCGGCGGTCTGTCCTCCCGGAGGAATCAAAGAAACTCCCGGAACAATGTTAGGCCGCTGATTGCTGTTGTTGCCATCAGGCAAATCTCCCGAGCTTCTGGTAACGCTTACGGTAAGCTGCCTTCCCGTGCGGGCCTGCGTAATGCCGCTGAACTCCCAACCGCCGAAAATGGCCTCGGCCACTCCGCCCTGTTTCAAGTAACGGCGATTCCGGCCAAACGGCAATTCGTAGATCCAGTTCGTAGTCATCGTATGTCGAATGTCCTGGGCGCTGTTGCCGCGGTCCGCTCGCCTGTCGTTAACATTCTGCGGCTCATTCCCTTCGCCGCCACCCACTGAGCCGTCATTGATCGAGTGAGACCACATGTATTGGCTTCCCAACAAGAAACCGCCGCTGAACTGGCGGTGCAGCGAAACCTGCAAGCCATGAAAGTTGCTGTTGCCGTCATTGCTCTTGATATCAATTCTGCCAAAGGATGGAAGCGGACGAAGTCCGGTAGCGGGATTAATCACGTTGACAAAGGAACGGGCAAAGAGCTTGTGTCCCTGGCCGCCGACATAGCCCACCTGCATCACAAAGCTCTGGGGCAATTCCTGCTGGATGGAAAGGCCGTAGTTCTGACTGTAAAGATCGCGCCGGAAGCGGTCCAGGGCTCTGGGGGCCGCGCCCACGGTGCGCGCCAGTCCCAGAAACGGCGTGATGGGATAACTGAGTCCGGCAGCCTGGGTAGTGTCCAAGGAAATTCGATCGGCGCTGCTGTCTATGGCCGCAAACACGTCATCATTTTGTCCAGGGCCAAAGAATACTCCGTACCCGGCCCGCACCACCGTTTTGTTATTGAACGCCTCTGGAGCCCAAGCGAGTCCTACTCGCGGCGCAAAGTTATTGCGATCCGGTTCATAAAACGGTGTTCCCGGCGGACAAAATCCGCCGCACTCCAGAGCGAAGACGCGAGCGCGGTCTTTCACTTCGTGGGCCACGGAGTAATACTCGTAGCGCAATCCGAGATTGATGGTCAGGTTGGGTCTCCATTTAACGTCGTCCTGCACGTAGCCGAAGTAGTTCCAGCGCCGCCCGCCACGGACCGGAAACTCGTTGATAGAAAAATTGTTGACTCGGTTGGCGATAAAATCGGGCCGGCTGGTATAGGCCACTGTCGCCGGTGAGCCTTCGCCGACGTTGACATGGATGCGGCGAATTTCCCCACCAGCCTTCAAGTTGTGGCGCCCACGGGTGATTGCCAGGTTATCTAAAAGCGCAAAGGACGTCCCAGCCTCTGTGACTTCCTGGTTGCGGGTCAAATTCATGAAACCAGCAACATTAATTTGCTCTGGAAGCGGCCCGGAGATAATGCGGGTCAATGGCGACCGGTTCATCCCCAGGGTTGTTTCATTAATCACCGTGGGAGAGAAGATCCTTTGAAATTGAAGCGCAGCATTGGAAGGCCGGACCCGATCGGTTCTACGGCCGATGCCGGCATCCAGAGGCACCCTGACTACGGCGTCATCGAAGCTGTACCGGAAATAAAAGGAGCTCTTGTCGGTGAAGCGTTGATCGAAGCGTAAAACGCCAGAGTCTTCCCGCGTTTCCTGAGTTCTCACGGTGAT
>JAKEER010000102.1 GCA_022616615.1 Acidobacteriota bacterium
TGGTCACTGGATTTGGTCGCACTGGGCAAAACTTCGGGATTGACCACTGGGGTGTTTCTCCTGATCTGGTCGCGTGTGGCAAAGGACTCTCTGGAGGCTACGCTCCGCTAGCCTGCGCGATCATCTCCGCTAAGGTCTCGCAGGTCCTCGAACAAAACCCATCAGGGAACACGGTTAACGGTTACACCCATGCCGGTAATCCCCTTTCAACCGCAACAGGCTTGGCCGTTCTGACTTACATCTTGAAAAATGACTTAGTCAGGCGAAGCGCTCGGATGGGGCAGATTCTGATGGAACAGGCGAAGCAGCGGCTAGCTGCACATCCTCATGTGGGTGACATCCGAGGAAAGGGGCTGCACCTGGCCATTGAGTTTGTTAAGAATCGCGGTAGTCTTGAGATGTACCCTTCTGAGATAAACAAGGCAGAGGAAGTTCACGAACGGTGCCTCGAGAATGGCTTAAGCTTGTGTCCTGTGCATGGAGATGGAGATGGACTGAGTGGCGATAGTGTCATCATCAAGCCCGCTTTTACGATCCTGCAGGAGGAGATCGATGAACTGTTGAATAAGCTGGAAGTTGCGCTGTCTGAAGTTGAATGGTGAGAACAGTCGGCAACCGCTCTTTGAGCCCTCCGAAATAAAAGGACCTTTCTTAATGAACAGAATCGCAGACATACAGCCCGTTTTTCTTCGTTACCCTTTTCCGCCATCGATCCGCTATCGATACGGTGGCGGCATAGTTGAGAACATGGATGCGGCACTGGTGCGCGTGACAAGCGACAACGGCGAGTACGGACTCGGAGAGATCACCCACGGCCAGTTCTGTTATGAGCCGGTCATCGGGATGGTCAAGCATTTCAACCGACTCTTAACGGGACTACCAACCCTCGAAATCAATCGGGCCTGGGAGCTGATGTATGGGTCAAGCGTTTTCTGGAATCGGCAGGGACTGGGCATCGGAGTGATGGGAGGCATCAATATCGCCATGTACGATTTGGCGGGCAAGCTTCTGAAGCTTCCAGTCTATCAGCTGCTTGGCGGCCTCGGCCATTCCCGGATGCGGGCTTACGCCAGCAATGGGCTCTTCCAGGAGGTCGAGCCGCTGCTCGCCGACGCTGAGCGAGCCAGAGAGTTCGGCTTCAGAGCTTACAAGATGCGTATCGTCACGCCGGAAACTATTGTCCCTCTCGTCACAGCGTTCCATGAGCAGATGCCAGAGATGGATTTGATCGTGGATGCAGTTCAGGGATCCAGCGTCACCCCCTGGTCGATAGCCGTTTCTAAACAAATTGCCCGAAAACTCGAGCCTCACGGAGTACTGTGGTTTGAAGAACCTTGCCGTGTTGAAGACATTGAGGGATACGTCGAGATACGCCAATCGACATTGCTGAATATTGCCGGTGCTGAGAGTCTACCGACTGCGCTGGCTTTTAAGCCTTATCTCGATCGGGAAGCATTTGGCCTTGTGCAATTTGATATCGCTACCGCTGGCTTTACCGAGGGAATGAAGATCGCGAATCTAGTGGCTATTCACCGGAAACCAGTGGCCATCCATTCTTGGGGTACCGTCGTCAGTGCTCTGGCTGGCCTGCACCTGGCCCTGACACTTGGCAACTGCGCCATGACGGAATACTGCTTCATGGACCACCCATTGAATGATCGTCTTTCGGTCAGTCCCGTTCGTCCCCAGTCAGGCTACCTCCATGCCCCAACGAGTCCAGGCCTGGGGATTAGGCTTGATGAAGCGTTGCAGCGGGAATTCCCCTATCGTCCCTCCGTGAACACCATGATCTCAACTGAAGAAAGAGATATTCAGCTATCCTTATGAAGTGTTCAGGTCTCTGGACAAGAATTTCCCAAAGTCATCTCCGCCTTCACAGCGGTGGGAGGCCGGACTGCTTAGCCTTATTGTTAGCCGGAGTTGACGGAACCCCTGGTTGTTAGGCTCCCGGTACGCATTCACACGTCTTGACATCATGACGTCTAGGTGCTAACTCTAATAGCATGAACACCACGAAACGCGCGACTGTCTATCTCGATCCCGACGTTCACCGGGCTCTGCGACTCAAGGCTGCGGCGGCGGACCGGTCGATCTCCGACATGGTGAACGCCGCTCTCAAGCAGGCTTTGGCTGAGGACGCGATCGATTTGGAGACCTTCCAGAAGCGGCGCGGAGAGTCGAGCATCGACTTCGAAACCTTTGTCAAGGCGCTCCACAGGCGTGGCAAGCTATAGCGTTCTCATCAAGCCGGGCGCTGGCAGGGAGCTCGAGGGAGTTAGCCAGAAGAAGGACCGCGAGCGCATCATCGCTCGGATCGGCTGCGAGAAACTCTCCGGCCAGTTTGGCCTGTACCGTGTCCGAGTTGGTTCCTACCGAGTGGTCTACGCAATTGACGATTCGGCCACTGAGGTTCACGTCGTCAAGGTGGGTCATCGGCGGGATGTGTATCGATGATCCGGCTAAGTTTTGGGGGCCAGTTTGATGACCGCCTCGTATTCCGTGGCCGCAGAGTCCAGACGTTTGGACTTGTGCGCTTCGATAGCTAACTGCATGTGCCGGATTGCCTCCGGGTTGTCTGGCACCTGCGCAATCAGGCAAGAACCTGCGAGTCCCAGGACAAACAGAAACGAAGCGACCCTTTTCATTTTGAAATTTCAGGGATTTTTTGTTTCCTGCTCTCTAACGATCAATAGCTGGTCGGCGTTCACGTTACTCAGCCTCTGGACCCTGCCGCTGGGCCAATGTAACTCAATCAACTGGATCCGCTTGTCGGAGCCCAAACCGAAATGCACTCTCTTGTCACTGGAAGAAAGATAACTTCCACCCGTGGTCACATATCCGTATTGAGTCAAGCCTGATTCGCCCACTACCTTTATTTTCGTCCCGAGCCCGTCTCGATTGCTGACCTTGCCCACTGTTTCAATCTGCAGCCAATGGTTTCCCTTTTTGCCACCCTCATTGATCAACACCTGAGGATAGCCATTAAGAATACAAACGACGATATCCAGATTCCCATCGTTGTTCAGATCTCCAAATGCAGCGCCGCGAGCGGCTACAGGCGAGTAGAAACCCTCGCCACTTTGTTCCGAAACGTCCTGGAAAGTTTTCTGAAGGTTTCTGAGAAGCAGCGGGGGCTGCCGATAGCGCAGATTCCGGTTGGTCTGTTCAATGTTGTCCATGACGTGTCCTTGGGCGACAAACAAGTCTTTCCAGCCATCATTGTCGTAATCGAAAAAACGAGTACCCCAGCCCGAAAGCAGCAACGTAATCCGGCCGAGACCTGACTTCATGGTTGCATAGGAGAACCGCCCGGAGCCGTCGTTGCGAAACAAGGAATACCTTTCGTTGGAGAGAGTGGTAACAATCACGTCAGGCCTTCCATCGTTGTCGTAGTCGTTGAAGTCGACGCCCATTCCAGCAAAGATTCCACCGTCATCATTGTAGGCCATGCCGGCTCCAAGCGCCCGCTCACTGAAGGTACCCTTACCATCGTTGCGAAATAAAAACTGGGCCATTGAATCGTTGGCCACGCAGACGTCAGCAAGACCATCCTCGTCATAGTCGTTGAACGACACCCCCAGCCCCATTCCCGGGCGGCTTCGGATGCCCGCACCTCGCGAGACATCCGTGAAAGTGCCGTTCCGATTGTTGCGATAGAGGAGGTTGCTGATGGGTGAGAATTCGCTGGGATGACAGTATCCTCGGAGACCGGCGATTGGGTCACCACAGAAAATGTTCTTGTCGAAGTCCCACTCAAGGTAGCGGGCTACGAAAAGGTCCAGATAGCCGTCGTTGTCGTAGTCGAAAAAACCTGCACTAGCCTGGATTTCCACGGGGAACCATTCACCTAAGTTCTGGGCGGACTAGTTGGGCCATTGTAGGTGGTCAGACGTAATGATAAACCGTTCCACCA
>JAKEER010000715.1 GCA_022616615.1 Acidobacteriota bacterium
AACATCAAAGGATTCAGCGGATTCGGGTACATGCTCGATGCCTTCCCCGACGCGGCGGCACGGCTCGGTCCCGGGACCGTCGCCGCTCAGTTCCTCACCAAGTTCCTGGTGGAGGGAAAGTTCTATTCGATCTTCTCCTTCCTCTTCGGGCTGGGATTCTCGATCCAGTTGGCGCGCGGCGAGGGGAGGCCGGACTGGCTGCGAGTTTATGCGCGGCGCCTCCGCATTCTCTTCCTCATCGGTGTCCTTCACGCTTTTCTGCTTTGGTCCGGCGATATCCTGTGGCTATACGCCGTGCTGGGCTTTGCGCTGCTGCTCTTCCGCAACGCCCAGCCGCGTACCATTCTCATCTGGGCTTTCGTGCTGCTGCTGGCGCCCATTCCGTTCTATGCGGTCTGTTACCTGGTGGCGCCCGGATTCAATACGGATGACCTGATTCCTACGCCGATTGATTTGCCCACGGTGGTTCGCATCTATGCCACCAGCAGCTACCCGGTGATCCTCGGTTTGAACCTGGAAGACTGGCTGTTCGTCACCAAGTACCGATTTTTCACCGGACGCGCGTTCAGGGTGCT
Organism: Acidobacteriota bacterium; assembly: GCA_022616615.1. Classification (GTDB taxonomy): domain Bacteria; phylum Acidobacteriota; class Terriglobia; order Versatilivoradales; family Versatilivoraceae; genus VFZK01. The sequence goes on from JAKEER010000715.1 coordinate 576, forward strand.
GGGCCTGTTCCTGCTCGGCCTCTGGGCGGGGCGGCTGGGCGTGCTGCAAAAGCCGGAGCAGCACGCGAGGCTGCTCAAAGGCGTTCTTCGGGTCGGACTCATTGTGGGCCTTGCGGCCAGCCTGACCGCGACGCTCATCCCGTCGTCGTACATCCTCACTCTCCAAGGCGTCTACGCCACCGCTGCCGATGCCCTCGGTTCGCATCCGCTGGCGCTGGCCTACGTGGCCGCATTTGTCCTCCTCTGGAGGCATGCGACCGTGCGGCGGATTCTTTCCCGGCTTGTGCCCATGGGCAGAATGGCGCTGACCAACTATCTGCTGCAGACGGTATTGGGTGTAGCCATCTACTACGGCTATGGCTTTGGCTGGTTCGGACGAATGCCGACTCTGGTGACGATGCTCGTAGTTGTGCCTTCCATCCTGCTGGCTCAAATGATTCTCAGCGCGCTTTGGCTGCGACACTTTCGTTATGGGCCGATGGAATGGATTTGGAGGCAGGCCACCTACCGGCGCCGGCTCCCACTGCGGTCAACTCAACCCCCCAAGCCCGCTGCAGCCGAGGCCTAAAGTTGCCTGCGGGCGGCTGCCTTCTCGGCAAGCACCGGTGCGAGGCGGCGGGCGATTTCTTCCAGCAGAGCGCGGTCGTCGGTCCCAAAGGCGTCGGGGGTGTGCGAATCAATGTCAATCTCGCCCAGGATGTGGCCGCCGTGTTCGATGGGAACCACGATCTCGGACTTGGTTTCAAGGCTGCAGGCCAGGTACCGCAGGTCGGCGTTGACGTCTGCGACCACCACGGTCTGGCGCTCGGCCACTGCCGCCCCGCAGATGCCCTTGCCGAGGGGGATGCGCACGTGCGGCGAAGGCGCGCCCACGAAGGGGCCCAGCACCAGCTCCTCGCCTTCGACGAAATAGAACCCCACCCAGTTGTAGTGCGGCCGCTCCCGCTGCAGCACCCCGCAGAGGTCTTTAAGGCAGGCGGCCCCGCCGCGGTCGATGAGCGTGTCGATTTGCTCAAGAATCGCCTTGCATGAGTCCACAGCAGAGATCCTTCGCTTCGCTCAGGATGACAAGCGTACTACCTTAGCGTGTATTGCAGCACCGAAGACCTCCGGGTGGATGATGCGCGCCAGAAGCTGCAGCCCCTCAGCGAGCGGCGGGCCCGGCGTGTTCAACGCCTCGTCGCTCACCACGAAGACGCGGCCATTGCGCACCGCGGGGAGCTTCGACCAGCCCAGACGCTCGAAAACCTTGCGGGCATCGACGCGCAGCCCGCAGGCGGCCCAGCCGAGGACAACCACGTCGGGCTTGGCGCGCAGAACGGCTTGGTCGGTGACTGCGCGCTCGGAGGGCGACTTGGCTCGGGGGACGAACCGGCCGCCGGCCAGCTCGACCAACTCCTCCACCCAGGCGGGCGAGACTAGGCGCGGCTTGGGCCATGACTCGCAGTAAACACGCGGGCGGCGGCCGTTGGGAACCTTTGCCGCGATCCTGTCCATGCGAGTTCGCATGTCGAGGACGACTTTGGCAGCTTGCTTCTCGCGGCCGAGCAACCGTCCGAGGTGCTCGATGTCGGTGAAGACGTCGGCCAGCGTGCGCGGGTTCATAGCCAGGAAAGTGAGCCCGCGCCGCAGCAGTCCGCGCACTACTTCGGGGTTGTACGGCACCGACCCAATGACCAGGTTGGGCCGCAGCGCCGCGACCTTGTCCGGGTTGCCGCGCCAGCAGTCGCCCAGCTCCGGCAGGCCGTTGACCGGCGCCACGTCCTTGCACCACCGTGTTACCCCGACAAGCTGCCTCTGCGCGCCCAAGGCGAAGAGGATGGAAGTCGCGCTCGGCGCCAACGAAACAATGCGGAGGCTCATGAGGCATCTATTGTGCCAGAAAGAACTGAGTCAGTGAGCGCAGGATTTCTCAGAGGCACTGACGGGGTGTGGCAACCCATCCCCACTCCAACTAGATTTGCACCAGGTAGCAACTCGCCGATGCTTCAAACCTCTTCATAGGAATCCCAAGGCGGTTGAAGAGATGTCTTATCTGTGGTTCGCTTCGATAAGGCTGGCTTTCCGGGACCGCGTTAATCAATGAGTTCGGGTTATCCATTTGCTTGAAGATCTTCCGCATGTTCATCGCCAACTGATTTTCTCGTCTCGGGGAAAGGAACCACGACCTCAGCAAGAGAGTCGCAGCAGAGAAGAGGCCGATTTCTGCTTTCTTTGCTACCCAGGCTATGACTTGACCTGGATTTAGTTGGTGAATTCTCAAGGATTCTCGAACGTACAGGACATTGTCCTTGAGTATACCCAACCTTGTCAGAAAGTCTTCCGTAGCACGGCTGAATCTGTAAAATGCCACGAAAATGTTCCCAGACGGGGCTACCACTCGTTTCGCTTCACTCATCATCAATCGGATTTGTTCTTCATCGGCTAGAAAATCGATTACCCCGGTTGTGTACAGGATCGTGTGGTATGACCCATCTTGAAAAGGCATATCCCGCGCATCAGCCTGGATGAGCTCCAGTCCCCGTCGCGTTTTGCCGTATCGAATCATTTCTGGACTGAAATCTACGCCATCCGTGTGAAAGCCTTTGTTGCGCAGCGCCTCCACAATCAGACCCTGACCTGCGCCTACGACCAACACGGGCGGGTGAATGTCACCAAGAATGAGACGGAGACTCGACAGATCGAGATAGTTGTCCTCGATGGAGGAGTGATGCGGCGCCAACGCATCCCAGAACTCAGAAGATTCCGTCATCGAAGCCGGTCGTTGGTTGTGACCTAAGGGTTTCTTTCGCCGGTTCTTGAACCCCAAGCCAGGAACATCCAACCAAAGAAATGGTCTTCGACGGTAAGCGCGCCCACGCGCTCCTCTAACAGCCGCCAAGGTTGGCTATCTATCGCGGGGGTTGATGGGAAAGATAGCTTGGAAGGTGCCAGACGAAAGAATGGGTTCAGGATCCATCCAAAATGACCGCCAGAGAGTTTGGCCCCGAAGGCAGCAACGCGCGCGTCGCCTTGCAGGTACTGAAATAGATTGTCCAGCGCTTGTGGAGAAGTATAGATGTCATGCGCCGCAAACATGAGCAGGCCATCAAATTTTCCCTCCAGCTTGACTGTCCTCGCGTCTGCCACTATGATCTGAACATTGCTCCATCCATTCTTTTGAATCCTTCTTCTGGCGTTGATCGCTATCTCGGGACTAATTTCTAGCCCAACCACTTCCCCTGAAGGTCCAACCGCCTCCACGAGGTACGGAAAACTCCCGCCGGGCCCGCACCCTGCATCGAGGACACGGTCCCCTGGCTTGAGTTGAAGCAATTGAACAGCTTTTTGCCGCAGCGGTTTTATGCGAGACCAGTCGAAGTCCGGAAAAGGACGGATAAGATGGACAAGGTATCGAGCAAAGAGCGGCGTGAGCTCCCTACGCTCCCGCTTGTTTAGTTCCTTGACTTTCATTTCTGCGCCGTCAGGCAATCCCCAGGAGTTCATTCAGGAAACCCACCAGGTGTTTCCAAATGAGGTAATACACCGCGACCACAACCGGGAATATGGTGGCCGGGAACGCGTACGGGATGTGCACCGCCTCAAACCAGACTACGGCCGTGCTCGTGATGCTCAGAAAGCCCATAGACATGGCCAGGGTAACGGCAATCGGAGCGAGCACGAAGGGAAGCAGTGCACCGTGAACCCCAATGGACAGACGACGGCCCGAACCGAGCCCAACATACAGCATGTTCCAAACCCCGAAAAGGTTGGGGATGATCGCCATGGGAAACACGATTACCCGCTCGACAGGTACGGGAACCGCGTACAGATGGCGGGCAATGAAGAACGCCGTCATGATCACCAGCAAGAACGCCGTCGGCACCGTGATCCCTGCCATGTAAGCACGCAGATAAGGATGCTGCCTCATAGAAGCCTCCCCTACAGGTGGTAAAGCAGGACCAGAATCAGTTTCGGGAATCGGCCGAAGAAAACCACCACCAACCCGAGCAGGACCCAATCGAACCACGGCACTCGCACGCCGGTCGGCTCGTCGAGCTTCTTCAGCATCTGCGGCCAGAGGTCCCTTTGCAGCTCGGTGTCCTTGACCGGAGGAATCGCCCGGCGAACAAGCTCCCGAATTTTTTTATCGTTACCTTCCTTCATGGCTGCACCCCCTGGGCTTTCAGTTCTTTGCGCAGTCGACGCACGGAACGGAAGACGCGCGACTTGACCCCGCCCACTGAAATCCCCAGTGATTCAGCAATTTCCTGATAGGGCCTCTCCTCAATGAGCGCCAAGGTTGCCGCGACACGCAGTTTTGCCGGAAGCCGGCTGAAGGCGCGGGCAATCCGCTCCCGCATGTCCCGGCTGAGCGCTGGGTCCGGCAGCTCTCCTTGGGAGATGTTTTCCACAAGCTCCACCTCGGGCCGGTGACGCTTCAAGTAGTCCAGAGCAACATTGGTGGCAATCCGGCGCGCCCAGGGGCCGAAACTGCGGTTCGGGTCGAAGCGCGCGTGTGCCTTATAGATCCGCCAAAAGGTTTCCACGGTAAGGTCCTCCGCCACCCACCGATCTCGCACCATCCGAATGATCCACCCGTATACTTCTCGCTGGAACTGGCGGAACAGTGCCTCGAAAGCCTCGAGGTCGCCTCGCGCGAACTGCTCCAGCAGTTCCATTCGCTCTCTACCATTCCTTACTGGCTCACCACAGAGAAGGTTTCAACCTTTCGTGAGGCGTGCCTAGGTTCAGATGTTTCGGAACGGAAGTCGAGAGCGTTACTGCAGTTGGACGAGGTTGGACGGAGGCTGGGAGCCGGCGGAGGGCGGCCCCGACGCTGTCGGGGCAGGCGGGGCCGGCAGCTCTTCCTGGAACTTCTCGATGTCGGCCACGCTCATCTCCGGCAGGCGGCTGATCTTGGCCTTGAGCCACGACCACGGGATCTTGAAGAGCAGCACCTTGGG
>JAKEER010000716.1 GCA_022616615.1 Acidobacteriota bacterium
CTCACTGGAACGTCAGACTGATGGCATTGCAGCAGATTCACAATCAGTCGGTGCTTGCCGAACTCATCAAGCGGGAACCGAACCCGTTTGTCCGGGAGGCCGTAGCAAGGCGTTTGACGGATGCTGAATTGATCCGGTCGATTGTGAATCGATAAGTCGAAGGGGAGTGGGAGGAAAGTGAGGGACAAGTGGGAAAGTCGGGAGAAAGTCGGGGAGAACTCAAGTTACAAAGCTTCCGTCTTCCGGACAATAAGCATGACAACAGAGCCGGAGCTTGGGATGCGCCCAGGACCTGGCCTTTTGCTTTTCCTCGGACAGCACTATCAGGGCTCAAACATCAAACGTCTTGCGTGTGAAGATGCGAAGCTGGCCGAGATTCTCCGTCGAGCGGAGAAACCATTGAATCAAGAGACTCGACCCTTCCCCCCGTGACCAATTGAGATGCAACAAGGCACCGCAAATTGACCTCAGAGGGCAGAGTTTTGCCTTCAGCTGCTGTGGTAAACGACGAGGCTACATTCCACCTTGGAATCCATGTACCGGTCGACTCCTCCTGTAAGGAGGACCGTAGTGCGCTTCTTGGGATTGCTGGCGTCCATCTGGAAGATAATTCGACGGTCGTGAAAGTCCTTCCTCCCGGGCCCATAGGATGGAACTCGGTGGGAAGCAAAGGTCGACCCCTTAGCCGCGAGGAGCTGTTGCAGTTCCTGAAGCATCTCGTTCTGTCTTGCCTCCCGAATATCTCGGGTCTTGACCTCGACCTTTGCCGGCCACGCGGACCAGAGCGAGTCCAGTTCTGCCAGAAATCTCGTGAACTGATCGAAATTCCGCCGGCTGGCGAACACAAACGGGTCTTCAACGCGAAGCGAGTCAAAGCTTTTGTCCTTGCAGAAACCAAAATCTCGGCCGAATTCTCGTTTCGCGCTGGGGGGATAATCTTGTTTTACGATCGATGCTGGCGCAACCAATGGTTTTCCAGAAATAGGTTGCCAACCTTGTCGCATTGCGGCCAAGTCATCTGAACCAAGCCCAGGGCCTTTCCATGCTTGTGGAGACAAAGGCAAGCCGAGAAAGCCCGCACCGAGCCCGCTAGAGCTGCAGTAGCTATACCCATGTTCGCGGCCGGGATTGATGATGAGCCTTGGCCACACCATTCCATCGAAGTTTTTGGGCAGCAGCCAGAGCTTCAGGTGGCCATCAGTCAAACAGGGTTCTAGCCACTTGGCGAGATAGAGGCTGTTTGGATACTCGGGACCGACGACGGGTGGTTGCGAGACCCCGACTTCCAGCGTGTTGCCTCTTGCCATCCAAGCCACCAGTTTCTTAGCCAGGGCAGCTGCTTCAATGCCCTCAAAGCCCTCCGAATCAGCCGAATTCTTGCGAAGATCAAACAAAGACGGGGCCACGGCAACAATATGAGTGGCGCGATCCAGTTCCTTGTGAATCACTGACGCTACAAGTTCACTCGACATCGGTGCGGCTTTGAATCTGACAAACGGGTTTTCCGGCTGATCTGTACTAAGCAAATTCGCAAGCCAAGCCAAGACCGGCTTACGGCTGAGTCTCTCCCAATGCAGCTGGTTGTCGTAATCCTGGAGACACGTCCGGCAAGAATGACTGCAGTCGGCAGGGCAGTTCAGGGTGTCTCGGGCTGCAGCAAGAAGCTCGCGCATGGAGTATCGGTTTATCAGGATCTGACAATAACCAGCGCCGCCGGCCACACTGTCATAAAGAATCACTTCGGGATAACCGAACAACCGGCCGCGCACGGTCGCCGAGATTTCTCGCTGGTCGATTCCCAGTAGTCGGGCACTGGCAAGGCGAACGGCCTCGGATAGGGTCCTTGCAAAGCCGTTGAGCCAGGTCTCCAGCTCTCCTGCAGGAAGGTCTCTCGGCGCGGTGATCGAGCGATCGACACGAATTTGTAGAACGTCCGTACGAAATTCATGTGCCAAGTCTTCGGAGTTGAGATGATTCAGCGTGCACCGCACGTCGTAAGGCGTCCGATGACCTGCTGTCGAACCTTATTGGCGTGTTGACCTGGGTCTTTCAGCATGATCGCAAAGCCACAAGGACAACGCAGAAAGCCAAACTTGCGTCCTCGATTGACCACAAACATGCGGCCTTGCTTCCCGTTCTGGCACGCCCAACTGGTATGAGGCAGGTTTGTGGGGTTCACAGCAAACGCAGATTCTTCGGCAGAACTGAGAAGGCGTGCCTCCTGAGCACCGGGCGGTTTCAACCGAGTGAGGCCGGGATCAGCACCTTGAGGCTTTGCGCTGGACGTAACAAAACTTCTCGGCTCGATGAAAGGCCGAATCTGGCCGGGAGCACCGGCCTGGCTGCACTTTGCGCAGCTCGAATCAAAGGAGTCTCGTTCCTCGGAGATTTCCACGTGATGGCAGTTCTGACACTCACGATAGAAGCGTGTGGGCATAAAATGCCGTGGATATTGCCCAATCCCGTAAGACTCCCACACCCGCCCATCTGCAATTACTTGGGCGCCTGGAGCATACTCACTGATGCCCATGCGGGCGTCGCGTACCAATAGGATTTCCTCTTCCCACGGCCGCCGGGCTTGGCGGAATTCATCACCGCGTAAGATCTCGAGCTGGACACTATTCACCGGGAAGCTGTACGTCGGAAGAAATCCCAGTCTGGGAAAGTGCGTAATGAGCAGTTGCTGCTGCCATTTTTCTGTCTGAAAAGCCCAGAACCGATTCTCCTTGGCACTTTGTATCTCTCCCGCGGTCTCCATGAACCTTCCGTGATAGTAACGCCAGCGTTCTCCATACCATTCGCAACACTCGCGCAGGGACTCCAGGAACTCTCCGACCAGTTCGTCGCGACTAAGACAGATCGACTGCGGTAGCTGTTCGCCCAAGTCCAGCGCTTCATTGATGCGCTGCTGTCCCGATTCCGTCTGAAAGTATTCTTCTGTCTGTTGAAGGAACGCCTCCTGATGATCCTTCGAGAAATCCGCTCCAAAGAACTTCTCTAGAGAAGGCGACCCATCCTGCCCAGCGACGTTGCGATACTGCAGCAAGCCACCTAGCAGCACCGAGAATTGATGGCGGCGAAATAGCCGCTCATTGGCTAGATGAACGAAAGGAGTTCTAGGGGAACGCAATAGGTAGTCCTTAGCCTTGCGAAACTCCGCTTGGTCGTAGTTGCGATTCTGGGCAAAAGTAACACATACGGGCGCAGCCTGAGCCCGCCGCCCAGCTCTGCCGGTCCGCTGCTGATAGTTGTGGATACCTGGCGGCACGTTCCGGCAGAAGACTGCTTCCAGTTCGCCAATGTCCACGCCTAGCTCCATCGTTGTCGAGCAACTCAGAATGCTGACTTTCCCAGATTTGAAATCACGCTCGAGTTGTTCGCGGATGCGGTTGTGGATGGCAGCCGTATGTTCCTTCACCACCATCCCGGCATATTCCCCTTGGAGGTACAGTTGAAAGTAATGGCCTTCAGCTTCCTCGCGCCGGCGCTCAGCATCCGGTATGGGTTCCAATTCTCCTTGGCATCGAAATGCGGCGCACTTGTTCACCGCACTGGCAAACTGCCGCCATCCGCAGGACTTGCAACGCTGGAGTGCTGCTTGACGGCCGTCCTGGAAGACCAGCCGGCGCAAATCCACCACAAACGCCTCTCCGTCCTGAATCAGAAGTCCGCTGGTTTGCAGGGCTTGGAATGCGCTTCGAAGAAAGCTCTCGTGGCTCGCCAAGCCGAGTTGGCTCTCGAGAAAGTGGCTCCGACGGTTATGAAATACCCGGCCTTTGTCGTCCACGGTTCCCAGCCAGCTGTAGCGGGCATTGCTTGAAGTTCCTTGGAGCTGAAACCGCAGATTTCTCCGTGCAAAGTCGGCACCCCAAATGTGGGCGGACTCAAGACTGACATTAGCCGGTCGCGAAATGCAGCGCATCCGGCGCACAGTTTCAAGAAGGACCTCAAGGATCACCGCAGCAAAAGGGCGCAGAGCCTGGGGCAGAGCAGGGGTAACCAGAGTCGCAGCCTGCGACAATCTTGCCGAATCATAAGTCACACGCACCAGCCCCAAAGCTTCGAGTGACGTACGACGGCCTGTGGGCAAGCAGAATTCTGCTGCGATCTTTCCGCGCAGAAAATTGGCAAAATCCTCCGCCACGTCAAAGATCTCTCCAGCTTCATCCACGAAACTGATAGCCCGCGATAGCAAATGATGCACATTATCGGTGAGCGAAGCGAGAGTTTGGCTCCCTGCTGCTTCGTCGAACGCTCTCATCATGGCCCAGCGCAGAAGAATATCCTGGCTCGTGCGCTGCAGGTACGGAGCGAAGAATGCTGCATCCTGGCGATTGTCTGAAAAAGCCAACAAACGCCGTCCCTTTCCCGCAAGCTCTTGGTTAGCCTGTCTGGCAGGCAGCCGCTGATATAATGCGTCCCCCACGACGGCTGAGAGCGCAAAGCTGCCAGGATGAAATCCCGTTACCACCTCGGCATCGGTTCCCGCCGTTCCACCACAGGCAGGACACTTACGCAATAGACGGCCACTTCCCTCTCCGTCGTCGTGCAACTTTACGAGACGTAGTCTCACCTTGGGAGCCGCGGCGGGATTGATCTCGCCACTCTCAGAATTGATCTCCCAGACGTCTCCGCTAGACGCTGAAGCTTCAGGGGCAGCAGCATCATCCTCATCCTCAACAGGCGTTGAAACCTCGCCGAGCCAGAATACTTGGCGCAGTGCATGCTTCGTCAATGGGGACTTTGGATGTACTCGTGTACTCTCCACAAATCCCTCGACGTAGGGCTGGCCGCATTTGCGGCAAACCAGCATTCGGTAAAGATTGCGGCCAGCGTCGTCGTTGAACTGGCTGCCCAAACGCACTTCTTCGAAACCCTCTGAACTACCTGCCGCCAACCGGAGTGTGATGTTGTCGATACCACTGGCGAAAAAGTGATACCGTGCCGGAAGTAGCGAAAACTCACCGGGTCGAAGACGTGCCCTAATTCCAACCCCAATCAATCCAGCCAACCCTTCCTCGGCTTTCGCCGTGTTACCAAAGAGAGCGGTCGCAAGCTGCTTGAACGGAAGAGCGCCGGACTCAGAAAGGACTTTTGATGCCAATCGAATTTCAGCTGCCGCAGAAAAGATCTTAGCCAGCGCAGGTTCCAGAGCATCCGGTCCTGCAATGGTCAAGCATTCCTTCAAACCAGGCTCGAAGGGCAATTCCGCAATGCTCCGATTCCAGGCCTGCACCGCGGCTTGCTCCTCCCGGGGAAGACTGGCGACCTCCGTTCCCAGCTCCGTCCAAGCCTGTGCCGGCAGTGAAAATGTCTGATTTGCGTTTTCACGTAGCAAGATATGTTCTTGCCTCTGGCCCCGGATCACGCGTGAAAACTCAGCCCCAAACAGGCTGCTTGCAAACTGGAGTATTCTCTGATCATCGCCCTCACCCGAGGCGAAGCTGGCACTGGTGCCAAGGCATCGAATGTCTTCAGGGCTCAAACCCAAGCGCCTGCGAAGCTTTCGAATCAGAAACGCTACCTCGGTCGCCTGTGCGCCCGAATAGCTGTGGACCTCATCCAAGACAAGGAATCGAAGAGCCACATGATTGAACAAAGGGACGTTCTTAGGAAACAAAAGTAGATGCTCCAGCATCGCGTAATTCGTGATGAGGATGTGGGGTGGCGAAGCAAGCATTTCTTCCCGGGTCAGAAGCCACTGGCTGGGAATCTGAGACCAGCCGAGGGCCTGACGGAAGAAGGGGTCTCCCGCCAGGATTTCCTGCTCGGCCTGGGCTCGCGTCAGACCTTGACGAGTCAGCCCGGTGAACCGCCCTACACGGATGTTTTTGTTCTGGAAACAGTGGACAAACAGGGGCACTAGGCGCTTGTAGAGCTGGTCGTTTGCGAGCGCGTTGAGCGGATATACCAGCAGCGCTCGTACACCAGGCCGCCGGAGGTCGCTCTCTTTCAGCAGAAAGTCAAGGATCGGATACAGAAAACATTCCGTCTTGCCACTTCCTGTTCCGGTTGTGACGATGACGTTGGCTTCATCATTGAGGATCGCTTGCAACGCCTGGGCCTGATGCAAATGCAACGGTCGCTGATACTCCTCCTGTGGCAGTTGGGAGAACTCTGAGTGAAGAAGTGGATTTGCTTTTGTGGCCAGTGCTTGAAGCGAGGGGCCCTTCTCGAAGTCTGGCAAGGCTTCAACAAAAGGCCCCTTTAGGAGGAGCTCTGCCTGTTCCAGGGCTCTTGTGACCTCCCGGCGAAGTCGTGGATATCTGTGGTTCACCGGCAGGGCCGATTTCAAGTAGCTTCGAATGGCCGCTACAAGCTGCTGGCCAAGGATGACGGGATTTCGTTCAATCTCACTCATGAGGGCAAGTCCGTATCATCAGCTCCCAGAACATCAGATAGTAACCAAAAAGCTCAGGAGCCATGCCGACCAGGGTCGCCATGGCTTTTTCAGAACTCTGCTGGGTACTGCTTTGAGAAAGCAGCCATGCCACAGCGTCTTCGAACCGAAGCCAGCCCGCGCCGGCTGCACGAGCTGCCAGAGCAAACAGCGAAGCAAAACGGACACAGTTTTCCATCAGCGCATCGTTGGGGAAGTGCACGGAGAGCCATGGATGATTCCAGGAGCTCACAGGCATGATCCTGGAATTGACCTGCAAAGCCTGTCTCAGCCAAAGTCGAAAGGAATTCGCTGAAGTCAGTAATGCATTCACAGCTCCGAATTCCGTGTTGTTCAAAGTCCCTTGGCGTCGATCTGCTAGCTGGCCTATGGCCCATTCCACATGAACACGACTCAATACAATCCGCTCGTCCCATTCTGCCTGGTGCGGCGGGTCGCTCACGCATCCAATGATTTGGGTCCAGTACTTGTCATAGCAGAACTGCTTCAAGTTCCCTGGAGCTAGGATGGTAGGGTCTGCCTGAACGAGCTGACTGAGGTTCCTAAACAACTGTAGAACCGCAAATGTGGGAGGGACTGGAGCCTGAGGGTTTTGGTACCTCACCTCAATCAGTCCGCGAAAAGCCTGAAAGGCATCATCGTGAACGGCCAACCATCCGCACCACCGAAGCGCCTTTGCCAGCGGGTGGGTCGTGGATACTTCGTAATATCGATCTGCATTTAGAGCCAGCAAGCCGGGCGTGGTAACAAAGAGTGAACGAGCTTCCAGAAATCCAACACCCGACTTCAAGCTGTCGCTCTCGCGCGAGGCCAGGTTAAGAAGGTTAGTAATGTACTGGCCGTCCGCGTCGCAAAGCAGCTTCCCGGCGTACCTTCCCATCTCAGCGAACAGATGTTCAAGCCACCGAAAAGAGTCGGCGACTTCGTTCGCAAAGCCACACTGAATCCACCGAAGAACATCGGACAGCAGATCGAACACTTCTTCTCTACTAGCCGTCAGTTGAACAAACTCAAGCGGAGGTAATGGGCTCCGGTTTCTCGCCATATAGGCGAATGAAAGGAGACGAAAGCGGGCGCTTCGATCTGGAGGATCGAGTGACCCAGCAACGAGGAGCGGAACCCTTCTGCCATCGGAAGTTGTGAGCAACTGCCAGTCTTCAGATTCGCTTCGACGTACTTCGAGCTGAACCAGCCAGAACCCGGAAGGCCAATCCTGCTTCGGAAGAGTAAGGCATAGGGTCGACAGTCCTTCTCGCGGGTTGACCGAACCGTTAGAACAAGCCAGGGAACACTCCAATGGGGGAAGATCCTCAGCCTCGAAAGCGCAATGGCGCGAGTTTCCTAAATCATCGCCCGCAAACTCAATGACCTTGCCGGAAGCTAGCTCATGAACCCGCGGCCTCACCCAATGCACTGTGTCTTGAAATTCAAGTCGTAACGAGCGATGACTGGGGGCAGATTCCTTTCGAATGCGTAGCGGCACAAGAGGATGCGTAAATCGAGCGATCGGGATCTCCGCATTCGATGTCCGAAGAGAGATGGTGCCTCCCTGGGGGAAGAGAGTGGATAGCTGCGCCAAACTCACATCAATGAACTGACGCCGCTGGTCAGAGAACATCTGCTGCAACTGAGTGCCGTTGACCAACAAGTCCACCCGGGCTGCCGGTATATGCCAAACTCGCAGCCAGCGCACAGAATCAATCGAAGCGGAAAACGTCTCTCCCAGCTTGCGGGACTCGGGAGAAATCAGATGAGCAGCCTTCTTTTCAAACGATTCCAGAAAGATGCCTGCTCGTGACCAGTGGAAGCTGGCGCCCCGGCCATCAACGCTGAAGGAAAGCCGGTGCTGGCGCAAGCCGTCATGCTGATGAAGAATTGAGTTCGCGTCGACCTTAAATCCCTGACATTCCAATTGAATCAGGTTGTGGGGAGCCGCCGAGAACCGAAATCCCTTTCCGTCGAGATAGGTCTCAAGTCCAGCCCAGTACCAATAAGACTGGGAAAACTGTCGACGCCGCCCCTGGAAAATCGAGATGTGAATCTGATGCAATCCAGGCCGCAACTCTTGCAAGATGGAGCGCCCCTCTATCCGGCACTCCATCATCGCTCCGCGCAAATTGCCCTCGGAAAGCACCCACGATCTTTCTATCTCACCGACCGTCGCTTGGGCTATCCAGTCGTCGTTGTGGGCAACATCATCGGCGTTCGGCCGCCAAACTGACGGAAGGTTGGTCCACCCAAAGTGAATCTGCTCACCTTCCTCGGTGGCCAGAGAACGTCCGTCAGATTGAACGAAAGGATTCGGAGCGACTTTGAAAACCCACTGTTTTGCGAGGTCGAGCTTGGAGTCAAACTCCGGCGAGACCCGAAGTAGTGACAATGTTCGCTGGCCATCGAGCCAGGGGTATTGATCCGTAGCCGGCTCAAGTTGGAAGTGCGATGGATGGAGCAAATAATATTCACCGGCCTGAAGGGCCTGAATCGGTCCAGGCTCCTGACGACGCATCCTGCGAGACATCCCGTCAAACAACATGAAGGGCGGTTCACGGTCAGCGAGGTCAATGACAAAACTGCGGGAAGCCGTCAATCCACCTCGCAATCCTCGAAGCTCTACGCTCAGCCGCCTCTGTTTCTCAACGGGAAACACGAACTCGTCAAACGAAGGTGTTGGATAGGCAATTCCTTCGACCAACCAAGTCAACCCGCTGCCGCCAGCCACCTTCTCGTCCTGCCGAGGTCCAACCACTTCCAAGGAACAGAAATCCTCGCCGAGACGAAGGAATGGCAGCCGCGCAGCACGTCGCAGCTGGGCGCCTTGCTGATGGGTAAATGCCTGTTCCAGTGCCTTCCCGAGCTGCGGGTTAATGCCTTGATAGTTTCCATCGAGAACCACGCGGAGCGCCGCATGGCAGATCAGTGGGCCTGCTGGGCCCAGGAGGGCTCGTCTCAAAAGCGGAACGGCGATCTGACCAAAACATGTGAGCACATCGTCGCGCAGATCTTCGCCAGCGTCGGGCGCATCTGGTTCCGGCAGTCCATACCGCTGCTCAGCGGACCGAACCAAGCGAGCAAAATGATCACAGTGCGAGAGAGGTAACCCCGCCTGAAAGAGGAATGCCTCGACATGTTTGAACGCCCCAACCTCGTGAGGTTTCACCACACGGCCTGTAGCTATCCAGCAACTACGGCAAAACCGCTCTGCAAACTCGGGACGCCGGAGAGGTGGAACTTGAACGCCAATTCTTTCTTCGAACCTCTCCCAGAATGTGCCAAATTCGTAAGCTTCACCTGCCTTCCGCGCGAGCCATACGGAGACCACAGCCGGGAGCTGATCCAACAGAAACAGGAGCGCTTTGAACTTTGACTCGGCTCTCTCCAGCCACGCGCCCATGTGCTCGCTCATCCGGGCGATATCGTTGTGCGTGAAAGGTGCCAAGCCCAGGATAGGAGCACACCCTTCTGAGCGAAGAGTGTCTCGGCATGTCTTTTCGAATTCCTTCAAGCCCATGAATACCCGTTGGTGAAGGATCGCGTGGGGACAAGACCCTTCCAGTTATTCAGCTGAACTAAGTTACCGCGCAGTATTCTATCAAAGTAAAACCAAACACCTGATGTTTGTTTGCCAAGCCCCTGCCCACCTGGACTACCGAGTCAATCGATGGTAGACAAAGGGAATTGAGTCAAACGCTGTTGCTATTGGACTCGCACCCTCGAACTGTCGAATGGCAGTTCTTCAAGGATCGCTGACGAATTGAGACACTACCGAGTCCTGCTCCAGAAGGAGCAACCTGAACTCCATTCAGTACAATCTCAGAGCCGTTGTCCGGTGCCTCAAGAGATTGAAGCGCGTTCGGTCAACCCAGTGTGGCTTGTCGATGGTGTCGCAGGCACTGCTCGCTCTCGGAATCCTAAGGGCCGTCAGCCGAACCCAGGTGGTGATGCGTTTCCGCAGCGGGCTCAGCCGGTAGATGCGCAGCGAACTTCGGGTTCATCATGACTGGTAAGAATCAGGGTGAAGTGGCGGATGGTATCGAACGGCGCGGTAGTCGGCAGGCGTAGGTCGTACAAGGTCGCAATGGCCAGACAGCGGGCCTCGTCAGTGACCACCTGCGGATGGACATTGGCCAGGCGGGCACATTCGCTGGAATGAGCTAACTAAATCATCCGGGGCGGCGCCAGCTCGAATCGACGCCGAGTTGGTGGGTGTGGCGCCTTGAAAGCCCACCGCTGGCGTGGGCCTATGGGAGCAGTCGGGACGGGTTCTGGATACCGCGCAGGTGGTCGGTACTCTGCCATGCCACTGGCTTACCGCTGTGGCTGGACTGGTTGACTCTGATTTGTAGCAACACTCGGTGCTTTGTGTTGGTTGTCGACAGCAGTCGACAACGCAGTCACTTCAGAGCCCAGAGCACATTGGAGTAGACTGGGGTGCCGTGTCGTCCCTTGGCCCGAGGGCGGATACGCTCGCAGTTCGATCTTCAGTGGCCGGAGCTCCTGGCTACCGTTTCGTCCACGCACTTTTTTGACAGGCGACTCGGCTAACTACGCCGGCTCAGCTCGGACAGCGCCGCATGGCCACCGGCGACGCGCCTGGGGTTGGCACATAGTCTCCAAATCCGCCCGTTGGGAAAGTGATGATCGAAAAGTAGAGAACGTCGAAAAACAAGGAACTGACCTTTCCGGACGATGTCCGGGCGCTGTATCCTCGATGCCTGAGCGGCTTAATATCAATGCGAAGACATAGACGAAGAGAGCAGCTTCTGAAGCGAGCTAGATGACCGGATGTCAGAGAGCCTCAGGGTGAAGCAAGGAAAGCCCGTACTGCCTCAGGGTCGAGTTAGTGGATGGGTTCGAGGCGACAAGCGCTCCGACCCTCTGGCCACTGTCATCAAGCCGAGAGCAACGCATGCGTTACGGCAAAACTGAAATCGTTATTTGTGAAAACGAGTTCGACCTGGGTTACAGAGCAGCCAATGCAGTGGCCAACAGAATGAGGGAACTGCTTGGAGGACAAGGGGGAATCCGAATGATCCTGGCAGCGGGGAAAGTCAGATCACGTTTCTCGATGCCCTGGCCCTGCAGTGTGGCGTCGACTGGGGTCGCGTGGTTTGCTTTAACATGGACAACTTCTGGGACCCCAGCATCCCTGAAGAACTCACTTGTGGTTATCAGGTCCGGCGCCAGCTTTACGACAAGGTTCGACCTGGGAGCTTTCATCTCGTCCGGTTCAATGCCCCTGACGCTAATGCGGATCCTGCGTTCAGCGGGTCCGATCGACATACTTTGCCAAGGCATCGGAACCTCCGGCCATCTCGCGTTCAACGAGCCAGGTCAGACAGATTTCCAGGATACGGCCTGGGTCAAGGTGTGTTGGCAAGCCGGCTGAATCCGGGATCCAGCGTCGGAGCTCCGCCTTCAGGCGGAAAGCAGGGGATCGCGCACATCCAGGAACGAAAACCTCAGGAA
>JAKEER010000717.1 GCA_022616615.1 Acidobacteriota bacterium
ATACGAAACGCTTGAATGACGGTTCTCGGTGCATCCCTCAGACCACCCCCGTGCCGCTGCGCGACCGCTGTCGCTGCGCGGCACATCCCCTCCTGATCTCAGGGGAGCCTAAAAACGTCCAATTCGCAGATTCCCGCTCTGGCGGGAATGACAGCAGAGCATCCCATCGTTTTCTGCATTTTCTTCCTCGCAACCCTTATTCGCGAACCAAAGCTTCAAGATCTACCGGAGTGGTTACAGGCCTCTGGCAGGAATAATTCTGGCAGACATACGCAGTGGGTTTGCCCTCCACCAGGCCTCTCTCCTGAAGCAGGGGCAGCCTGCTTGTCAACTGTGTATCTGGTTCCGCGACAACTACAATCTTGTTGGGAAGGTATCGCTGATAAACCACTTGCGTCAGTTGGCGGGTCGCTCGGTCGTCCTGACGGCTACCGAGAATGGCAATCTCACGGACGGGACCCGCGCAAAAATCCGCCGCCTCGAGCAAATAGCCAAATCCGCCGGGATGACGCTCCAGCGCCGTTCTCATGCAACTCAGGTTGGCTTCTGCTTTTTTCCGGTATTCAGTCTCGCCCGTCAGAACAGCGAGCTTCAGCAAGTTGAAAACCGCCACAGAACTTCCGGCTGGCGTGGCGTTGTCGTAGAAATCCTTCACTCGAGCAATCAGCTTTTCGTGATCTCTTCCGGTCAAATAGAAGCTCGCACTCGCGTTGTCCCAGAACTGGTCGAGCAGTGTTTCGTTGAGTTGCACTGCATGATCCAGCCACTGCGGATCGCCGCTTGCCTGAAACAAGGCCAGCAACCCCTCCACGAAATAAGCATAGTCTTCCAGGTAGCCGTTGAGCTTTGCCTGCCCATCCTTGAAAGTCCGCAGGAGTTTTCCTTCCTGCTTCAAATGGTCCAGAACAAAACGGGCGTTCTGGCAAGCGGTTTGGAGGTAGTCGGCTCGCTGGAGAACAGCAGTGGTGGTTGCGAAGCTCGCCAGCATCAAGCCGTTCCAGCTCGTCAGGATCTTCTCGTCGCGATGGGGTTTAACGCGCTTTTCTCTTTCGGCGAAGAGTTGTTTGCGTCCGCGCTCGACGAGGGCTTGCAGCTCTTCGATGGGCACGCGCTCCCGCGCGGCAAACGCATGCAGGGGGAGTGGAACGTTCAAGATGTTCTTGCCTTCAAAGTTGCCTGAACGGCTGACATCGAAATAACGACAGAACACTTGGCTGTCAGCCTTTCCGAGGATCGATTCAATCTCATCGAGAGTCCAGACGAAGAACTTTCCCTCTTCACCCTCGCTGTCGGCATCCTGAGTGGAATAGAAACCGCCCTCCGGGTGAGTCATCTCGCGTCTTACATAGTCGAGAATCTCTTCGGTGATCCGTCGGTACAAAGGATTGCCCGTCTGCTGAAAAGCGTCCAGGTACAGGCGGCTGAGCAGGGCGTTGTCGTAGAGCATCTTCTCGAAATGCGGGACAAGCCAGTGATCGTCGACGGAATAGCGATGAAATCCTCCACCGAGCTGATCGTAGATGCCGCCGAGTGCCATCTTCTCCAGGCTGAGCTGGATAAAGTCCAGTGCCGGCTGGAAACCGGTGCGATGATAGTGCCGCAAACAGAAAGCCAAGCTCATCGAACCTGGAAATTTTGGTGCGCCACCAAATCCTCCGTGGGTGAGGTCGAAGCGCTGCGCGAGATTGCGGTAGGCCAGGCTCAACGTCTCCGCCCCTGGTAAGCCTTGAGGGTCCGGCAGTTGGTTCATGCCTTGCAGGCTCTTGACAATGTCCGGCGCCGATTTCTCAATCTCGGTCCGACGTTGCTGGTACGCCTCGTAGACTGCCAGGCAGATCTTGGGAAAACCAGGCCGCCCGTATCGGTCGTCTGGCGGGAAATAGGTTCCGCCAAAGAACGGAACCTGATCCGGAGTGAGAAAAACGGTCATGGGCCATCCGCCGCTGCCCGTAGTCATCTGGACGTAGTTCATGTAAATCGAATCAAGGTCCGGACGCTCCTCGCGGTCTACCTTCACGTTGACGAAGCACTGATTCATGATGCGTGCGATATTTTCATTTTCGAATGACTCGCGCTCCATGACATGACACCAGTGGCAAGCCGAGTAGCCGACGCTGAGCAGGATCGGCTTGTTCTGCTGCTTAGCCAGCTCCAAAGCGGCAGGGTCCCAGGGATGCCAATCCACGGGGTTGTGCGCATGCTGCCTGAGGTAGGGGCTGGTTTCGTGAATCAGGCGGTTGGTGAATTTGGCTTTTTTTACATCAGGCACCGGGTTCATAGAGTTGTCCTTTGCAGATGACGTCTAGTAATTAGGAACAGTACTCCGGGAAATGCGAGCGGTCAACCCTGGGAGCGCGGGCGTCCCGCCCGCGTCCGTGGCCGCAGGCCACGGACGCGGCCTCCGGCCGCACACGGGCGGGCGGGACGCCTGGCCGGACGCCCGCGCTCCCAGGAGTTTCCCTGGCGACCAGCAGGCGCTTTCGTTAGAATGTCGAAGACATGCAGGGCAGATGAATTTGATGAGCAGCATCATCGAGGGGACAATGACTGATGACAAACTGAAGATTGCGAACAGGGAATTTTCTTCACGCCTGTTGGTGGGTTCGAGCAAGTATGCGTCTTACCAGCAGATGGTCCAGGCCTGGGAGAAGTCGGGCGCGGAGATTGTGACCGTAGCCGTGCGGCGGGTCAACCTGTCTGACCGCAACAAGGAGTCGTTGCTGGATTGGATCGATACAAAGAAATATTTCATTCTCCCCAATACGGCGGGGTGTTACACGGCCGATGAAGCCGTGCGCGCCGCGCGGCTGGGCAGGGAAGCCGGACTTTCGAATTGGGTGAAGCTCGAGGTTATTGGCGATGAGAAGACACTCTTTCCCGATAACCTCGGCTTGCTCCAGGCTACCGAAACTCTTGCCAAGGAAGATTTTGTGGTCTTGCCGTACACCAACGACGACTTGGTCATGGCGCGGCGGCTTATTGAGGCGGGCGCGGCAGCAGTGATGCCGCTGGGAGCGCCGATCGGCTCCGGTATGGGCATTCAGAATGTGGCTAACATTCGCATCCTGCGGGAAATGATTCGCGAGGTTCCGCTCATTATCGATGCGGGAGTGGGGACGGCATCCGACGCGACCGTGGCTATGGAGCTAGGGGCTGACGGAATCTTGATGAATACGGGAATTGCTCAAGCGCAAGACCCTGTCGCGATGGCCGAGGCCATGAATCACGCAACCCGTGCCGGTAGGCTGGCCTTCCTGGCCGGGCGCATTCCCAAAAAGCTTTACGCAACAGCGAGCAGTCCCCTTGAAGGCGTCGTGCGATAGGGGATGGGTACAGGGGAGCTGTGAAGAAGTCAGAAGTGTCGCGTCCGATGGAGTCCCTCTCAAGAAAGGGGGCAGCGCCGAAGGCGCGGGGCTTGTCTTGCGAGGCCGGAGAGCCAAGGGAAGATACCGAATGTTCTGATGTGCGACTTTCCAAGCTGGCAAGACACCCCCGGGCAGCTGCTCCGCCGCCCCCTTTTGCTGAGACTTGCTAAGGGGGAATAGGGATGCTCTGTCCCCCGCTACTTCCTACCACTCGCTATACGGCGTGCCGTCTGTGGAAGTCGCTGTCGAGCCGCTGTGAACGTCGAAGATGCCGGTTTCAGTTTGCTCCGGATAAAGAGAGGCATCTTCCATCACGATTTGCCACGTGTCATTGCGGTTGGTGATGGGGTCCTTTGGCAGAGAGCGCAAGTAGCCAGCCGTAACCAGATCATCGAGAGACTGCGGCGCTTTGAGCTTGTCGGCTGTGTACTGGTCAATTAGCGTTCTCAATGTATAGAGGTTACTACGAAGCACCGCTTCCTTCGAGCGAATGATCGCCGAGTTGGCAATCGGAATCGCGATGCTCACGAGGATGGAAATCACCGTGAGCACCATCATGAGCTCGATGAGGGTAAACCCAGTAGCGCGTTCCAGAGTTGTCTTCTTCCAGAGGAAAACCTTCTGCGACATCACTTTCTCCAAGCCATTTGGCCCCGGCCCGGTAGGGACGCGGTGCCCGCGTCCCCGTTGCGGTTTCCGGTTTCGTCACCAACGGACGCGCAGCAGCGCGCATTGATGTCAACTTAGGGCGGATCGTCCACGATAGACGCAGAAAGCGCGTCAATCGTGGCTGCCAAAACGACTGACTCGGGCATAGGTAGCCACGATTGGCGTGCTTTTCGCCAATCGTGGGCCCGATCCCGCCTTAAGTTGACATCAATGAGCAGCGCGTCCCTGCCAAACAAGTGGTAGAACTCTGAAACCTACCAATCGGAGTATTTGGTCCCGTCGAGCGCAGTGGCCGTGCTTTTTGTATAGACGTCATAAACATTCTGGCCGCCGAAGCTATTGGAGTCTGGAGTGTCCTGCGATGAGCGCATCCCCCACTCTGCGCCGGTCATCGGGTCTTTAGGAATTCGTCGCAAAAACCGCAGTTTCTTGTCTATTGCGTTGAGTTGTGTCACGCCCTTCACCAGTGTCTCCATGTCTGGCGGATAGCCGTCAGAACCAAACTTCACCTCGATAAACCCCCGGTCAGAAGCATCTTTATAGCGGTCGATAGCCTCGCGCATCTCCCTCAGTGCGCGTCGCAGCTCGACTTCCTTCTGCCTTTTGATGGAAACGCGAGCCAGGGGCAGGGCGGCCATCGAAAGAATACTCACTATCGTCACCGTAAAGATCAATTCGACCAGAGTCAGACCACGCTGACGATGGACACTTACCGATTGGCGATTCGTGGTTGCCGATCTTGGAAAACAAAGAGTGAAAGTCACGACTTCGTCCTTGAGATTCCCGCAAAGCGGAATCTGTAGGCGCCGAGATAACGAGGCGGCAACTTCCGGAAGGCCACCTCCTCAAGTCGGCGGCTACGGCGCAACACTACCCACCGATCATTTTACTGTCACTTGGGTTCCGGAGGAACTTGTTGGCAGCGCCGTTTGCGAAGCATCGGCCACCGTGGCTTGGCTGAACGAGATTGAAGTGGTCCCTGGGCCAACAGCCTCAAACTGCAGATTCACGAGTACGCCATTGCCGCTCACACCGGCGCTTCCTGCGGGCCGGACCAAGGAGACGGTGACGGTGCCGTTGTCATTGTCGATCCTCGGACTCAGCGAGCTTGCCTTCCCGTCCAGGCTCATGAAGCCGCCATCTTGCACCCCGGCCAACTTCAGTATTTTGGGATTGAACGACAGGGCGAAAGAAACGGTGCTGGCATCTTGTGCGTTTTCGACTGCAGCGGGAATCGTGAATTTCGCGCCTGCATTCAGATCCGCCGGAGAAGCTCCCAGCTTGACGAAGGCAAGCCGTGGAATAGGCAGACTTTCGGCAGGGCGGGTTGCGGCTGCAGGCGTCACACCAGGCTGGAAGGGCGCGGGCGTTCCTGGAACTGGCGTCCCAGGCCTGGCCTCGACCGCCTTGCCGGACCCCAGCTGCACGGGCTTTCCAATAAAGCGCGGGCTGATTCCCGACCCCATGATGGCCAGGGTTTCCAGATCGGAATCCTGGAAATCGGGCAGGCGGACGATGTGGGGCGTGATAACGATAATGACTTCGGCTTCGCTTCGTGTCTTGCTTTCCGTGCCAAAGAGGTACTTGATCAGCGGAATCCTTTGCGCACCGGGAATTCCATCCATCGAAACGCTGTCAGAGTCGGAAATAATACCGCCGATAACACTCGATTCGCCTTCCTTCAGCCGGATGTCGTGCTCAATGTCCCGGTTGGTGAGAATCGGATAGCGGTTTCCGCTCAAGGTCTCAAAGCCGTTGATGGACTTAATTGCAACTTTGACATTCATAGCCACATCGCGATTCAGCAGGACGCGCGGCGTCAGGTCCAAGTTCACGCCAACGTCAATGGTGGTAAACTGGACCACCGGCGAACCTCCCACGGTTCCGCCAAACGTTGGCTGAAAGCTGCCCTGTGCCACGGGTTGTTGCGTCCCGATGCGCAGCTTGGCGATCTTGCCGTCAGACGCTCGAAGGCTTGGGTTCTGCAAAACGCGTGCGTTGGTTCGCGTGGCCAGAAACGTTGCCGTAGGAATCGTAATGTAGTAATTGCCGCTCCCCAACCGGTCCACATCTTTGATGGAAATAGTCGTTCCAGTGCCACCGGGCGGGTTAACCCCTGTAACACTGGTGGGCGGACTGACTCCCAGCGTTTGCGTATAGGTGCGGTCCACTTCCATCACGGCCACGTCAATCAGGACTTCGGGTTTTGCCTTGTCGATGGACTGAAGAATCCTCTCCGCCATTGCGATCTTGTCCGCCGTGTCACGGATGACGATGGCATTTTGGGAATTGATCACCCCCACCTTGCGCAGGTCCAGCAGCGTCCTGAGCGTGTTGAGAACCTCTTGCAAGTCGGCGGTTGCGAGGGTATTGCCTAGGTAGAACGTCTTAATAACCTGCTCCTCATAAAACTGCCGCGTCTGCTGGTTGTCGTTGGTGACGATGATTGTGTTCGGGTTCACCACGGCCCAGTAAGTCTTCGTTTGCAACGCCAGCAAGTCAAGCGCCTCGATCACCGTAACATTGTTGAGATCCACCGGAACCTGAGTGGTTAATTTGTTGCCTAGATCTGAGTCAAAAATGACGTTGATGCCGCTGATCTTGGCAATCGACTCAAAGGCGCGCTTCAGGTCGCCGGTTAGTTTCAGGACGATGGGAGTGCTGTTGACTGGCGCCAGCGTCTCGCGCGGTGACGTAACCTTGTTTCGCTCTACGATTTCTGCCAGTTTCCGCTTTTCCTCCTCCTGCTTTTGTTCCCGTTCGACAATCATCTTCTGTGTGGTTCGTATCTCTTGAGGAGCGAGAGCATTGGACGGGTCAATCTCTGCCCCGCGGCGGAACTCAGCCAAGGCCTCTTCCAGTTTTCCTACCTCTCTGAGTTTCCTGCCCATGTCGAGGTGGGCGATCGCGGCCTGTGCGCGGGCTCTTTCGAAATAGAGGCGGTACTCGTGGTTCTTCGGGTTCTTCTCATAGGCAGCCCGATAACTGGCAAAGGCTTCGTCATAGTTGCGAAGTTTCTCGAGCTTCTTGCCGCGCTTAAAGGCGCTCGATGCCGCGCAACCAGAACTTAAGATCAGAAGAATGAAGATTGAAAGGAACTGAGAGGCTGAGAGTCTTTGCTTAAGCACCATGCGTCGGTCCGTTCCAAGAGCAGAGGGTGCGGGAAGCGACCCCCGGGCAAATCTGCTATTCAAGATGAATACTTCCCTGGCAGGCAAAACGTGGGTTGAAAACTGGCCAAAAACAACGCAAGTCTAACACATGTCCAGACATAGCAGACATAGGACTCAAATTGACAAGGATTTTACCGTGGGCTAGACTCGCACTTCATCTTGTATGTCGGCAAGAAGAGCGCCGGAGATGAAGTTTTGGAAAGGGGCAGATGTCCCCTACTTAGGGGCAACCCCCCTTTCCGACTCTCTTCCTGGGCGCACCTTTCAGCCTGCTCACCCGCCAGCGACATGATCCGAAGAAAATATCGCATTGCGACGCTCATCTACGCCTCGCTGGAATCGCTGGTCACTCTGCTGTCGTTCCTGACGGCCTATTTGCTGCGCGCGCATCTCCCTTCCACATACTTTGGCCAGGTTTTCCCGTTTCAGAGCTATGTTGGGCTGCTTTTCGTCATCCTCATCCTTTGGAATATTCTCTTGGCGCTCATACGTCTGCGGAAGCAAGGTCTTGCGCAGGACTGGTTTGAGGTCATCCAGGAAGTTTCGCTTACGGTCTTTGCCGGAACGGTTCTCATTAGCGCCGCTATCTTTGTCCTGAAGTATGAGTTCATCAGCCGCCCGTTTATCGCCATTTTTGCCGTCGTCAACTTTGCGTTTCTGTGCGCTTTTCGAATCTATGCGAAAGCAGGAGTCAGCCAGTTCACCCATATTCTCGATGGCGAGCGGCAAGTGTTGATTGTTGGCGCCAGCGAAAAAGCGGCCAAAGTTGCCGAGGCTCTGGAGGAAGCACGCCAGTGGGGGTATCGTCTCGTGGGTGTGGTTCGGGCACCCAACGACACTCCGGAAGGCCAGCCAGTGGATTCGCGGCTGCGCAGCTATCCATTCATTGAAATTGGCCGGCTCGGCGAGGTGCTGCGCAACCACGTGGTGGATGAGGTCATTTTCGTTGTCGACAAGGAAGCGCTCGCCCGCCTGGAGGAGATCTTCCTCATCTGCGAAGAAGAGGGCATCAAAACGCGCGTTATGCTGAGCTTCTTCCCTCATGTTACTTCCAAGATCTACCTTGAAGCTTTACAGGACTTGCCGCTGCTCACTTTTTCCACTACACCCGAGAACGAATACCTTCTTTTCATCAAGAACACTTTTGACGTTCTGGTCGCTGCCTTTGCTTTGGCTCTGCTCGCGCCGCTGCTCTCCTCGGTGGCGCTGCTGGTGAAGCTGACTTCGCCAGGCCCGGTGATTTTCAAACAGGTGAGATGCGGTTTGGGCGGAAGAAGGTTTGTGCTTTACAAGTTTCGCTCGATGATTGTCGAGGCCGAGGAGGTCAAAAGCCGGCTCAACCACCTCAATGAGAGATCCGGGCCGGTGTTCAAGTTGAGCAATGATCCGCGCTGCACGCCGATTGGCAAATGGCTGCGCAAGTTCAGCATCGATGAACTGCCGCAACTGGTGAACATTCTGAAAGGAGACATGTCCTTTGTGGGTCCACGTCCGCCCATCCCTGAGGAGGTGGAACAGTATGAACGCTGGCAGAGGCGCCGGCTGCGCATGAAACCGGGACTCACCTGTCTCTGGCAGGCTCAAGGAAGGAACGACATTGACTTTGACGAGTGGATGAAGCTCGATCTTCAGTACATCGATACTTGGTCGTTGCTGCTTGACTTCAAGATCTGTCTGCGGACGATTCCGATCGTGCTGCTGGGGAGAGGGAGGTAGGCGCCAGTTGCCGAATGTTAGTCCCGCTCGGATGGCAGTAATCGTTGGGCCTTGCGTGAGGGAGCCTTTTGTTCTCCTTTCTGGAATCGTCGTCGTTTTCGTCCTCATCGTCGTCCTCGGCCTTTGGATTTCGAGGAGGAAAGGCGCAGGACTTTGACAGAGTCTTGGGGCTGGCAAGCTAATGATCTCCTGATGAGAGGTAATTACCAACTTGAAAACCAATCGGAATGATAAGGAGTGCACCATGCCTGACGCTGTCACCCGACGCGAGATGCTGCAAGGAGTTCTTTCCGCTGGCGGCGCCCTGGCCGGACTCGCTACCTGGGCTCTCCCCGTTTTGGCCGAGGGGGAAGAAGTAATTCCGCTTACCGACTTTCCAAAAGATTTCAATCCCACGCCCCGTCCTGGAGTGCGCCATTTCGACACGCGGACGCTGCAAAACTTTCTCCCGCCCAGCGACCAGTTTTTCACCGTTCAGCACTACGGCCAACCGACTGTGGATGCCAGCACCTACCGGCTGCGCATCACTGGACTGATCGATCGGCCTCTTGAGCTGCCGCTACCGGACTTGAAGAAGCGGCGCCGCCTCGAGCAGGTGGTCGGATTCGAATGCTCCGGCAACAATAACCCTCGCGGCAATCCTCTGGTCGGAAATGCACGCTGGGCAGGCACGCCTCTAGCTGCGTTGCTGAAAGACTGCGGCGTGAAATCTCAAGCCAGGGAAGTGGTTTTCTTCGGTGCGGACAAGGGAACTGAAGAAGTATCGCACGGAGGCTCCACCCAGAAGGTTGAGCAGCGTTTTGCGCGCAGCCTTTCCATCGAGGATGCAGTTCGACCCGAGGTGTTGGTCGCTTACGAAATGAATGGGCAACCGCTATCCTTAGCCCAGGGATGTCCGGTTCGGCTGATTGTTCCCGGCTGGTACGGCGTGGCCAATGTGAAGTGGCTGGAGCAGATCCATCTCATGGACCGCCGATTCATGGGCAAGTTCATGGCTCGAGAATACGTCACGTTGCGTGGCGACAAGATCGGTAGCGGCGTCGCTTGGAATGAAACCTCTGTCAGTCGCATGCAGCTCAAGTCAATGGTGGCTCGGGTGACGCGCAGCGGCAGCACCTTGAAAGTGCTGGGCTTTGCGCTAAACGACGGCACACCCTTGAAGTCAGTCGAGGTCAGCATCGACAACGGCCCCTGGAAGCCAGCTGCCCTCGACAAGAGCAACACGCCCTATTCGTGGAAGCTGTTCACCTATCGATGGGAAGGAACGCAGCCAGGCGAGCACACCCTCGTTTCGCGCGCGATTGACGCAAACGGCAGGGTCCAGCCGACAGAAGGGGAACTGGAGTCAAAGAAGACCCGCTGGGAAAACAACGGGCAGTATGTGCGAAAGGTTCTAATCTCCTAAACGAATCTGATCCGGTAGGGACGTAGTGCTTCGCGTCCGTGGGGATTGGACGATCTCCGGTGTATTTGAAGCCTGCAGAATGCGGCTTGCAGCCCACCGAGAGAGCAAATCAATATTTCGTGCCTCGCCCTGTTGCAACGAAGCGGGGGCCTGCCCCGGCCGCCCCGGAGGGGCACGGGAGAGTAGCCTGGGGCAAAGCGTCAGCGACGCCCCAGGTTGGCATCCATTCAATTCGGCTGCGCCCCAGCAGGGGCGCCGGAATGCCCGCTGGACGCTGATCCCACGCCTCTGCCGGGGCGGCAGAGGTTCACGATGGCCCTGACCCCTGGGGCGTCGCTTCGCTCTGCCCCAGGCTACCGTCCATTGCCCCATCCGGGGCAAAAACGTCCAATCTCCAGAACCCCCTTTATTAAGGAGGACTCATCCTCTGTCCACCGCTTTCAGCTCTCGACCCCTCAGATTGCATTTTCCGCTTTGCCGTTACTGCTCGATGGATAAGAATCTCGCCCGTGATTTCTGCCACTCTCTTTCCGAGGTGTGCTCAATGTCGAGATTTCGGGACCAAATTGCCAAGCTTGTGCTCATCGCCAGTATCGAGGTTCTAGCTGGCTGTAGCCAAAAGAAATCCGATGCTTCCGCGCTTTCCCCCGAAGCAGCACTCCAAAGTTTTCGGCTGAGTGACGATTTTCGAGTTGAGCTCTTTGTGAGCGAGCCTCAAGTGCTGAGCCCCGTGGAGATGGTATTCGATGAGAACGGGCGGATTTATGTCGCTGAAATGCTCGATTATCCGAAAGATCCACCCCCCGGGAAGCCAGCGCGTTCACGCATCAAACTTCTCGAAGACCGCGACGGCGATGGTCGCATCGATCAAGCCATCATTTTTGCGGACCAGGTGCTGCAAGTCAGTGGGCTGCAGCCTTGGAAAGGCGGATTGATCGTGACCAGCGCACCCGACATTTTATTTATGAAGGATACGAATGGAGACGGCAAAGCCGACGAACGGCGGGTTCTTTATACAGGGTTTCCGAAAGTGAATCCTGAAGCGCGTATTACCAATCCGCGACTGGCCATCGACAACTGGATTTATGCCGCCAACACCGGATCGGATGGCCGCATTACTTCCTCCGATCACCCCGAGGGTCCGCCAGTCCTGGTGCGAGGCGCAGATTTCAGGTTTCGGCCAGACCGAGGTATTGCGGAAGCTGCCAGTGGGCCGGCTCAGTTTGGACTGACGTTTGACGATTGGGGCAACCGGTTTATCACTCAGAATACGGTTCATCTCCGCCACGTCGTGCTTCCAATGCAATACCTGATCAAAACACCGTTCCTCGAGATCCCAGCCATGGCCCAAGACATCTCGGATCACGGGCGGCCGTCGGCGCCGATCTTTCCGCTCACCCGGCCGCAAGCCTGGCGAGTGGAGCGCACGCGCCTGCGTCAAGAGCGGTATAACGAAAACCAACTGAATCGCACCGAGCAGGTCGGTGGCTATTTCAGCGCTGCCACGGGCAGCACCGTCTACAACGGTGATGTCTTTCCAAAAGAGTATTGGGGGAACGTCTTCACGGGTGACGTCAGCGCTAATTTGATTCACCGCGACGTTCTGAAGCCTGATGGTGTGAGCTTTTCAGCTCATCGCGCCAAAGACGGTGTTGAATTTTTAGCCTCCACCGATGTTTGGTTCCGGCCGTGCAACTTCGCCAACGCCCCCGATGGCAATCTCTATGTGACGGATATCTACCGCTTATTCATCGAGACCCCTGAATCCATTCCGGAAGAGCTCAAAAAGCACATGGACTTCTGGGCAGGAGACACGATGGGCCGGATCTACCGGATTGTGCCGAACAAACCGCTGCGGCAACGCGATCTCAAACCCAAACTCAGCGCTGCGACGACGACAGAATTGGTTCAACTACTGGAGAACACGAATGGGTGGCACCGGCAAACAGCCCAGCGACTGCTGCTCGAGCGGCAGGACCCATCTGCAATTCCACTGCTTTCGAAGCTTGCGCAACAGAGTCCGTTTCCGCAGGCGCGCATCCATGCTCTGTGGGCGCTGGAGGGACAATCTGCATTGGATGCAACGCAGGTGAGTCGAGCTCTGAAGGATTCGGACTTTCACGTCAGGGAGCATGCACTGCGCCTGTCTGAACCTTTCCTGGAAACATCGGAGGCTCTGAGAAATGCTGTCTTAGCCATGTCTCGGGATCCGGAACCTCGAGTTCAGTTTCAACTGGCGATGACGCTTGGCAGCAGCAAAGATCGCCGTGCGCTGGCCACCCTTGCCGAGATTACCTTGCAGCGCGCTGCAGATCCATGGTTCCGTACGGCGATCCTCAGCTCGGTGGCTGAGTCTGCGTCAGAGTTTTTTGACCGGTTACGCGCTAAGAATCCGTCCCTGGATAATGCGGACCTGCTCAATCAATTGGGTTCACTCATTGGCGGAAAACACGACCCTGGCGAGATCAGCCGATTCCTCAAGGCGCTCAATGCGCAAAAGCAGCCTGACGCTGGTCTCAAAGGGTTAGCCAGGGGGCTGAAACTGGCGGGTGTTAAAAACCTCAACGTTCCTGGCGCCGAAGCGTCACTCTCGAAGTTCCTGAAGAGCGCATCCGAACCCGTGCAGGCCGCTGCCTGGGAGACCGCACGTTATCTGGAGTTGCGCGGTCTGATGCAGAAAGCCTTGACAGAAGCGCAGACAGAAAACCTGCCACTGCCCCAACGCGTTTTTGCCGTTCGAGCTTTGCAAGGCGGCAACTTTGCATCCGTCGGCCCAGTGCTGCGCCGCATTTTGGATTCGCCAGTAGCTGCTCCCTTAAAGATCGCAGCGATCGAGGCTTTGTCTGCCTTTGATGATCCAACCATCGCCTCGGCGCTGCTCGAGGCTTGGAAGAGCTACAATCCGGAGACGCGTGAGAAAGTGCTGGCAGTGCTGCTCAGCCAACGCGACTGGATGGCTGCTCTGCTGAAGGCTTTGGAAGAGGGAAAAGTACAAAGAGTAACCATCGATGTCACAGTCCAAGCACGCCTGCTCGAACATCCCGATCGTGCTCTGGCCGAACGGGCCCGGCAGTATTTCTCCAAACAGACCGGCGACCGCTCAAGGATTGTTGAGGCCCATCGAGATGCACTGAGATTGCGGGGCGATGTTCTCCGCGGGAAGACAGTCTTCGAAAAGAACTGTGCCAAATGCCATATGCCGCAACGCCAACGCGCCAGACTGGGACCGGATCTGTCAGGCATAAGCAGTAAGACGAAGGAAGAGTTGCTGACGGCGATCCTGAACCCAAGCGCCTCGATTGAGCCACGCTTCGTTAACTACATTGTTATGACAAGAAACGGACGTTTGTTCGATGGCATTTTGGCCAACGAAACGCCAGGAGCGGTTACACTGCGCGGCGCCTCTGAGGAAGGAGACGTAACGCTGCTCCGCAGGAACATTTCCGAGATCCGCACCTCCGACATTTCGCTCATGCCGGAAGAGCTCGAGAAATCCATGAACCGCCAGAGCCTGGCGGATGTCATAGCATACCTGCAGGGCGGGCTGTGATCTCGTTGCTAGATCGTCGTCGTCCTCGTTCTCGTCCTTTTCGGTTTCGAGGACGATTGCGGAGAAGCTTCCAGGCGAGCTTCTCGTCCAGTGTCTCCGAATGACGGAGGGTCTCGCCTTCTGAATCCTCGTCGTGGTCCTCGTACTCGTCCTCGAAAATGCCGAGTACGACGGCGAGTACGACGACGAGAACGAACAGAACCGGATATCACGATAACCCTTGACTGGGTTTCGTGGCTTAAGAACCAGCACGCCCTGGCCAGGGATCAAGCCAGAGCTTTCAAGACAACTAGTGTGAAATCGTCCTGCGGCGTCTTGTCTGCGGCGAAATCGAGGATCTCATCTTTCACGAGTTGAGTGATTTCCTTGGCACTGCGCTGACGGTTGACGGTGGCGAGAGTTTGCAGGCGATCGACGCCATACTCCTCTTCCGCATGGTTGTAGATTTCCGTGACGCCGTCAGTGTAAAGCAGAAGCAGATCGTCAGGCAGGATCTGCACAAAGTTTTCCCAATAAACAGAGTCGGAAAAGGCGCCCAGGATCAGGCCTCCTGTTTCCAGTCGCAAGGCGGAACCGTCGGCCCGAATCAAGATCACGGGGTTGTGGCCGGCGTTGCAGTAAGTCAAGATGCGCCGCTTTTCGTCGAGCACGCCGTAAAACGCCGTGACGAACTGATGATCGTCCGTGCTCTCCCACAGCAACTGGTTGACCTTCGCCATGATCGTGCGGATGGCATAGTTGTTGCGAATCTCGGCGAGCAGGCTCGCCCGGAAACTGGCCATGATGAGTGAGGAAGGAATTCCCTTGCCGGAAACATCGCCCACCACCAGCCCCCACTGGCCATCCACGATCCGTATGAAATCGTAATAGTCGCCGCTGACCAGCCGCGAAGGGATGTTCAATCCGGCCACTTCGAAACCGTTCAGCTGAGGAGGCTTGGCTGGAAGGAAACTCAACTGAATCTCGCGAGCGATCGACAACTCCTGTTCCAGCCGCTTCTTGTCAAGCAGTGCGCGATACAACTGTGCCTTCTCTATCGATAGAGCCACCTGCTGGGTGAACTTCTCAAACAGGGCCAGATCGCTGCGCGTGTAAACGTCCTGCTCATCGCTTTCCAGCGTAAAAACTCCGATGATGCGATTGTTGCTCAGAATGGGCGCCGCCATGGCTGAGCGCGCCGCGCTGCGGGCATTCAGAAACGCCGGGTGTTGCTGAAGATCGTGAAGGATCACTGCGATGCCCTGCTGGCTGACCATCTCACGAGCAGCACGCCCTACGTTGAGAATTTCGTTCTGCTCGACGCTGATCTCATAGCCATAGACCACCATGCGCTGGATCTCTTGCGACTTCTTGTCGAGCAAATAGATTCCGGCTGCATCGTAGGGAACCAGGGAGCGCAGGGCGTCAATGATCACATCCAGTAACTCATCCAAATCCAGCGACGCACTGATCCGCCGGCTAACCTCGGCGAGCTTCTCCTCCTCTAGGCTGAGCCGTTCGGCTTGCTCCGAGAGTCTGAAAAAGTTCAGGCCGACGGCGATCTGGTAGGAAAGCGCGGTCAAGAAAAGCAACTCTGCATCCGTAAACTTCTTCGAGCTCTCCCGGAAAAAAACCTCGATCACGCCCAGCAGAGCGCCCCGGCGGACAAGAGGGGAAGCCATGACATGGCGGCTCCTGACTCCCAGCGCCTGATGAATGCTCACAGACTCGGGAAAGGAGTCGCTGAGATTGTCGATTCGCAGGGGCGACTGCGACGCGCCCACCTTGCCGGCCAAGCCACGCCCCAGCTTGAGTTCATAGCTGGTGGGTTCGGTGGGATCGCCGGGGGAGTAATAGACCAGTTCCTCGCGGTAGCTGTCATAAATCGACACCAACACAGCTATGCAATTGAATTCCTCGCGAACCATCCGGTATACGTTCTGCAGCAACGTTTGCAACGTCGGCGCCGACTGCAGTTCCTGGAGAATCTTGGCCAGAACGACGGTTTTGACGTCCTTGGAAATCCTTCTGTAACGCAGAATCTCGGTAGGTTTTGTCAGTGAGTCGGGCATGAATTGAGTAAGAACCTGATTGGACATTTTCGGAACGACGAAGCCGCCCTGGGAGCGCGGGCGTCCCGCCAAGGCGTCCCGCCCGCACTTGTGGCTGCAGGCCACCGACGCGGCCTCCGGCCGCGCAGGGGCGGGCGGGACGCCCGCGCTCCCAGGGCCTTCACTGCAGCGTCGAATCCTCCAGCGGCGGCAGACTCTGGTAACGTGTCTTATCTTCGACGCCCGCCTGCTGAAACGACTTTCGCCGTTCCGCACACTTGTTACAGGCGCCACAATGATCCAGGCCAGCCGGGCTGATGCAAGAAAAGCTCAACTCCAGCGGCAAATGCCTCCCCAGCCAGATGACTTCAGCTTTTGAAAGCGTCGCAAAAGGCGTCTCGACCCTGAGTGAAAAACCCAGCGCCAGACTGGCCATCTCCTCAAACTTTGAGAAGAACTCCGGCGTGCTGTCTGGAAATGGATTGCCTGCCAGCGGTCCAAGCGCTGCCGCTGGAATCTCGTTTAGAACGCAAAACAGAGCGGTCTTCGCCAGTAGCAGCAGGTTTCTGCCGGGTAAATACACTTCATGGTCGCCGGACCGATGACCCGGGGTCGATTCTCCCGTTGTGCTCCAGTGCGAGTTGTAGAGATCTGTTACTGGCAGATCAATCTCGCGCAGAGGTTTGATATTCGGTTCGGCCACGGCCTCTAGAAACTTGTCGATCCAGTGTCGTTCGACGCTTTCCCAGAGCAGGCCTTGCCGCACATACACCGGGTAGACTGTTCTGGCTCTGGCCGCCAGATCGGCTGCCAAGACGCAACTATCCAGTCCTCCACTCAGCAGGACGGCCACTCTGTTGCCATTCGAAAAACTCATGAATTGGTTCTGGACTCGAAAACCCGCATCCGGCTTCGCAAACGGGAGGCTGAATTCTATAGGCAAAGCATCAAAGCCCAAAGAGAAAAGGCGGGGAATTGTCGCTGAAGACCGGCTGCTGTACGGCGAGTGTTTCGAGCACTTGGCTGGAGAGCTGGACGCAGATTGCACCGCTGAACGCAGGACCAGGAATGACTAATGACGAAGCTCTAATGACGAAAGAATGACGAAGGCCGAATGTCTAAGTCCATATCTTCGTCATTTGGGTTTTGGGCTTCTTTGGTCATTCGTGCTTAGTCATTAGTCATTCTCGATGTTCCGACTCAGCACTTCTGCGCGGCTAGCTCGCGAACGGGCTGTGGTTCAAAGCATAATCGATGACTTCCTTCGGGACCTCGTACTTGCTTACCGAGCCATTGCCGCGGAAGTCGACGTCCTTGATGCCGATTTCGCTGGTGTAGAAAGCATCCACGGTCATTTTTCTTGCCCAGTCGAAAAAAGCGACTCCGGGCCCCAAATCCGAGGCCGCATAGATGCCGTAGGATTTGAAGTGCTTGTAGTGTTCCGACGCTTCGTAGGTCTGCCCCTTCGTCTTGCGGTCCCGGTCAGTCTGTTCCGCTTGCACGAGCAAGTCCAGCATGGCTGTTTGCTGTTCCGCTTTGGCTTCGACAAACGGCGCCGAGAAGCGCTTTCGCATTTCTGCATCCAGCCACGACAGCCCCCCGGTGAAGATGGCTGCCAGGTCGTCATTCTGGCTCGCGAGCAGGTCGATGAATTCCGGCGCGCCTGCGTCGCGGGCACTGCCCGAAACGGCGTCGGCAGGCACGATCAGCTCAGCCAGGCGTCCAAGCGTCTTGAATTCATGCTCGTTGAAAAGCTTGGCTTTGTAAGACCCGCTCTTTTTTTTCTCTTCCTTTGCCTGGCTGTGAACGTGCTGGGCGGCTTCCAGCTTCATTTGGCCGCCGGCAACGACTGTGACGGCCAGCGCAATGCTTCGCAGCGCGTCCCGCCGAGACATATCCTCAATTTGGATCAAGGTTTCCGATGTGTTAGACATGGCCTTTTCTCATTTCCTCTGCCAGGTAGTCGCAGCTTCGCCAACTGAGAGCGTTGATGGTGAGCGTAGGGTTCTTGTCCGGGTTGCTGACGAATGGCCCGCCGTCGCACACGAATAGATTCTTGGCTTCGTGCGCCTGGCAGAAGCCGTTGACCGCCGAAGTGCGGGGATCGTTGCCCATGCGCGCCGTGCCGACTTCATGGATGATAGTGCCAGGCACCGAGATGCCGCTGCTCTCACGCTCGGCCGCGCTCAAGCCGAGCACCTTGCCGCCCATAGTCTCGATGATCTCAGCAAAAGTGCGCTCCATGTGACGAGCCTGCTTCCACTCATAATCTGTCCACTTGAAATGAAAGCGCAGCACGGGGATTCCCCACTTGTCCACGACCTTTGGATCGATTTCACAATAACTGTGGTTGTTCGGGATCATCTCGCCACGGCCCGCAAAGCCGACGGTAGTTCCGTATTCCTTGCGCACGCCTTCTTTGAGATTCTTGCCGTAACCGTACTTGCGAGCTTGTCGGTGGAAAGAGCCGATGCCTGGCATGCCGTAGCCGCCACCAATCTCGATATGATAGCCGCGCGGGAACCCCACCTCGTTGTGCTTCTCCCACAGCCACCACGGCATGTATAGATGCGCGCCGCCAAATCCATCGGTGTCGTAGTGCGGGAGTCCTTCCAGCGCCGGCACTTGGCCGCTCAGGCCAAAGCCCACGGTATCCATGAGGAAGCGCCCAACCACGCCTGAGCCATTGGCCAGGCCATGCGGGAAGTGTTTCGACTTGGAGTTCAGCAAAATGCGGGCCGACTCGCAGGCGCTGGCCGCGAGAATCACCGCGCGGCAGCGGATGCGCTCTTCGGCGCGAGTGCGCTTGTCGATGTAAGAAACGCCTACGACCTTGCCATTGCCATCCGTCAAGACCTCGCGGGCCATCGCCATGTCAATGACCTTGAGCTTGCCGGTTTTCATGGCTGGGAAAATCTGCACCTGGCTCGAGGCGTAGTTGGACGCAGTAAGGCAGCCGCGGCCGCACTGGCCGCAATAATGGCAGGGCGGACGGCCATTGAGCTCACGGGTGATCACCGCGCGCCGGTTTGGGATGCACGGAATTCCTATTCGGTCGCATGCTTTCTTGATCAGAATCTCGTGGGCTTTTGGCGGCGGAGGATCCTGAAAAACACCGTCCGGTGCGCTGCGAATACCTTCCTTGCTGCCCGTGACGCCGATGAAAGCTTCGGCTTTGTCGTAGTATGGAGCGAGGTCTTGGTAGGAGATCGGCCAGTTGGTTCCAAGACCGTCGCGGTCGTAAGGCTTGAAGTCGTAGTCTGAGAAGCGGAACGACATTCTTCCGTAGTGGTTGGTCCGCCCTCCAATGATGCGCGAGCGAAACCAGAGAAATTCGCTGCCCTCACCCACCGTATAGGGCTCACCTTCCAACTGCCAGCCACCGCTGCTGGTCGTGAAGTAACCGAAGGACTTGCCCTTGCCGAAGTAGGCAGCGCCGCCTTCTTCCGCTCCGCGATGATCCACTTCGTACGGCCACATGTGCTCTTTGAATTCCTTGGCGGGGTCGAGCATTGGGCCAGCCTCGAGCAGCGTTACCTGGATGCCCTTTTCGGTTAGCACCTGAACTGCTGATCCGCCGCCGGCGCCGGAGCCGACAACCACAACTTCATGTTCTTCCGGGCTTCGTCTGACTTGTGCCATGAGTTTTGTCTTTGGATTAGTTTAATGGATGTGGAGCGTTTGCACGAGCGCGCTCACGAGCTTCGAACTTATCGTGCCAAGCCTACTTGGGCGGGCGCCTGAAATCTCGAAAAGCAACCGTTGGCTGACTCAGGGAGTCTAGCATCCGGTGAAAATCTGCGTCAACAAGATGTGCGGCGGGTTGGCGGGTTCAGTTTCGAATTGATGCTGCGACGGCGGGCGCATAGAATGCGTTGGTTGAACACTGTCGCCGGGCTGAGGGAGTCATGAAAGCAGCAGACAAGAAGCGCGCTTACAAGATCATGTTTGTCAATGAGGGCAAAGTCTACGAGATCTATGCCCGGCGGGTTGACCATGGGTCGTTGTTTGGTTTCATCGAAGTTGAAGGTTTACTCTTTGGAGAAAAGACCACTGTCGTGGTTGATCCATCCGAGGAACGGCTTCAGGCCGAGTTTGCCGGGGTTGAGAGAACTTATATTCCATTGCACGCGGTCATTCGTATCGATGAAGTCGAGCAGCGTGGTGTGAGCAAGATCCATGCGGTTGACGAGAAACTTGGAAGTATCCGCCCAATGCCCAGTCCTATGTATACTCCCGTGAAACGGGAGCCTTGACGAGTGGCGCCTTTGCGGGTGGCGCCAACGATTTGTCCTGGAGCTGTGGAAAAATTCAATAGTAGGGACGCGCTGTCAACTTAAGGCGGTTTCGTCCATGATTGACGCAGAAAGCACGTCAATCATGGCTTCCAAGACGACTGAGTTGGGCATGGGTAGCCACGATTGGCGTGCTTTTCGCCAATCGTGGGCCCGGTCCTGCCTTAAGTTGACATCAATGCGCAGGGAGCGGCGCGAAGCGACAGCGGTCGCGAAGCGCCAGGGGGTTGTCCGCTCGGCTTTCCCGAACCCATCAAGACAACCCTCTGAAGGCTTCGCGACCGCTGTCGCTTCACCTTCTTTCCCCCTTTTTAAGGGGATTTTCTTAGGAGAACCTCACCTCGTGCCTTCAGACGTTCCAGTTCGCGAAGGATACATTCCATTTCGCGACTTCAAAGTATGGTACCGCGTTGTTGGTGAGCAGCAGAGCGCGGACAAATTGCCGTTGCTGTGTCTGCACGGTGGACCCGGTGCAACTCACGACTATCTGGAGCCCATCGAGGAAGCCGCGAGCCAAGGCCGTCAGGTGATCTTCTATGACCAACTCGGCTCCGGGAAATCAGACCACCCAAACGATCCGTCGCTTTGGGCCGTGCCGTTGTTTGTTGAGGAAGTCGGTGTGGTTCGCCAGGCGCTGAGACTTGAGCAGGTTCATTTGTTTGGGCAGTCGTGGGGTGGGATGCTGGGAATGGAGTACGCTTTAACGAGGCCGCAGGGACTGGCGAGCCTGATTGTTGCTAACTCTCCAGCGAGCATGCCGCAATGGCTAGCCGAGGCGAACCGCCTCCGCGCCGCCTTACCTTCTGGAGTGCAACAGACTTTGCTGCGCCACGAGTCTGCGGGCACGACGAGCGATGCGGCCTACCAGGAAGCGGTGATGGTGTTCTACCGGCGGCACCTTTGCAGGCTCGACACCTGGCCAGACTGTGTCAATCGCAGTTTTGAGAAGCTTGCCCAGTATCCTGAGGTCTATCACACGATGAACGGCCCCAGCGAGTTTCATTGCATTGGAACACTCAAGAACTGGAGCATCGTGGATCGCCTTGGCGAGATTAGAGTGCCGGTCCTGCTGTTGTCGGGCCGCTACGATGAGGCTACACCCACCATTGTCGAAACCATCCATCGTGGCATTCCTGCCTCCGAGTGGGTCTTGTTTGAAAATAGCTCTCATATGCCGCACGTCGAAGAGCCGGAGCGGTTCATGAACGTGCTGAACGATTTCTTGAAGCGCACTGAGCAACAGGCCTCGCAGCCAGTGAACTCCATCTCGTGACCGCGTCGTCTGAACTTTCGACTGACCGAACCTGGACGAGGCAAAACCAAGTTAGGTCTCCGTCATTCCCGCGAACGCGGGAATCCAGATTCCTCGTCGAACCCCACTGGATTCGCGCCTTCGCGGGAATTTGGAGATTGGACATCTTGATTCCCCTCCCCGGCTGAGGAGGGGCGGGCGATGGCAGAGCCGGCGCCGGGGTGGTGCGACCGGCCCTTGCGGACACGTCCAATCGAGCGTTTCGCGCCGCAAAGGCTCTTCCACGATACGAAACCTTTGAATGACGGTTCTCGGTGCATCCCTCAGACCACCCCCGTGCCGCTGCGCG